>DAORMO010000066.1:1344-7999 GCA_035440585.1 Terricaulis sp.
CACGCGTGGTGGCGATAATCAGGGCGTGGACATGGGCGAAATGCTCTGGGCCTGCGACTTTTCCACCACGCAGCTCACGCGCGAGATCGCCGGCCAGTACAAATGGCTGCGCGCGGCGCTCGATGGCTTCCAGGGTACGCTCTTCATCTATGACGCCGAGCGTCGGCGGCCGCTGCACTATTTTCGCGGCGGAGATTGGGGCGCGCCCATGGTGGCGAGCGTGAGCCGCGCCAACAAAACCATGACGTTCTCCGGCTTCAAGCCCGGGGCCGTGATCGCGCCGGGAGATTACGGGCATTGGCAAGACGGGCCCGCGCGCCGACTGCATATCGTCGGAGGCGGTGTGGCAGACGGCAGCGGCAATCTGACAATGAGCGTGCGACCAGCTCCGCCCACGACGCCAACGGCCACGCTCCCGGTGCCGTTTGTGATGGAGGAAGCTTCGGCGGAAATGATCGTGCCGAAGTTCGACGTCCCATTTTCCGCGCCAGCATCGAGCCAAGCGACACTGACCGCTGTTCAGGTCATCCGCAGGTTCTAAGCATTGGCTTTTCCGCTCAGTTCCGGCCAACGCAGCGCGCTGCGCGGCAATGTCGGCGTGTTCTTGTGCGTCGATCTCTTTCTCGACTCTGGGCTTTGCTCGTTTTGGGATGGGCCCGAGAACGTCATTATCGGCGAGCGCACCTATGTGGCGACCGGCGCCTACGCCGGCGCGACCGCCGCATCGAGCGGGGCGCACATGAGCGCCCAGGGCGTGCAGCTTTCGCTCGATGCCTCGCGGCTTTTGGCCGACGCCGCTGACGAAACCGATCCGGCCTATTTTCTTTCCACCATCATCAGCGAAGGCGGCTATCGGCAGCGCCGTGTTGAAATGGCCTATTCGGTGTGGAGCGCTGACCCGATCGCGCATGTGATGCAGCGGCGCTGCTTTACCGGCCTTATCGATCAAATGGAAATCCGCGAAGCCCCGGGCGGTGACGATGGCCGCGGGCAATCGATTTTGCTGGTGCGGTGTGAATCGCTCGCCCTCCGCTACGGCCAGCGGGTGGGGCGCACGCGCAGCCACGAAGACCAGCAAGAGATCTACCCGGGCGACGATTTCTTTAAGGCCGCGTCGGGGTCGATCGCCACCGAACGCAATCTCATGTGGGGGCGCTCAAACTCAGGGATTCCCGGGGGCTCGGTACCTTACTCGCCGTCTGACATCAAAAGTCATGACCTTGTGAAGAACATCCGATACTGATGCAGGCCGCGAAACTTTCGGCCTTTATCGGCGCGCGCCGTCAAACGCCTTTTGAGTGGGGCGGGTCAGATTGCTGCCTGTTGGGCGCCGATTGGCTGCTTGAGGTGAGCGGGCGCGACTTCGCGCATGATCTGCGTGGGCGCTACGCCTCGGGGTTCGGCGCGCTGCGACGTGTGCGCGAACTCGGCTTCCTGTGTGTCGGCAATTTGGTGCGCGCGCGCTTGCGCCAGGTCTATCGGCCACGCCTGGGCGCGCTCGCCTTGACCGAAAAGGGTCCGCTGGAATCGCTGCTGATCTGCGACAGCGCCCAAGGCTGCTGGGGGCAGGATGAAGCCGGGCTCGTGCGTGGGCCGATCCCGCCGCGCGCCACGTTCTGGGAGGCGCCCGAATGCCCCCGGTGATTGCCGCGATCGGTGCGGCTTGGATGGCGATCGGTGCGGCGGTGGCCTATGTGGGCCTGACAGCCGCCGCTTGGGCCGCACTCGGCAAGGCGCTGGCCTATCTCATCATTTCCTCGATCATTTCGCGCGCGCTTGCGCCGAAGCCCAGTTCGGACGCAGGCGGCGCGCTTGATCAAGGGCGGCAGCTCGCGCTCAAGTTCGATCCGGAGTTCCCGCGCGAAATCGTGGTCGGCCGCGCGGCTGTTGGCGGCTCGACCGTCTACGCAACCGTCACAGGTCCAGATAACAAATACCTTTGGCGCGTGATTGCCGTGAGCGATTGCGAGGTGCACGGCTGTGTCGAGGTATGGGGCAACGGCGAAAAGCTTACGTTCGACGGCGATGTGAACACGGGCTGGCGTACCTGCTCGAGCCATTTCGGCGCTAAGCTCTCGCTGATCTTCTACAAGGGAACGGACGACCAGACCGCAGACGCTGCGCTCGTGGCGGCGGCGCCTTCAGGTGAGTGGACAGAGAACTGCCGAGGGCGCGGCATTGCATACGCGATTGTCCGAATGGAGTTCGAGCCCAACGCCTTTCCGAATGGCGAGCCTTCTCTGTTCTTTGTCGTCGACGGCGCGCTCTGCTTTGACCCGCGCATCAACGACACCGTTTTTACAAGCAACGCCGCACTGGTCGGGGCGCAGTTCGCGCGCGGCTGGGAAATGAACGGCGTGCGCGTGATCGGCCTTGGCGCACACACCGAGGACGTTCCCGACGAGTACATTGAAGACGCCGCCGACATTTGCGACGAGGATGTGGACCTCGCCGCCGGCGGGACCGAAAAGCGCTACAGCGTCAATGGGGTGATTTCGAGCTTCGCGGGCCCGCGCCAGGTGCTGGCGGATGTCGCCATGTCAATGGGCGGTTTGCACGTCGATATGGGCGGGGCCTTCAAGTTCATGCCCGGTGTGGCGCGCACGCCCGTGCACGCGATGGGGCGCGCGCTTATCGATGACGATCTGCTGGCGGATGAGGCGATCGTCTACACGCCCGATCGGCCGGCAGATGAGCTTTGCAACACCATCCACTCGCGCCATGTGAGCCCCGCCCACAATTGGCAGGAACGCGCGCTTCCGATCCGCAAAGACGCCGCGGCGATCACAGCGGACGGCGGCGACCGGTTCGTGAAAAACCGGTCCTACCCGCTCGTCACCTCGGGGCCGCAATGTCAGCGCCTGAACAAGATGGCGTTGCGCGAGGCCCGCCTGCAGGGCCGCGCCGAAATCGTGTGCGGGCTTTGGGCGCTCGAATACGAGCCCGGCGATTGGGAAGAGTGGACCTCGCAGCGCTTCGGTGGCGTGACGAAAACCTTCTGGGTCGAAAACGTCATCTTCGAGATCGTGAACGGCTTCGACGGTGAGCCGCGCGCCCGCGTGCGCCTGGTGCTGGTCGAAACCCACGAAACCGTTGACGATTGGAGCACCGAGGACGAAGCCAGCGTCACCACAATTGCTGTGGAGCGTCCGGTGACCACGCTGGCGATGAGCGGTTTCGCTTGCTCGGTTGCCGATGTCGTCGCCGGTGGCGTGCAAATGCCCGAACTGACGTTCTCCTGGGATGCGATCACCGATCCTGCCGTCACCGCAATCGAGATCGAATATCGGATCGAAGATGATACGCGCATTTATCGCACCGGCGCGACCCCGCCGCTCACGAGCAAGCCGACGCGCGAGGGGGTTTATCCGGGCCAGAAATATGAGGCGCGGGCGCGTGCGCGGGCTGCTGATCGCCTCGGCGCTTGGACCGATTGGGAATTGAGCGACGACACGGGCGAGTTTTCGATCGCGCCGAGCGTCATTTCGGCGTTCTGGCAAGACAGCGCGCCTGATGTCGGGACCACGCCCGCGGGGTCGTATTGGTTCGACACGAACGATGACGATGCGCCTTACAAGCTCATCGATGGCGAGTGGGTGGACGCAAGCGGCGACGCGCTCGCGTTGGCGTTGCTCGCGGCGGCAGATGCGCAGGACACTGCGGACGGCAAAATCACAACCTTTGCTCAGAACAGTGCACCCACCGCTGAGGGTGTGGGCGATCTCTGGGTTGACACTGACGACGCCCAGCGCAGGACTTACCGCTGGAGTGGTTCTGCCTGGGTGCACATCACAGATCAAACGGGCTACAACGTCGCCGCCGCCATCGCCGGCCAGGGCGCGCTGGCCACCCAAAGCCTCGTCATTTTCGCGCAGACCAGCGCCCCCAGCTCGCCGCAGACGGGCTGGCTCTGGCACGACACGGACGATGCCCAGCGCCGCACGTATCGATGGAGCGGCAGCGCGTGGGAGCATGTGACGGATCAAACGGCGGTCAACGTCGCGTCCGCGATTGCCGGGCAAGGTGCGCTGGCGACGCAGAACCTTGTGATCTTCGCGCAAACGAGCGCGCCGTCATCACCGCAAACCGGCTGGCTTTGGCTCGATACCGATGATGCGCAGCGGCGCACTTTCCGTTGGAGCGGCTCTGCTTGGGATCTTGTGAGCGATCAGACCGCGTACAACGTGGCGTCGGCGATTGCGGGACAGGGCGCGCTGGCCACACTCAGCACTGTCGGGTCGGCGCAAATCGCGGCGGGCAGCGTCATCGCGTCCAAGCTCTACACGGGTGATAGTTCAAACGTATTTCCTGACCCGGAAATGGTCGACACCGCCGCCTACACAGGCGATGCGTTCACGCTTTTGGCGGTGGCGACCGATGGCGGCCCGTCAATCCAGCAGATGCGCATCGCCGCCGACGCAAGCGAAAAGAACGTGCGCTCGCTCGCGTTCCCGGTGGAGGCGTCGCGGCCTTATTACATCGCGGCCTGGATGGAGGTTGAAGGCGCGGGCAGCGGCAACGCGGCGCTTTTCATCGAGTGGTTTTCCGACAACGCGGCCAGCACGTTGATTTCAACAACGACCGTGCAGGCTGGATTTACCAGCACCGTGCCCGCGCTTTCCGCTGTCGTGGCGATGGCGCCGAGCACGGCCAAGCGGGCAAAGCTGCTGTTCCGCAAAACCTCCGGCGCGGGTCGCAACGCGGTGTTCAGCGCGCCGCTGGTTCGCCGCGCGACCAATCTCGGCTCGGCTGGCATCGTCACGCGCGAGGACGGGACGACGCTGCTCACCGATGCGGCGGCGGTGACGGCTCTTGGCACGGCGGCGGCGATTGCGGGACAAGGATCGGGTGCGACGGCAAGCAGCCTCGCCGGCCTCAACGCCACGGATAACGCCAACCTCAACGCCGCGCTTTACACGGCCAAGCGCCTGCTCGTGCCTGATTTCAGCGCCGACGGACGGCACTGGACAACGTCATTCGGGGGATCGCCCGACACGATCGCGGACCCGAGCGCGGAGGGCTATGCCAACGTCGCGAATGTTGGGCGCGTGATCCGGTTCAACGCGTTCTCGCGCTATTTGACGCCGAAAGGCGTCATCAAGCCGGTGCCGGGACGGCGATATATGTTCGTCGCGCGTTTGCGCGCCGAGACAGACCCATCATCCGGAGCAATCTCGGTTGCGTTGGGCTCAAGCGTCAACGGGCTAGACAGTTCGTGGGCGCACGGCACGCCTGCCTCAGTGACGGGCGCTTCCGTACCTGGATATTCGTATCAGGATACGAATTTGCAGGTGGCCGACGGTTGGGTCACGCTCGCGCGCGTCGTTAGCCCAAACGCGACGCCGAACGCATACGACGCCTATTGGCGCCCGCGGCTCGACATCACGCACAGCGGCTCTGGCGGGCGCGTCGAAGTGGCGTTCTTCGATGTCGTCGACGTGACTGACATTCCTGTCGGGCGCTCTCTCACCGATCTCATTCGGGCCGATGGCGTCACCGCCGTGACGGAAAGCGCGCTTGTCACGTCGCTGGGCACTGCCGCTGGCGTCGCCGGCCAAAGCCCGCTCGCGACGCTCACCCCACCCAGCTATGCGGGCAACGCCGCGGCGGTGTCCGCGCTTGGCGCCGGCGCGCTCTACACCGACACCAGCGACAGCAATAAGGTCAAAACCACGGTGAGCGCGGCGAGCGGTTTTACGCTGGCGATCTCGGCGCCGTCCGCACACGCCTACCGCACCGGCGCGGGCGATGTGTTCAGCGGCAACTTCACGCTGACGCCCACCGGCGCTGTTGGCTCTGTGCGCTACATCGTGCGCCACCTTGCCGGCGCGGATACCGATTGGTGGCTGACGAACGCAGAGAACAGCGCCACCAACCAGATGGGGTTCAATGTCGGCGTCGGGCAAACGAAAAACGCCAGGGTGCGCATCACCGCGATTGACGAGGCCAACGGCCGGGAAGCCAACGTCACGTTTGATTTCACCGGCCAAGAAAGCGTTTAAGGAGCAAAGCCCATGTCTGTTGTTTACGCCCGCCAGCAATTGCAGGCCGCCGCGATCGCCGAGGGCGGCGCGCTTGATCCTGAGGTGCAAGCCGCGCTTGGCGAAGCGCTGGCGAAAGTGTCGCCGGTCGACGCCGTGGTTGGCGCGTTCCGCGCGCTGAAAGATCACGTCGAGGATTTGGGCGAGGCGCTCACGCAAGCGCTGCGTGCGGGCGCGCTGGCGATCTCGGAATCGGACTTTCATGGCCTCGCCGCCGAAGCCGGCGCGCTGGCGGCTACGTTGCCAGAACCCACGCCGACCGAGTAGGTTCGGGCCCATGGAGAAAGAAACCTTCCACGTCGGACTGTGCCACCGTTGGCGGTTTGAGGGCTGGCTACGCCGTGCGATGGAAACCGACCCGACTGTCACAGCGCGAAGCGACGGCAGGTTTTTCGAACGGACCTACTGGGTGACTGGCGGCTTCGTCTCTGTCGAGACATTGCGCAGGCTCGTTCTCGAGGCGGGCGCCGACGCCTAATCCGCACACGTCGCATGCGGCGCGATTATGTGCGCCATGATCAATAACATTCTCGCTTTCCTCGCCGCGCAACTTGTTGCGCTTCCCGTCATCGCGCTTGTGGTTTTGCTCGTCGCTTGGCGTGCAAAAGCGCCCA
>DAORMO010000066.1:8009-10758 GCA_035440585.1 Terricaulis sp.
GTCTTCGCCAGCGAAGCGCTCGTGCGCCTGTGGGCGTTCTGGGGCCGCCGCCTTGGCGACAAGAATTTCCAGGGCGCGCTTTACGCCGTCGCCGCCGGCGCACTCGGCACATACTTCGCGCCCGAGCAGGTGCAGGCCATCTTGCTGATCCTCACCGTGGTTGGCGCGTTCATCGCGAGCCCTTGGGAAAACATGCCGTTCGAGGATTTGAGCGGCTCCTATGGCGGTGGCCGTGACAGCGGACCCTTTGGCGCCGAACAGCACAACGCAAACTGATGTTTGCTGGCCTCAAATCCCAAGCGTGGGCGTGGATCATCCTTGCGTTCATCCTCGCCGTTGGCGCGGCGGGCGCATGGGGTGCGCTCACCGCTTGGGAGCAGCGCGGCAAGATCGCGGATGCTGAGCGCACCGCTTTGGTGGAAGCGCTCGACAAGTCGATTGCCGAACTACGGGCCGACATCAATGCGCGCGCGCTCGAGCTCGCAGACCGCACCAGCCGCGCCGAAGCCGCAACACGCGCCGCCGTTGACCGCGGGCGCAGGGAGATCGCCGATGCAGCCCTCACGCTTGATCCTGACGCTCTCTATCGCGCTTTTGTGCTTAGCCGTGAGCGCGTGTGGAACGACGCGGGCCTTTCCCTCCAATCCGCTCCCGCCAGAGATCCCGATCCGCGCGGAGCTGCGCCAAGCCTGCGAGGCCGTTTCGACGCCCGCCGCCGGCGCACTTCCAGCGCTCGCGCCCGAGGGCACGGAAGCACGGCGCGTGCAACTCGAAGAGCGCGCGTTCTGGATGGAGTTCGTTTTGCTGACCGATGGGGTGAGCGCTCGCCAATGCAGTCGCTATCTCGAAGTCGTCGGCCTGGTGGATGAGTTCAATATCGCCCTGCGCGAGGCGGCAAGGAGCTGGCCCAAATGACGCCCCGCGAGCGCGTGTTCGATCTGGCCTGGCCCGCATTCAAGCGGCTGGCGATCCGCGCGCTTGGGCGACCCGAAGCGGCCGAGCTGTTCGAGGAAGCCGCCCGCATGCTGCGGGCCGAGCAGGCGGTGATCGACCAGCGGCACAAAGCAGCCGAGGAATCGAACGTGATTTTCTTGGGGAGCAACCAAGCTTGAACGAGCAGGCATCCCGCGAAGACGACGAGCTCGTGGTGCGCGCGCTTGAGCTGCACGACGAGGGTTGGAGCTTTGAACAGATCGCGCTCGCGGTCGACCGCCCGGTGTGGTGGGCGCGCGACGTGGTCACGGACGTTTTGTTGGAAGAGCGCCAAGAGACGGCGTTGCATTGAGGGGCGAATGAAACACACAGCTGACGAACTGGACCGCTTGGCGGCCGACATCCTGGCGCTGGTGCCGAAACTGCGCGCGGCCGCGAAGGCGATGCGCAAGGGCGGCGCGCCGGCGCTCACCGTGACCAAGGCCAAGAAGGTGCTGAAAGCGGCTAAGCCGGCGCTGAAGAAGCTCGCGCGCAAGACGGCGAAGAAGAAGGCGCCGAAGAAAGCCGTGAAGAAGGTGGCGCGGAAAAGTTCGGCCCGGGGCCGCTAACTTTCCTATTGAATTTGACGGACCAGCGAGGGCCGGCGTCTCACGGCGCCGGCCCTTTTTGCTTGATCCGCGCCTCTACTCTGATCATCCTTCAGCCATGAACAGGCGTACGTTGCTCCAATCCTTGGCTGGCGCGGCGATCACTCCCGCGCTTCCTGCCGGATTTCCGATGTTCGCTGAGGCGCCCTTGGTGGCCGCTGTTACCGGGCAAGGCACCGGCGCAACGCCCAATGTCGGGGATCTTTGGATCGACACCTCCTCGATCTCCCGGGAAGTCTGGGTGTGGGGCGGGCGCGAGGAAGGTTGGGGCTAGGCCACGACGCCCAAGCGCGGCGGACCCGCCTCGATCACGCCCAGACGGTGCGCCTCGAAAATCACCAGCACGTCAGCGGCCATCTTGCGCGCCTGGTCGCGGCGCAACAGCAGATCCATCGAAAGCCGTCCCGGCAGCGCTTCATCAAAGGCGCCCGGGTCAATCGCCGCCGCAGCGCGCTCGATGATCGGGCCGGGGATCATGCCGCCCACCGGCCCGCTCGAAATTCGCACGCCATGCGCCGGCAGGTGCCGCCAGGCACGCCGGTTCGTTTGCTCACTTCCGCAGGCGTGACGCCCTGCGCGATCAGCGAGCGCGCGAGCGCGCGATCGGCCGAGCTGGGGCCTGCGGGTTGTTGCTGCTCGGTGGCTTTGCCATCGGTGCTCGCGGGCGTGGTGCTCGCTTGCGCCGGCGCGTCGCCGGCGATGAGCGCGGCGGCGGTCGCAATGCCGATGGCGGCAGTTTTCTCCACCGATTTCAGATGATTACGCCTCTGAGCGGGGCGCAGGCGCCGCCATGGGGGCGGGCTCTGCGGCGATGGGCTCTGCTGCTTGAGCGCCGATCCGCGCCATGGCCTGCTCGTGCAGGTGCTGCTCGCGCAAGCGCGCGAGGTCGTGTTGACGTTGCGCGTCGGCTACTTCTGCGGCCTTCAAATCGTCGCCAGCGAGCAGGGCCCATTCGGCGATCACAAAGCTCTGCGCCGGCTTCACAAACGCGAGCGCGAGACCGGCTGCGTGCACCGCATCCCAACCCGGCAGCTCGTCAGGCTGGCCGCTTAGCACCGCCCAGGCCAGGTGCGCGCCTGCGAGCGACACAAGGCCGGTGACGACGGCGACAATAACGGCGATTACAAAAGCGGGCCACTTATGGGCCCTCAGCAGCACCGGCATGGCGG
>DAORMO010000066.1:10798-14578 GCA_035440585.1 Terricaulis sp.
CGCCGCAAACGCCAGCGTGCAGGCGTTCATGGCCAGCCGCTGCGCGCCGCTGTCGAGATCCAGGAAGCGCGCGGTGATCCCCGCGACGGCCAATGCACCCGTCGCGCCCAGCAGGCCCCACACGAACCAGCCCGCCCAGATATGCGCGCGCGTCTCCATGGGGCAAAAATGCCGGGCGGGCGTTTACGGCTCGTTAACGGGTCGAAACGGGCGCCCTTAGCGGCTCCCTGAACCGCTAAGCCATTGCCACCCAAAACGCACCCTTCAGGGTGAAGGGTCGCGTCGGAGCGGGACGGGACTTTTGAGCATTTCGCCACCCATTCTTTACCATTTGCTCCCAGCCGGGCGCTGGTAAGCAATTGGCAATAACCCCGCCAAATCCAAGCCTTTCAAGCTGGTGCGGACGGCGGGACTCGAACCCGCACGCCGTGAAGCGCTGGAACCTAAATCCAGTGCGTCTACCAGTTCCGCCACGTCCGCACGAAGCGCCCGTTTAGGGGGCGGGCAGGGGGCTGTCCATCCGGCGCGGGCGCGCGTGGACACCGGGCAGGGCCCATGCCATAAGCCCGCCTTTCCGAACACCGCCGCCGGCAAAGGATTTGCAGCGGCCCTTAAACTATGTCGAAAGCCCATCCCATGCAGCTCACCGAGCGCCGCTCCGAAGGTCTCCTGCGCGTTTATGACGTCACCGTCCCGAAGGCGGAATTGGAGCAACAACTCAGCGCCAAAATCGCCGAAGTGCAGCCGCGCGTGCGCCTCAACGGCTTCCGCCCCGGCAAAGTGCCGGTGAGCCATATTCGCAAGGTCTATGGCCCCTCGATGATGCAGGACATCATCAATGAGACGGTGCAGAAATCGACCAAGGAAGGGCTTGAGAAGGTCAATGCGCGCCCGGCGTCTGAGCCGACTCTCGATCTGAAGAGCGACATCAATCAAGTCGTCGCTGGCGAGTCCGATCTTTCGTTTGAGCTTTCGCTCGAAATCATGCCGGACTTTGAGCCGGCTGATGTCAAATCCATCGCCATCACCCGCCCGACCGCGGCGGTGACCGATGCGCTCGTCGACGAAGAATTGGCCGAACTCGCTAAAGCCCAGCGCGGCTTTGAAGATAAGGACGGCGCCGCCGAGGATGGCGATGCGCTGATTATCGATTTCATCGGCCGCATTGATGGCGAAGCCTTCCAAGGCGGCGCGGCCGAAGATGCGCAGCTTGTGATTGGCTCAGGCCAATTCATCCCCGGTTTTGAAGAGCAATTGCTCGGCGCCAAGGCCGGCGATGAGCGCACGCTCGATGTCACCTTCCCCGCCGATTACGGCGCGGCGGAGCTCGCCGGCAAGCAAGCGGCCTTTGAAACCAAGGTGAAGAAGGTGCGCGGCCCCAAGCAGGGCGAGCCTGACGACGCCTGGGCCCAAGAGCTTGGCCTTGAAAATCTCGCTGCGGTGAAAGATGCGCTGCGTCAGCGCGTCGAAAGCCGCCACACCGCGCAATCGCGCGCCAAGGCCAAACGCGCGCTGTTCGATAAACTCGACGCGCTGCACGATTTTGAATTGCCGCCGCGCATGGTCGAGGCCGAGTTCAATCAGATCTGGCGCCAGATTGAAGCCGATAAGCAAGCCGGCCGGCTTGACCCGAGCGACGAAGGCAAAAGCGAAGATGATCTGAAGGCCGAATATCGCGCCATCGCTGAGCGCCGCGTGCGCCTTGGCCTGTTGCTTGCCGAGATCGGCCGCCGCCACAAGATCGAAGTCACCGATCAGGAAGTCGGCCAAGCCATCAGCGTTCAGGCCCGCAACTTCCCCGGCCAAGAGCAGCAGATTTTCGAGATGTATCGCCGCAATCCCAACATGCTCGCGGGCATTCGCGCCCCGATCTATGAGGAGAAGGTGGTTGATTACGTGCTTGAGCTCATTTCGGTGACGAACGAAGAAGTCAGCGTTGAGACGCTGTTCGCCGATGACGAGGCCCCGGCGCCCGCTGCGGAAAAGGAAAAAAAGCCCCGCAAAAAGGCTAAAGCCGAGGATTGAGCAGCGCCCGCGGCGCCTGGGCTCTGGCCCGGGGCTTGCGGGAGCGGCCGCGCGGCCAAATATGGAGCACGCGGCGGGGCCCCGAGTCGGGCCTTTGCGGCGTGTTTGCCCCCCGCTGAAGGATAGGACATGCAAGATCCGATTGAACGTATGCGGGGCATCATCATCCCGACAGTCGTGGAGCAAACCAGCCGCGGCTACGATAAGCACGACATCTTCTCGCGCCTCTTGAAAGAGCGCATTATTTTTGTCAGCGGCGGCATCGACGATACGGTGGCCGCTGTTGTCACCGCGCAGCTTCTGTTCCTCGAATCTGAGAACCCCAAGCGCGAAATCGCCATGTATATCAACAGCCCCGGCGGCTACGTGACGGCGGGCCTCGCGATCTACGACACCATGCAATACATCCGCAGCCCGGTTTCGACCGTCTGTACCGGCCTTGCCGCCTCGATGGGCTCGCTGCTGCTGGCGGCAGGTGAGCCGGGCCTGCGCATTTCGTTGCCGAACGCGCGCGTGATGGTGCACCAGCCTTCGGGCGGCTTCCGCGGCCCGGCTTCGGACATCGAACGCCACGCCGAGGACATCCTCTTCACCAAGCGCCGCTTGAACGAGATCTACGTCAAGCACACCGGCCAGCCGCTTGAGCGGGTGGAGCGCACGCTTGACCGCGATCATTTCATGACCGCCGAAGAAGCCCAGGCGTTCGGCATCGTCGATCGCGTGTATGAGCGCCGTGAGGGCCCGGACACCGCCGCCTAACGGCGCAACCGGGCGGTTCGTCGATTTGCCGCTTGAGGCGCGGACCTGCTAATTTACGGCTCTGATCGCGGCTCGCCCGCGCGTTATTGACGTTTGGCGGGCTTTAACGCGCCGCAAAGGAGTGCTCGCCTTGGCTTTGATGAACGCCGCCCTTGCGCTCACCGCGCTCATGCTGATGCAAAGCGAACCAGAGCCTGCGCCGGCGCAAGTAGGCCGCACGGTGGAATCGGAGGATGTCGTCGTCGTCGCGCCGCGCGCCGAAGAGGTGCGCGCATTCGTCGATGCGCTCTCTGCTGAATCCGAGAGCGGTCAGCTGGCCCGCTGGGATCGGCAGATTTGCCCTGGCGTCATGGGCGCCCGCGCCAACGCCGCCGAATTCCTGCTCGATCGCATCGCCGTACGGGCGTACGAGGTCGGCCTTGATGTGGGCGAGCCTGGCTGCCGCGCCAACGTACTCATCCTGATCACAGACGATTCCGACGCGCTGGCGCAAAATCTCCAAAGTACGCGCGCGGTCTCCTATTACGGACAATCGGGCAATACGCGCGGGCGCGCCGCGTTCCGTGAGTTCCGCGACACCCCGCGTGCGGTGCGCTGGTGGCACGTCACCCGCACCATGACCGCAGATGGCGCGTCTGCGACCAGCGAAGCGCGCAGTGCGGGCTCGGCGCCCACCACGGTGCAAGTGCGCACCGGCGGCCGCATTCGCAGCACCACGCGCGAAGACTTCAACCACGTCATCATCGTGCTCGACACCAACCGCGCCTCCGGCATCCCGTTCGGCGCGCTGGCCGATTACATCGCGATGGTGACGCTGGCGCAGATCGATCCGTCTTCCGATCTCAGCGACTTTCCCTCCATCCTGAACATGTTCAGTGAGCGCGATGCGGGCCGCGAGTTCCCGGTGGCGCTGACGGAATGGGACAAGAGCTATCTGGTTGGGCTCTATGGCGCCCCGCGCGATGCACGCAACGCCCGCCAGCAGCAACGCGCGAT
>DAORMO010000067.1:0-268 GCA_035440585.1 Terricaulis sp.
GCGCGGTCGCTCAGCCGGCCCCACACAGGCGCCAGCGCCATCCACAACACGCCCGCCGCCGTCACGCTCGCGCCCGCCTGCCATGGCGCCATGCCCAGCACGCGCGCGATCGGCCCGACAAGCGCGACAAACGCCATCATCGCCATGGTGCAGGCTGCGGCTGCGATCAGCAGCGGCGTAAGATTGAGCGCCGCCTTTAGCGGCGGCGCTTGCGTATCGGGCATGAGTGGTTCCAGCGCGGGGCGCTATTTGCGAATTATTCTCAAGT
>DAORMO010000067.1:278-14364 GCA_035440585.1 Terricaulis sp.
CGCAGCGGCGCGCAAGCGTGTTTAGCCAAAGCGCGCTTTCAGCGCACCCCAGGCCGCACGCAGCGCTTGGGCTTCACCGCCGGCGGGGCGGGCGGGCTTTTCCTTTGGCGCCCAGGCGAACACATCAAAATGCGCCCACGCCGTGGTGTTGACGAAGCGCCGCAAAAACAGCGCGCCGAAGATGGCGCCGGCGAAGGCGCCGTCGCCGGTGTTTTTCAGATCGGCGATCGGGGAATCCATATCGCCCTCATAAGCGTCCCAAAGCGGCATGCGCCAAATGGGATCGCTGCTTTCCCATGACGCGCGCACAAGCTCGGCGGCGAGGGTTTCATCGTCGGTGAAAAATGGCGGCAGATCAGGGCCGAGCGCGGGGCGCGCCGCGCCTGTGAGTGTTGCGAAATCCAGCACCAGCGCGGGATGATCTTCGCATGCGCGCGCTAAAGCGTCGGCCAGGATGAGGCGGCCTTCGGCGTCGGTGTTGTCGATCTCAACAGTGGGGCCTTTGCGGCTCTTGATCACGTCGCCGGGGCGGAAGGCGTTGCCGGCGACGGAATTTTCCACCACCGCCAAAAACACGTCGAGCTTCACCGGCAGCCCTGCATCCATGATGATTTGCGCCAGCGCCAGTGCGTGGGCGGCGCCGCCCATATCTTTTTTCATCATGCGCATGCCGGCGGCGGGTTTGAGATCGAGCCCGCCGGTGTCGAATGTCACGCCCTTGCCCACCAGCGCCACGCGCGGCGCGCCAGGATCGCCCCAAGAAAGATGCAGCAGGCGCGGCGCTTCGGCGGCGGCGCGGCCGACGGCGTGGATCAGCGGATAATTCTGCGCCAGCAAGTCATCGCCGACGATCGCGGTAAACGCTGCGCCATAAGCTTCGGCCACGCCGCGCGCGGCCGCTTCCAGCGCCTCTGGGCCAAGATCGTTTGTGGGCGTGTTGACGAGATCGCGCGCCAGCCAAGACGCGCGCACGATGCGGCCGGCCTCATCCATATCCGCGCCTTCAGGCGGGGCCAGAAACGGCGCGGGGCGCTTGCGCTTTTTGTAGCGATCGAACGCATAGGCGCCGAGGCCCCAGGCGATGGCCATGGCCGTGGGCGCAAATTCCTTGGGCGCGAAGGCGATGCGGTAGTCGCCCGCGGGCAGGTGCTGGGCCATCGCGCCCACCACCTGCGCGTTGGCTTTGTCGCCGGCGCCGAAAATCACCCGCTCGATCGATCCATCCGTTGCCGGAACAACCAGGCTGCGCCCGTTTTGCGCTTTGAAATCCTGCGCCAGCGCCATGCGCCGCAGCGTTTCGGAATGCGCCTCGATCCACGGCCCCCACTCGCTGGTGCGCAGGATGTGGATCGGGATGGCGGGGGCGGCCGGATCGGCCAGAAAGGGCAGGCTCGTCATATGCTTTCCTAACGCGCTGTTAGCGCTTTGTTGAGCTTGTCAGCGCAGCGTTGCGGCGATTGTTAGGATTCGCCGCCGATGTCGCGTTTTTTGCCCGTTTTGCTCGCCGCCGCCGCGCTCACCGCTTGCGCCGCAACGGGTGAGCGCGCCGAGAACGGCGCCTCCCAGCAAACCGCCCGCGTGGATCGCGACGCGCGCCGCCAGATCGCGCGCGAGGACGCCCTCACGCAAATGGCGTTCTGGGCCGCTGAATACCAGACCTTCCCGAATGATCTTGAAGCCGCGCAGGGCTTTGCCGAAGCCCTCCGCAAGGGCGGGCGCACTGAGCGCGCGGTGCAGATCGCGGCCGAGGGCTTGCGCCGCTTTCCCGATGATCGCGCGCTGATGACGACGTTGGGCTACGCGCTGGTGGCCGCCCAGCAGCCGGGCGACGCCTTGCGCCCGCTCGCCACCGTGGCGCAGGCGGAGCCGCAGAATTGGCGCGTGCGCTCAGCACTCGGCGCAGCGCTGGATCAGCTGGGGCGCTTTGAAGAAGCGCGCATGGCCTATCAGGAGGCGCTGGCGCTTGTCCCCGATGATCCGCGCGTGCTCACCAATCTTGGCGTATCCTACATCATGTCCGGCGATGCGGCCTCGGCCGAGCCGATCCTGCGCCAAGCGGCGGGTATGGCGGGCGCGCCGCCCCAAGCGCGGCAGAACCTCGCCATCGCGCTCGCGCTCACTGGGCGTTTTTCGGAGGCTGAGCAGATTCAGCGCGTGGATCTGCCGCCGGCGCAAGCGGCGGGGAATGTCTCCTATCTGCGCGGGCTGCTCAGCGGCGATGGCCGCCGCTGGGGCGATCTCGGCGGCAGCTAGCGGATCTGCGTTTTCCCTCCCCGCGAGGGGAGGGTGTCGCGAAGCGACGGGTGGGGCGGCAGCGCCGCATCCTGAAAACTCCGCGCCTTCTCCCCACCCGTCAGCCTGCGCGCTGACACCCTCCCCTTGCGGGGAGGGATGAGTAGGTTTTTAGCGCGCGTAGTCGCGGACGATGCGGTTCAAGAATTCGCGCGCGCGATAGAGCGCATCCACGCGCACATTTTCATTGAGGCCATGGGCGTTGGCTTCGCCCGGCACGGCGAACACCCCGCTCATGCCGTAGGTCGGAATGCCGGCATTGTTGAGGAAACGGCCATCGGTGGCGCCCACTTGCATGATCGGCACAATCGGCGTGCCCGGCCAAAGCGCTTCGACCGCGCGCTCCACCGGCGCCATGATCTCGCGCGTGAGCTGGGGCGGGCTGGAAGCGCCGCGCCGGCGCACGATCTCGACATTGACGCTGGGATTATCAATCGCTGCGGCCAGCGCATCACGCACCGTTTCCGGCGTCGTGCTTTGCATCACGCGGCAAGACAGCGTCGCCAGCGCGCGTTGCGGCAGCGCGTTCGGCGCGTGGCCGGCGTCAATTTGCGTGGCCACGCAGGTGGTGCGCAGCATGGCGTTGTAGCTTGGGTCGCGCGAGAGAAACGTGATCGCTTCCGCGTCGCTCGGATTGGCGCCGAGCCGCGCCATCGCTTCGCCGGTTTCCCCGCCCACGATCGGCGCCATGCGCTCAAAGAAAGCGCGCGTCACCGGCGTGATCTCAGTGGGGAAGGTGAGTTCGGAAACGCGATCGAGCGCGCGGGCGAGGTGATAGATCGCGTTTTCCGGCACAGGCCGCGAAGAATGCCCGCCCGGATTGGTGACTTCGAGCGTGTAGACCTGATGGATTTTCTCACCCGCCTGAATGTTGAACATCAGCGGCCGGCCATCGGCGGTGAGCACCCCGCCCGCGCCCTCATTGATGGCGAAATCGGCTTGGATCCAGTCGCGGTGATGGTTGAGGATGTAGTCTACGCCATTGATGCGGTTTGAGGTTTCCTCACCACAAGTGAGCGCCAGGCGGATGGTGCGGCGCGGGCGATAATTTTCGCGGCGCATATTGATGAACATATCCGCGAACACCGCGGCCATGGATTTATCGTCAGCCGAGCCGCGCCCGTAGAAGAAGCCGTTTTCCTCCACCAGCGTGAAGGGATCGCGCGTCCAATCTTCGGGCTTGGCGTCCACCACATCGATGTGCGCCAGCAGCAGCACGGCGCGGCGGCTGGTTCCGCGAATGACGGCGACGAGATTGCCGTCATCGGGGCGCCCTTCCGGCACGATCACACGCAGATCGCTTTCGGGGAAGCCGGCGGCGCGCAGGCGCACAGCCATCGCTTCAGCCGCGCGCGTGCAATTGCCGGTGGAGGGCGAGGTGTCGATCTCGACCAGCTCGCGATAAATCTCGCGGAACGCCAGCTCCTCGGCGCTGCGCTCCTGCGCGAAGGCGGGCGCGGCGGCTAGGGCGGCGAACGCCGCTGCGGCAAGCAAAATGCGCATGAGATGTCCCCTTAAATCCAGCGCCGCACGCGCTTTGTGTAAGCGTCAAACGCTTCGCCAAACTGCCGGCGCATTTTGGCTTCCTCAAACGGGATGAACACCCAATTGGCGACGGCGAACATTAAAAACGGGCTCGCCAGCATCAGCGCGCGCTCCATCCACAAGGCGCCGCCCACGCACAGCACCACCATGCCAAGATACATCGGGTTGCGCGTGATCCCGAACAGCCCGCCAGTGACGAGCGCGTTGTTGGTTTCCGAATTGGGTAAGAGCTGCGTGTTCGCCAGCCGAAACTGCGCCATCGCCGCAAACATCAGCAAAAGCGCGGCGATGATCACGATGAGCCCAAACGGCCGCGCGCCCGCAAGCGCAGGCAGCGTGTTCACACCGGGAAGCAGGCTCAGCCCGTACGTCCCCGCCATGAGCAGCAAAGCCCAGAGCGGGGGCGGGATAAAGCGCATCAATGCTGGCTTTTCGGCAGCCGCACGATCAGGCCGTCAAGCGCGCCCGTCACCTTGATCTGGCAGGAGAGGCGCGAGTTGTCTTCAACGTCGTTGGCGAAATCGAGCATTGATTGCTCCATCGAGCCCGCCTCGCCCGTTTTGCCGACCCAATCGGGATCGACATAGACATGGCACGTCGCGCAGGCGCAGGCGCCGCCGCAATCGGCGTCGATGCCAGGCACGGCGTGCTTCACCGCCGCTTCCATCACCGTCTGCCCCTCTGGCGCATCGATGACGTGTTCTTTGCCCGAGGCTTCGATGTAGGTGATCTTCGGCATGCGTTTCTTTAGTCCCTAAGTCTTGCTTGCGGCGGCGACGATTTCTTTCATCGGCCGGCTCTCATCGGCGATCACATCTGGGGTGACGTTGAGGCCCTTATGCAGCAACGCCTTCACGCCCAGAAACTCCGCCGGCCGGTTCACCGCATCGACCGCGATCAGCCGGTCGCCCTTATAATAGAAGGCTGCGAACGCCCGGTCAGCCATGCCGCCACGGAAGACGACATGATCGTAGCCCTGGAAAAGCCCGGCGATCTGCAACTTGAGATCATATTGATCTGACCAGAACCATGGCGTTTCCAGCGCCGCCTCTTTGCCCAGTATGGCGCCCGCGACGATTTTCGCGCCCTCGATGGCGTTGTGCACGCTTTCGAGCCGGCAGCGGCGGTTGTCATAATGGCTGATCGGGCGGTTGGCGCAGTCGCCGATGGCGAAGATGGCGGGATCGTCCGTCCGGCATTGCGCGTCGGTGACGATGCCGTTGTCCACGGCAAGATTGCTGTGCTGCGCCAGCGTGGTTTCGGGATTGACGCCGATGCCGGTCAGCACAAGGTCGGCCGGGATTTCCGTGCCGTCCGCCAGGCCCACCGCGCGCACGCGGTCTTGGCCTTTGATCACGGCGGGCTGGCCGCCCAGCACAAAGCGCACGCCTTGGCGCGTGTGCTCATCAAGGAAAAAGCCGGCGACCTCGGGGCTCGTCACCCGCGCCAGCGGGCGCACGGCGGTTTCGATCACGGTGACGTCTAGGCCCATCTGCCGCGCGACCGCCGCGCCCTCGAGCCCGATATAGCCCGCGCCTATCACCACCAGCTTCGCGCCAGCGACGAAGGCGTCTTTCATCGCATCGACATCCGCCAGCGTGCGGAAAAGGTGCACGCCCTCAAGATCGGCGCCTGCAAGGCTCAGCTTGCGCGGCCGCGCGCCGGTGGCGAGCACGAGGGCGTCATACGGCAGCTCGCGCCCGCCTTCGAGGCGCACGCGCTTGCTGGCGCGATCGACCCACACCACGCGCGTGCCTGTCAGCAGCGCGATCTTCTCATCGCTGTAGACGTTGGCCGGGCGCAGCAGCAGGCGCTCGACGCCAAACTCGCCGGCGAGGTATTTCTTGGAGAGCGGCGGGCGCTGATAGGGGGGCTCCTGCTCCTCACCGATCAGGGTGATTTCGCCTTCAAAGCCGCCTTGGCGGAGCCGTTGCGCCACCTCGCCGCCAGCTTGGCCGGCGCCGACAATGACAACACGTTTGATTTCGTTCGTATCCATGGGCGGGCAAGGTTTTGAAGCCAATGCTACGCGGGCGCAAGCGGGCCTTGATGCCGCGCCGGGCCCCATGCCAGCATTACCCCCCGTGAGCGCACAAGCCCTTGCCGATTCGCGTGAAATCGCGTTGCCCGACGCCGCCGCCACGCAGGCGCTGGGGGTGCGGCTTGGCGCGCAGCTTGGGGCGGGCGATGTGGTTTTCCTCATTGGCGGGCTGGGCGCGGGCAAAACCACCCTGGCGCGCGGCGTCGTTGAGGCATGGACTGGCGCAGACGAGGAGGCCCCAAGCCCCACCTACACACTGGTGCAAACCTATGAGGGTGAGCGGGGCGAGCTTTGGCATTGCGATCTTTACCGCCTCAAGGCTCCAGAAGATGCGTTCGAGCTTGGCCTGGAGGACGCGTTCGTTTCGGCTGCGGTGCTTATCGAATGGCCTGAGCGGCTGGGCGCCTATCAGCCCAAGGATCGGCTCGACATCACGCTTTCCCCCCGCCAAGAGGGCCGCACCGCCACATTGACGGCGCACGGCGCCTGGAGAACCCGCCTCGATGCGATCTGAAGCGCTGACGCGCCTGCTTGAGCAAACCGGCTTCGCTGAGGCTGAGCGCGTGCCGCTGGCGGGGGACGCCTCCACGCGCCGCTATGAGCGGCTGATCCTGCCAAACCGCCGCGCCATGCTGATGGATGCGCCGCGCTCAAACGAAAGCGCCCCGTGCCCGCCCGGCGCCACGCCGGCGGAGCGGCGGACGCTTGGCTGGAACGCGACCTCGCGCCTGGCCGCTTCGCGCGTTGAAGCGTTCGTCGCCGTCGCGCAGCACTTGCGCAGCCTCGGGCTTTCCGCGCCGGAGATTTACGGCAGCGACATCGAAGCCGGCTACGCGGTGATCGAAGATCTGGGCGATAGCCTTTACGCCACCGTGATCCCCGAAGGCGCGGATGAAGCGGCGCTCTATGCGGAGGCCGCGCGCGTGCTGGCCGCCGTGCACAAGGCGCCGATCCCGGCCAAGCTCGATGCGCCGGGCGGTGCGTGGCCGTTGCTCGATTATGATGCGCTGGCGCTTGAGGTGAACGCGGATCTCTTCGTCGAATGGCTGCCGCAAGCGGCGGATGTGCGCATCGATGACGCCCAGCGCGCGCGCTGGGCAGGCATCCGCGATGGGCTGATCGTTAAAGCGCTTGGCTTTCCGCGCGCGCTGACGATCCGTGATTATCACGCCGAAAACCTGCTTTGGCTGCCTGAGCGCGACGGCCTCGCGCGCGTGGGCCTGCTTGATTTTCAAGATGCGGTGCGCGGCTGGCGCGCTTGGGATTTTTCCATGCTGCTGCACGATGCGCGCCGCGATGTAAGCCCAAGCGCCCACGCCGCCGCCGTGCGGGCGTATCTCGATGAAACCGGCGCCAGCGAAGCGGATTTTGAGCGGGAGCTTGCCGTGCTCGGCGCGCTCAACACGCTGCGCATCTTGGGCATCTTCTCGCGCCTTGCCGCGCGGGACGGCAAGACACGCTATCTTTCCTTCATGCCGCGCGAGTGGGGGCATTTGGCGCGCACGCTGGGCCACCCCGCGCTCGCCGATATGCACGCCTTCGTTGAAGAGGTGGCCGCGCCTTATCTGGAGCAAGCCGCATGAGCGCCGTTCCACACACCGCCATGGTGCTGGCCGCTGGCCTTGGCACGCGCATGCGCCCGCTCACCAATGATCGGCCCAAGGCGCTGGTGGAGGTGCGCGGCCGCGCGCTGATTGATCATGTGCTCGATCGCTTGCTTGGCGCTGGCGTCAAGCGCGCGGTGGTGAACGTGCATGCGTTCGCAGATCGGCTCGAAGCGCATCTCGCGCGCCGCACCGATCTGGAGATCGTGATCTCCGATGAGCGAGCGGAGCTGATGGAAACCGGCGGCGGCGTGCGCCAGGCGCGCGGCTTGCTGGGCGATGATCCGATCATCGTCTGCAATATCGATAGCGTTTGGGATGAGCCGGCGGGGCCCGCGATTGCGCGCCTTGCCGCTGGCTTTGATCCGGCGCGCATGGGCGCGCGGCTGATGCTGGCCTCCATGGATGCGTGCCTTGGCTTTGACGGCGCGGGCGATTTCTTCATGGATGAAGCGGGCGCGCTTCGCTTCCGCGATGGCGCGCCGCAGAGTCCTTGGGCCTATATGGGAGCGCAGATCATCGATCCGGCCATCGTGGATGGCGAGCCGCTTGAGCCGTTTTCCTTCACGCGCATCTGGCGCCGGCTTGCAGATGAGGGCCGGCTGCATGGCGTGCCGCTCGGCGGCTTCTGGATGCATGTGGGCGATCCCCAAGCGCGGGAGGCCGCCGAAGCGCGTTTGGCCAGCGCAGCATGAGTGCGCTGTTTTCGGGGCCGCGCGTGCGCGCCGCGCCGGCTTCGGCGCCGTTTCTCGATCTGCTCGCGCGCGCCATGGTCGATGCGCTTTACAAGCAAGACGATCCGTTCGCGCTCTCTGATGCGCTGGTGCTGGTGCCCAATCGCCGCGCCGCGCGCGGGCTGATGGATGCGTTCGCGCGCACGCTTGGGGGCGCCGCGCTTTTGCCGGCCATCCGCCCGCTTGGCGATCCGCATGTGGATGATGATCCGGACGTGTGGGGCGCTGATGTGGTGGGCGATGAGATCGCCCCGCCGATTGATCGCCTACGCCGCCGGCTTGAACTCGCTTCGCTGATCCGCCGGCGCGATAAGGCCGAGCATGGCGTCGAAGATCCCGTGCGCGCGCTGGCGCTGGCCGATGAGCTTGCGCGCCTGCTCGATAGCGCGGCCACGGTGGATCACGTCGCCTGGGATCGGCTGCGCGATCTTGTCACGGATTTTGCGCTGGCGCGGCATTGGGAAAGCTCGGCCGCGTTTCTGGATATCGTCGCGCAATTTTGGCCGCTGCATTTGGAGGAGCGGGGGCTGAGCGATGTGTCCGCGCATGGCGCGGCGATCCGCAGCGCACTGGCCGCGCGCTGGGCCGCGCATCCGCCGCAGCGCCCGGTGATCATCGCCGGCTCCACCGGCTCGATCGCCACCACGCGCGCGCTGATGCGCGTTGTCGCCGGCTTGCCGCAAGGTGTTGTGATCTTGCCGGGGCTGGATACTGATCTCGACGATGGCTCCTGGAATGAAATCGGCGATCAGCATCCGCAATTTGCACTGAAGGAAACGCTGGCCGCGCTTGGGCTTGATCGGCGCGACGTGCCCTTGTTTGGCGCGGATGAGCGCCCGGCGCGCCGCATCCTGATCCGCGAAGCGCTCGCGCCCGCGATCAAAACCGCAGATTGGCTCGCCCGGCTCGACGCCGCCGGCGGGGCTGCGTTCGTGGCCGAGGGCGCCTCCGGGCTCACACTGATCGAGGCCGCCACCGAAGATGAAGAAGCCGCCGCCATCGCGCTTTTGATGCGCGAGGCGTTGGAAACGCCAGAGCGCACCGTGGCGCTGGTGACGCCTGATGTCGGCCTTGCGCGCCGGGTGGATGCAAAGCTCGCGCGCTGGGGCGTTGTCGCCTCCATTTCACATGGCCGGCAGCTGCGCGAAACAGAGGCGGGCGCGCTCATCGCGCTGCTGTGCGATCTCGCGCTTGATCCGGGCGAGCCGGTGGCGCTGGCCGCGTTGCTGAAGCATCCGCGCGTGCGCCTCGCCAGCCTTGATGCGCGCACCTTCATCGAACACGAAGCTCTACGCGGCCCGCGGTGCTACGAGACGCTCGATGAGCTTGGCGCGTTGCTGGGCAAAGCAAAGGCGCCGAACGAAGCGCGTATGCGTCTGCGCGATGAAGCGTGCGCTTGCATCGCCGGCCTTGGCGAAATCCTCGCACCGCTCGCGGCGTTGCGCGGGGCAATCAGCCTCAGCCATTTTGTTGAGGCGGTGTATGTCGCTGCTGGATCGCTGACAGAAGATCGCGCTTTCGTCGGCGCCGATGGCGACAACGCGCATACGATGCTGCGTGAAGCGATTGATGAGGGCGAGGCGCTCGGGGCCATGGAGGCCTACGCCGCCCCGCGCGTGCTGCGCCAATTGATGCAAGGGCGCGAAATTGCGCCGCCCGCCATCGATGAAGCGCGCGCCGCCATTTGGGGGCCGCTCGAAGCGCGCTTGCAGCGGCGCGATTTGATGATCCTCGGCGGGCTCAATGAGGGCGTGTGGCCGCAAGCGGCGCCGGAAGATCCGTTTCTCTCACGCCCGATGCGCGCAGCGCTTGGCTTGCCCTCGCACGATCAGCGCATTGGCCTCGCCGCGCACGATTTTGCGCAGCTAATCTCCGGCCCCGAGATCGTGCTCACGCGCGCGCTGCGGCGTGAGGGCGCGCCAACGCTGGCCTCGCGCTGGCTTTGGCGGCTGAAAACTTTGGTGGAGGGCGCCAAGGTGGAGCTCGCTGAGGCGCCGCAGGTGCTGGCTTATGCGCGCGCGCTGGATCAGCCGCCGCGCCAGCGTGAACCCAAAGCGCCGCGCCCCACGCAAGGCAAGCTCAAGCAGATCAGCGTCACGCAAGTTGAAGCGCTGATCCGCGACCCCTATGCGGTGTATGCGCGCCGCATCCTGGGGCTCGAGCCGCTCAAGCCGATCGGCTTAACGCCTGGCCCGGCGGAACGCGGAACGGCCGTGCACGCCGCGATCGAGCGTTTTGGCGATGGCGATTGCGCGGAGACGCTGCTGCGTTTTCTGGATGAAGAACTCAAGCGCCACGGCATCGCGCCCGAGCGCCGCGCGGCCGAGCGTGAGCGCATGGCGCTTTCGGTTTCGGCGCTGATCGAATGGTTCGCCTCGCGCACTGCGCTGGGCGTGACGGTGCATCGTGAGCGTTACGGCTTGCTTGATCTGGGCGAAACCAAGCTCTCGGGCGTGGCCGACCGGATTGAGATCGGCAAAGGCCACGCCGCGATCTGGGATTTCAAAACCGGCGCGCCGGCGTCACTCAAACAGGTTGAAAGCGGGCTTGCGCCGCAATTGCCGCTGGAAGCGGCGATGCTCAAGCGCGGCGTGTTCAAAGATACGCCGAAGGCGGCTGCAACAGAGCTTGGCTATTGGCGCTTCGGCGGCAAGGAGCCAACGCCCAAAGCGCTCGATCTCGACGCTGAAGGCGAAGGCGAAAAAGCGCTCGAAAATCTGGAGAAGCTGCTTAAGCGCTATGCCGCGCCCGATCAGCCGTTTCTCTCCAAGCCGCGCGTGCAATTCATCAAACCCTACGATGATTACGATCATCTCGCCCGCCGCAAGGAATGGGCTGATGCTGAAGGGGGCGATGAATGAGCGCGCGCGCCCTCGATGAAGCCAACGCCAGCCAAGGCCGCGCCGCCGATCCGCGCTTTTCGGTGTTCGTCACCGCCAATGCGGGCTCGGGCAAAACCAAGGTTCTGATCGATCGCATCGCGCGGCTTTTGCTGGCGGGCTCAAAGCCTTCGGCGTTTTTGTGCATCACCTACACCAAGGCCGCCGCCGCCGAGATGCAGCGCCGCTTGTTTGAGCGCTTGGGCAAATGGTGCGTGGCCGATGATGCAACGCTGCGCGCTGAGCTGGAAGCGCTGGGCGAAGCGGGCGCTGATCTTTCCAAAGCGCGCGCGCTGTTTGCGCAGGCGCTGGAAACGCCTGGCGGGCTGAAAATTCAAACCATCCACGCTTTTTGTGAGCGCTTGCTGGCGCGCTTCCCGCTCGAAGCGGGCGTGGCGCCTGGCTTTGACATTGCCGACGATGCGCGCGCCTCGGCGCTTTTGGGAGAGGCCCGCGCGCAAGCTGCGCTGGCCGCTGACGCCCCGCGCCAAGCCTTCCGCCGCTTCGCCGGCGCGATGAGCGCGGATCAGCTGGATGCGCTGCTGGATCGGCTGGCCTATCGCCGCGCCGATTTCCATCGCTTCGCAGCGCTCCACCAAGGGCATATGTTCGCGGACGCGGCGATCAAAAATCGCCATGGCGCCCGCGAAAGCGTGGAGGATTTCACCAGCCGCTTTATTGCGGGCTTGAGCATCGATGATTTCCGCCGTGCGGCGGGCCTGCTCGCGCAAGGCAGTTCGCAAGATCAAGGCTGGGCTGAAAGCCTGCGCGCGATCGTTGCGTTGATTGAAGCCGGTGATCGCCCAGGCGCGCTAAAGGCCTGCTTCGGCGCGGCGTTCACCAGCGCGGATGAGCCGCGCAAGAAGCTCGCCACCAAAAAGCTCGATGCGGCCCAGCCCTGGCTCAATCCGCTGCTCGAGCGCTTTGTCGATGCGTGCGTGGATGCGCGCGCGGCGCTCAACGCCATCAACCGCGCCGAAGATACAGCCTCTGCGCTGGCGCTCGCGCTCAAATTGGATGAAGCGTATGAAACCGCCAAGAGCCGCGCCGGAACACTCGATTTCGATGATCTGATCGAGCATGCGCAGGCGCTGTTGCAACGCTCGACCGCCGCCGCGTGGGTGCTGTATAAACTTGATGGCGGGCTCGATCACATTCTGATCGACGAAGGCCAAGATACCAGCCCCGCGCAATGGACGCTGATCGAGCCATTGCAGAATGAGTTTTTCTCCGGCGCGGGCGCGCGCCCATTTGTGCGCACCGTATTCGCCGTGGGCGATCCCAAGCAAAGCATTTACGGCTTTCAAGGCGCCGATCCGGGGCGCTTTCTGGCCGAGAAGCAGGGGCTTTCCAAGCGCGCGGCGGCCGCAAAGCTCGATTTCATTGCGCCCGATTTGCGCACCTCATTCCGCTCCGCGCCGCACATTCTCGCGGCGGTCGATGAAGCGGTGAAGGCCAAGCCGCTGATCGCGGCGTCCCCCGGCGCGCATGATGTGATCACGCATTTGGCCGCGCGCGATGATGCGCTGGGCGCGGTTGAGGTTTGGCCCATCCTGCGGCGCGTGGAAGCGCCGAAATCCGAACCGTGGGACGCCCCGCTCGATGTGCAATCAGGCGCCAGCGTGCATGCGCAGCTGGCGCGCCTCATCGCCAAACGCATCCGCGCCATGATCGATGCGCGCGAGGCGGTGTGGGATAAGGATGCGCGCGCCCCGCGCCCGATGCATGCGGGCGATGTGCTGGCGCTGGTGCGCAAGCGCGGGGCGCTGTTTTACGAGCTGATCAAAGCGTTCAAGCGCGAAGGCATGCCCGTGGCCGGCGCAGACCGGATGGTGCTGCACAATGAGCTCGCGGTGGAGGATTGCCTGGCGCTGATGCGCGTGGCGCTGGATCCGGCTGATGATCTTTCGCTCGCCTGCGTGCTGAAAGGGCCGTGGCTGAATCTCGACGATGATGATCGCGATCTTCTGCCGCTGGCGGAAAATCGCGCGCGCGGCGAGACGCTGTGGAGCCGGCTGATGGCCAGCACAGATCCGCGCTACGCCGCAGCGCAAGATTTCGCCCGCGCACTTGCTGCGCGAACAGGCGCGGATGCGTTCAGCTTTTTAAGCTGGGCGCTGGAAACGCCGGATGCGGCGGGCGCCACAGGCTGGGAAAAAATCTTCGCCCGCATCGGCCCTGAAGCGCGCGATCCTTTGGAAGAATTGCTGCAGCGCGCGCTGAAGCCCGGCGCCGTCGCCGCGCCCTCGCTGCAGCGCTTTCTCTACGACATTGAAATCGATTCCGTTGAGATCAAGCGCGAGCTCGAAGGCGCATCGGGCGCGGTGCGGGTGATGACGGTGCACGGCGCCAAGGGGCTCGAAGCGCCGCTTGTGATCCTGCCGGACGCCACAACCGGGCCGGCCAACAAACCCGATAACGGGCTTATGTTTGATGATGATGGCGCGCCCTTCATCTCCATGCGCAAAAGCGATGATGACGGCCCCACCGCCGCCGCGCGCGCCGCGCATCAGGCGCGCGAGCTTTCCGAGCATTGGCGGCTCTTCTACGTGGCGATGACGCGCGCGCGCGATCGCCTGATCGTGTGCGGCGCGCAGCACGGAACTTCCGCTGCGGGCGAGGCGGATGAAAGCTGGCGCAAGGCGGCGGAAGAGGCGCTCGCCGCGCTCAACGCGGAAACGATTGAAACGCCGGCAGGCCCCGGCCTGCGTTATGGCGCGGTGCATACAGCTGAAGCGGCGGCGGCCAAGCATGCGCCGGCCATCGCCTTGCCTGCATGGGCTAAAGCACGCGCGCCGGGCGCTGCGCCCGCGCGCAGCACAGCGCCGTCGCATGCGGCTGAGCATGACGCGCCGTTCGCGCCGCGCGGCGATGGCAAAAAGCGGTTCCGGCGCGGGCGGCTGTGCCCCCATGCCGAGAAAGCCGAGTGCCGCGGAATCGAGCACGGCGGAGGAGAACGACAGCGTCGCCTGCACGATCAGGGGTGCCAGG
>DAORMO010000068.1:0-224 GCA_035440585.1 Terricaulis sp.
ATGCCGCCATCATCGGCGCGATCGGCGGCGCCGCGCTTGGCACGCTGGCCGGCGGCGATGACCGCCGCAACGCCGCCATCGGCGCAGGCATCGGCGCGCTCGCCGGCGCGGGCATCGGCGCTTACATGGATAACCAGGAAGAGACGCTGCGCCAGCGCCTGCAAAACTCCGGCGTCACCGTCACGCGCGTGAATGACTCGCAGATCCTGCTCAACTTCCCTGCC
>DAORMO010000068.1:286-14045 GCA_035440585.1 Terricaulis sp.
GATCGCGCAAGTTTCAGCCGTGCTGCGTGACTATCCGCAAACCACGGTGGACGTGTTCGGCCACACCGATGCGGTGGGCTCGGACGCGTACAACCAGCAGCTCTCTGAGCGCCGCGCGCAAACGGTGGCGGGCATCTTCTCGCAAAACGGCATCCAGAACGCGCGGCTTTACACGCGCGGCTTTGGCAAGACCATGCCGATCGCCGACAACAGCACTGATTACGGCCGCGCGCAAAACCGCCGCGTGGAGGTGTTCATCAGCGCGCTCTGCCAGCCGGGCACGCAAGGCTGCCCGCGCCGCTAAGCGCGAGATAAATTAAACAACCAACGCCGCCGCGCCTACGAACGCGGCGGCGTTTTTGTTGGGAGGATGAGATGCGTGCTTTGATTTTCGCCGCGAGCGCTGCAGCGCTTTGCGCGTGCGCGCCCGCTGCGGAAGAAAAGCCCGAAACCCCGGCGCCGCCCGCGCAAACCCAGGCTGAAAATCTAGCCGCGTTGCCTGCATGGGAGGATCTGCGCGAGGCGGGCGTTATCTATCGCGCTTTGGGCCAAGAGCCTGGATGGATGCTCGACATCCACACCAGCCGCCGCGCGCTGCTCGTGCTCGATTACGGCGAGCGCGCGCTGCGCTTTGAGCTGCCCTATCAATATATCCGCCCTAGCGAGGGCGCGTATGAGGCCAATGCCGATGGCGAGGCGATCGCCATCACCATCAGCAACGGGCCTTGCGAAGATGTGATGAGCGGCCAGCCCTTCCCCGAACGGGTCGAGGTGCGCGTCGGCGCGCGGAGCTATAGCGGCTGCGGCAGCTTGATTTACAACGACGATCCGAACGCGCAGCGCCAAGGCAGATGATCCCGCCCGTTTAGGCGGGATCATTTTAAGCCTTAGCCGCGCTTGGCGCCTTCGGGCTTGCGCTGCTTGCGGTACTTCGGCGGCGCGCCGCTATTGGACCACACCGAATTGCCTTTGCGATCGCGGCGATCGCCCTCATCGCGCGCGTGCGAGGGCGTGCGTTGCGGCTTATCGTGCGCGTTGCCGGCGGGCTTTTTGCCTTCGGGGCGGCGCTGTTGCGGGCGCTGGCCTTGCGGCTTGCGCCCAGCCGGGCCTTTGGGGCGCGGCGTGCGATCATCGGCGCGCGGCGCGGAGAGCGAATAATCAGTCTCCATCACCGGCACAGTTTGTTTGATGGTCTTTTCAATATCGCGCAGATACGCGCGCTCATCTGGCGCGCAGAAGCTGATCGCGCGGCCGCCCAGGCCCGCGCGCGCGGTGCGGCCGATGCGGTGCACGTATTGCTCAGGCACGTTGGGCAGATCGTAATTGATCACGTGGCTGACCTCGTCCACATCGATGCCGCGCGCGGCGATTTCGGTGGCGACGAGCAGGCGCGCATAGCCCTTCTTGAAAGCCTCAAGCGCGCGGGTGCGCTGGCCTTGGCTTTTGTTGCCGTGGATCGCGTCGGCGTTGAAGCCGGCGCTTTGCAGCTTGCGCACCACGCGATCGGCGCCGTGCTTGGTGCGGGCGAACACCAGCGCGCGGCTGATGGTTTCGTCCTTCAAAAGCGCGTGCAGCAGATCCTGCTTTTTGGCGTTATCGACGTGGATCACCGCCTGCTCCACCCGCTCAGCGGTGGAGGAAACGGGCGTCACCGCCACGCGCTCAGGATCGGTGAGGAACTGGCCGGCGAGATCGGCGATCGTCTCGGGCATGGTGGCCGAGAAGAAAAGGCTCTGGCGCTTGGCGGGCACGAGCTTGGCGATTTTGCGCAGATCGTGGATGAAGCCCATGTCGAGCATGTGATCGGCTTCATCGAGCACCAGAATCTCAACCGCATCGAGCTTCAGCGAACGCTGGCTGATGTGATCGAGCAAGCGGCCCGGCGTGGCGACGAGGATGTCCACGCCGCGAAACAGCGCCTGCTTCTGTTTGAACATCGAAGCGCCGCCAAACACGACAGCGGTGGAAAGCCCAAGGAAGCGGCCATAGGCGCGGAAGCTATCGCCGATCTGGGCGGCAAGCTCACGCGTGGGGGCCAGCACCAAAGTGCGGCAGGATTTCTCGCCCGCGTGTTTGCGGTTCTTGTGCAGCAGATCCAGGATCGGCAGCGCGAAGGCGGCGGTTTTGCCAGTGCCGGTTTGCGCGAGGCCCACGAGATCGCTGCCGCGCAGGACGATGGGAATGGCTTGTTGTTGGATGGGGGTGGGCGCGTTGTAGCCTTCAGCGGCGAGCGCCTTGAGGATCGGCGCGGAAACGCCGAGCGATTCAAAAGTGGTCACGAAATAACTTTCAGCCGTCGCGCGGCATCGCGCGGGCTCATCAGATCAGGAACGATGCGACGGCGAAGAAAGGCGGCGAGCTCGCAAATCCCCTTTGGGGCGCTCAAAGCCGAACGTCGATGGTGGCGTTCCGTGGGACCGCGCCTGCGCCAAGCGCAAGCGGTCGCTAAGCGGGGATATCGGCGCAAAGGGTTGAGAAGTCAATAACGCAGGGCGGCGGGCCAGCTTCGCACAATTGCATAAATTCAAACGCTTCCCGCCGAGAGCCGGGCGAAGGCCGGGCCGAGAGCGGGGATCCAGAGCAAACGCGCCGCCTTTGGCCCTGGATCCCCGCGCGCGCCCCGCATCAAGTGCGGGGCTTGGCGGGGAAGCGTTAAACTAATCCAAGCCGAGCTTCTTTTTTTCCGCCTTATTCAGCTGGCGCTTGGCGATGGCGCGGGTGTTTTCGCGGCCATAGAGCGTCTCTGGCGGGAGCGCGGAAAGCCCGGCGGCGAGCACCACGTCCGGCTCGCGCCCATCGCCGATTTTGCCGAGCCTCACCTCCCACCAGATCCCATCCTTCAGCTTATGCAGCTGGGTCTTTGCATCGATCTCGCGCATGCGCGCGGCGCGCTCCTTCTCCGCTTCGCGTTGGCGGGCGCGCCAGCGGCCCTTCCAGCTGTTGTAGTGCGGGTTCTCGCGCAGCAGGCCGGTGCGCGGGTGCACGTAGAAGCGGTGGTAATCCTCCTCCAGCGATCGCTCGCCGCCAAAGCGCTGGGCGATCACCACTTTCCCGCCCTGCATCCGCGTTTTCACCGCGACGAAATCCTCCACGTGATCGCGCACGTGCTGCTGCACGGTGGAGGTTGGCTTCAAATTCTCGGAAATTTCGGAATAGACCTTATCCCATTTGCGCCCCACCGCGCTTTGCAGAAAGCGGCGCAGCGGGTTCAGGTTTTCATTGAGGCTCTTGGTCTTTTGCGGCTTTTCGCGCTTGGGCGCGCGCCCGCCCCGCCCCGCGCGGATCGGTTCGCCATCGTCATCCTCGACAATGCGCGTGCGGCCAGGGCGCAGCCCCGCCGCCGAACGGCCAAGCCGCGGCCGCTCCACAATCACTTTGCTCATATCCTTGCGCATGGCGCGCCAATATAGGCGCCGAACCGCGCCGCGCTCAATGCGGCGGCGCGAGCAGCAGCATGCGCGGGCCGGAGGCGTAGCCCATCGCGGCATAGACAGGCCGGCCCGCATCGGTGGCGTGCAGCGTGGTGCGCTTCACGCCCATCGCCTTTTGCCCTTCGATCACGGCGTGACGCATGACAGCTTCGGCGTAGCCCTTGCCTTGCACATCCGGCGCGGTGGCGACCATCGCGACATAAACCGTGCCCCCAACCGGAAACACGCCCGTCGCCGAAACTGGCCGGCCATCAACATAACCGACAAAGCCCAAACTATCGGGCGCCCACAGCGCCATGGTGCTCAGCGCGCCGAACATGTCGTGCGGCATGCCGTAGGCGTCAGCGTTGAGCTGCGCGAGTTCACGCGCGCCAGCGTCGCTCGCCACGCGGCGGATCTGGAGCTCCGCAGGCTGGGGCCGGCGCGGCGGCGCGAGATCTTCCGCTTCCATCGGCGTCATCGGCACAGCGGGGACAAAGCCGTGGTTCGCCGCAAGCGCCTGCCAATCGGCAGGCAGCCAATCCTCGCGCAGCAGCGCGCCAACCGGATGCGCCGCCGATTGCGCGCGCGACACCCCCTCGCGCAGCACGTTCTCAAACGCCTCTGGCGCGGCGGTGGGCGCTGTGGGGATCCAGACATTGAAGAAAAAGCTCGGCACGTCGCAGAAGCACGAGACGAGCGCATCGGCCTCCTTAAATTGCGAGCCGGGCAAACGCCCCGTCATCAGGCGCCACGCATCCGCGAACACGCGCACAGGATCTGTTTGCATCTGAGCCCCCCAATTCAGTTTTATTGAACAGCGCTTAGCCGAGCACGAGCGGGATGGCGACGGCGAGCACCCAAACCGCCATGGCGATCACGATCAACGAACCGATGCTGTAGAAAATGGCGCGCACTTCGTGGCTCTGCGCCGTTGAATAGGCCAGCGTGTACAGCAGGCGCGCGGCCACGAAGCCGTACAGCAGCCATTGCGCTACAACGAGCGAGGGGCCGATCAGCACGAACAGCAAGCCGATCGCTAGAAACGCCGGAATGTTCTCAAGGTCATTGCGGTGGATGCGGCGCGAGCGCTCGACATCTTCGTTGAGATCAAGCTGACCCGGACGCGGCTTCGGATTGGCCGGCCCTGCTTTCGCATCCTCTGGATTCACCATCCCGCCATTGGTAGCCATCATGCGCGCCACCGTGATCCAGCCTTGCACCATGATCTTCAGCACCATGAGCGCGGCCGCGATAGCGTACGTCGCGAACACGGGGTTCGCCAAGCTAAGCTGATCCATACTTCCCCCCAAAGTAAAAGGGCCACCTTGCGGTGGCCCTTTATGCTTACGCCGCTTTGGCTTTGGCGCCAAAGCGTTCGTAGAAACTCTCGCCCTTGGCCGCCAAATCGCGGAGCAGCTTGTTGGGGCGGAAGCGTTCGCCATAAGCGTCTGCAAGGCGATCGGCTTCTTCGACAAATTTCTTCGTGCCCCAGAAGAGATCGATATAGGAGACGGCCCCGCCGCTATAGGGCGCAAAGCCCCAGGCGAGGATCGAGCCGACATCCGCATCGCGCGGATCGGTGATCACGCCCTCTTCAAAGCAACGCGCCACTTCGATGCATTGGCGGAAGAGGAAGCGCTTGGTCAGCTCTTCCTTCAGCGCCGGCGGGCATTCTTTGACCTTCACGTCGATCTTCTCGGAAAGCCCCGGCCAGATGCGCGAGGGTTTGCCGTCTTCGCCGTATTCGTAAAAGCCCTTGCCGCCCTTGCGGCCAACGCGGCCCTTCTCTTCGACGAGCCATGCCAGCAGCGCGCCGCGCGGATCTTTGGAATGATCCTGCTGCGCAGCTTCAGCCATCTGGCGGCCGATCTTGAGCGCGGTGTCGAGGCCGACGCTATCGGACACCTCAAGCGCGCCCATTGGCATGCCGGCTTGGCGGCCGACATTTTCGATAATCGCAGGGGCGATGCCTTCACCCAGCATCTCGATGCCTTCGGTGGTGTAGGTGCCAAAGCAGCGCGAGGTGTAAAAGCCGCGGAAATCGTTGACCACGATTGGCGTCTTGCGGATTTTCAGAACGTAATCGATCGCTTTGGCCAGCGTCTCTTGCGTTGTCTTTGCGCCAACGATGATCTCCACCAGGCCCATCCGCTCAACCGGCGAGAAGAAGTGGATGCCAATAAAATTGGCCGGGCGTTCAGAGGCTTCGGCAAGGCCGGTGATCGGCAGCGTCGAGGTGTTGGAGCCGAACACGGCGGTGTCGGCCAGATGCGCCTCGGCCTTCTTGGTGACTTCGGCCTTGAGGGCGGGGTTTTCAAACACCGCCTCGATCACAAGATCAGCGCCTTTGATGAGCGAATAATCGGTCGAGGGCGTGATCAGCGCCAGCAGCGCTTCGCCCTTTTCCTTGCTCACCTTGCCGCGCGAGATGTCTTTATCGACGATGCGCTTGGAATAGGCTTTGCCCTTCTCGGCGCTTTCTTGGCTCACATCCAGCAGCACGGTTTCGACGCCGGCTTTCGCCTGCACATAGGCGATGCCTGCGCCCATGAGGCCCGCGCCAATCACGGCGACTTTCTTCACCGGATATTCCGGCACGCCTTGCGGCCGGTTGCCGCCTTTGCTGAGCGCCTGCATCGAGACGAACAGCGTGCGGATCATGCCTTTGGCTTGCGGGGTGTTGGCCGTCTTGACGAAATAGCGGCTCTCAATGCGCAGCGCCGCATCCATTGGCACCTGCGTGCCTTCATAGATGCAGGACAGAATATTGCGCTGCGCCGGGAAATTCAGATTGGTTTGCTTGGACACCATGGCGTTGCCGCCGACGGACGCCATCGCCCCGCCCGGCGTGTAAGGATTATCCTTCACGCGATAGCCCTTTACGTCCCACGGCGCGATCGATTTGGGGTTGGGGCCTTTGCTGTAATCCCAAGCAAGCGCGGGCTTCAGCCACGCCTTCGCGGCTTCGATCGTCGTTCCAGGCGGGACAACCTCGTTCACAAAGCCAAGGCTTTTGGCGTCTTGCGGGTTTTTATCGCCGCCTTGCAGGATAATCATCGCCGCGTTTTGCACGCCGATCAGGCGCGGCAGGCGCTGCGTGCCGCCGCCGCCCGGCAGCAGGCCCACCTTCGCTTCGGGCAGGCCAAGCTTGATCTTCGGATTATCGGCCGCGACGCGATAATGGCAGGCGAGCGCGATTTCGAGCCCGCCGCCAAGCGCCAGCCCTTCAAGCGCCACCGCAACCGGCTTGCCGCACGTTTCAAGCGCGCGCAGCGTTTTGTTGAGGCCGTAGCTTTGCTCAAAGCGCAGCTTGAGCGCCTCTTCTTCGCTCTTGGGCGCTTCCTTGGCGCCGCCGCGCTGGTTGAGCTCACCGAGATCCGCGCCGGCGCAGAAGCCGGTGGGTTTGCCAGACGCAAGCACCACGCCTTTGATGCTGGCGTTGCTCTTGATCGTATCCACCAGGGTGATGAAATCGGCCATCACGCTGGCGGTGATGGTGTTCATGGAACGGCCGGGCACGTCGAAGGTGACGAGGGCTATGCCGTCGCTATCGATATCGATCTTGAAATTTTCCATCACACCCGTTCCTTCGCGTTTCCTTGTTTGCCGTAGTCAAAAGCGCTGGCGGCGCAGAAGCCCGCGCCGCCAGCTTGTTTGGTGGTTAGACCCGCTCAATCACCGTGGCCGTGCCCATGCCGGCGCCGATGCAAAGCGTGATGAGCGCGCGCTCTTTATCCGAACGCTCAAGTTCATCGACCATGGTGCCGAGGATCATGGCGCCCGTGGCGCCCAGCGGGTGGCCCATGGCGATCGAGCCGCCATTGACGTTCACCTTGGCCGGATCGAGATCGAACGCCTGGATCCAGCGCAGCACCACCGCGGCGAAGGCTTCGTTCAGCTCCCAAAGGTCAATATCCTTCTTGGTCATGCCAAGCTTGGTGAGCACTTTTTGCGTAGCGAACTCAGGCCCCGTCAGCATGATCGAGGGCTCCGAGCCAATCGAGGCGGCGCCGACAATGCGCGCGCGGGCTTTAAGGCCCAGCGCATCGCCCATTTCCTTGCTGCCGATCAGCACGGCGGCCGCGCCATCGACGATGCCGGACGAGTTGCCCGCATGGTGCACGTGATTGATGCGCTCAAGCTCCGGATAGCGCTGCTGGATCACCGCATCGAAGCCGGGCATCACCTCGCCTTGCATCTTGAAGCTGGGCTCAAGCGCAGCGAGCGATTGCATCGTGGTGTCGGGACGCATGTGCTCGTCATGATCGAGCAGCGTGACGCCGAGCTGATCCTTCACCGGCACGATGGATTTCTTGAAGCGGCCTTCCTTCCACGATTGCGCCGCGCGCTTTTGGCTTTCCACCGCATACGCATCCACATCATCGCGGCTAAAGCCGTACTTGGTGGCGATGGTGTCCGCGCCGATACCTTGGGGCGTGAAATAGGTTTTCATCGCGATCGACGGATCAGAGGCCCAGGCGCCGCCATTGGAACCCATCGGCACGCGGCTCATGGCTTCCACGCCGCCACCGATGGCGAGATCGGCTTCGCCGGATTTCACTTTCGCGGCGGCGATGTTGATGGCTTCAAGGCCCGAAGCGCAGAAGCGGTCCACCTGCACGCCGGCCACGGTTTGCGCGTAATCGGCGTTGAGCACCGCGACGCGCGCGATGTCCGAACCCTGCTCGCCGATCGGGGTCACGCAGCCGAGATACACGTCATCGACCTTGGAGGTATCGAGATTGTTGCGATCGCGGATGGCCTGCAAAACCTGCGTGGCCAGCGACAGCGAGGTGACTTCATGCAGCGTGCCCGTATTGCGGCCCTTGCCGCGCGGGGTGCGCACTGCGTCATACACATAGGCCTCAGCCATGATCTTCACTCCAGTTCGCGGCGCACACGCGCCGCCGCCGCCCTGGATGGGACCGGAGTCGTCCCGCGGCGCGGACTCTCAATCGAGTCCTGAGCGCCTACTCCGCTGACCGCTCACGCCGGGCAAGGCGCGAGCGCGGCAAAACTCAATCAATCACCACGTCGCCACGAAACGAATTGGCGATGAAGCACAAATCATGCGCCTTGTGGTGCAAGCTGGCGACATCCTCAGACGTCGGGATCTTATCGCCCGACCAGACGATCTCAGGTTTCAACGTCACTTTCGTGAGCGCGATCTTGCCGCGCTCATCCTTGCCGATCACGCCATGCGCGGGATCGACATAAGAATCCGGCACAAAGCCCGCGCGCCGCGCCAGATCGAGAAACCAAAGCATGTGGCACATCGAGAGCGAGGCCACGAGCAGCTCTTCAGGGTCAGCCGCGTCCTCGCGAGACAGCGGCAGCTTCACCACGCTGGGCGAGGATGAGCCCGCCAGCGTGATCCCGCCATCGAAGCTGATTTCATTGGCGCGCGAATAGTGGCCGTCCGTGAAGACGGCGCCATCTCGCTTCCACGTGATCGTCGCACCATGGGTCGCCATCATTCGCTCCGGTTTCCTCCCCCGCTTGCGGGGGAGGCAGGCGCCCCCTGGGGCGCCGGAGGGGGCAGCCGCTGCGCAATCGCCAGCCACACGCCGTCCAGATTATCAAATACGTCCAAGTTGGTTACACGCAACACACGCCATCCGTTACGTTCGAGAAAAGCGCTGCGTTGCGCATCATGCTCCAATTCCGCGGGCGTCCAATGCGTGACGCCGTCAACCTCCACAACCAGCCGCTCTGAGATGCACGCGAAGTCCGCTATGTAAGGCCCAATCGGATGCTGGCGACGAAACTTGAACCCGTTCAAACTCCTCTTCCGCAACGCCGACCAAAGCACGCGTTCGGCCTCCGTCATGTCCTGCCGCAAGCGCTTTGCGAACTGGCGCGACCTTTGTTCGCCATCTCGCATCGCCGCCCCCTCAGTCACCGTGCTGCGCACGGCGACAGCTCCCCCGCGTGCGGGGGAGCAAACCGTTCATGCCAGCCATCAAAACTGCTCCGCGCTCAGCGCCATCACCGGATCGGCGCCGCTTTTCAGCTTGGCCAGATGCGCGCCCGCGTCGGGCGTCATGCGCGCGAGGAAATAGCGGCCCGTGGTGATCTTCGTATCGTAATACGGATCAGACGCGCCCTCGCCCTGCTTGGCGGCGAACGCGGCTTTGGCTTGCAGCGCCCACATATAGGTGAGCGCAGTGATGCCAAAAAGATTGAGATAATCGTGGCTGGCCGCGCCCGCATTATCGAAATTGGTCATGCCGTTTTGCATCAGCCACATCGTGCCTTCCTGCAACTGTGACTTTGCAGAGGTCAGCGCGGCGACGAAATCCTTGAGATCGGCGCTGTCTTCGTTCTCATGCACGAAATCATCGATTTCATTAAAGAAGGCGAAGATCGCACGGCCGCCATTGGCGCCCAGCTTGCGGCCGACAAGATCGAGCGCCTGGATGCCGTTGGCGCCCTCATAAATCATGGCGATGCGCGCATCGCGCACGAACTGGCTCATGCCCTGCTCTTCGATATAGCCGTGGCCGCCAAAGATTTGCTGGCAATTGGTGGCGTTGGCGTAGCCCTTATCGGTGAGATAGCTTTTCAGCACCGGCGTCATCAGGCCCATATAATCGCCGGCCTTCTCGCGCACCTTCTCGTCGGGGGATGCATGCAGCAGATCGCCGTATAGCGCGGTCCAGAAAGTGAAGGCGCGCGCGCCTTCGTTGAAGGCTTTGGCGTCCATCAACATGCGGCGAATATCGGGGTGAACGATAATCGGATCGGCGGGGCCTTCGGCGTTCTTCACGCCGGTGATGGAGCGGCCCTGCAAACGATCCTTCGCGTATTGCACGCCGTTTTGATAGGCGACCTCAGACTGTGAGAGCCCCTGCAGGCCAACGCCAAGCCGCGCCACGTTCATCATTACGAACATGGCCGCAAGGCCCTTGTTTTCCTGGCCGACAAGATAACCCGTCGCGTCATCGTAATTGAGCACGCACGTCGAATTGCCGTGGATGCCCATCTTTTCTTCGATCTTGCCGCACACCACGCCGTTGCGCGCGCCGGGATTGCCGTCCGCGTCGAGAATAAATTTCGGCACGATGAAAAGCGAAATGCCTTTCGTGCCCGCGGGCGCGCCTTCGATGCGCGCGATCACCAGGTGGATGATGTTGGACGCCAGATCATGCTCCCCGGCGGAGATGAAAATCTTTTGCCCAGTGATGCGATACGAGCCATCGGCTTGCGGGATCGCCTTGGTGCGCAAAAGCCCAAGATCGGTGCCGCAATGGGGCTCGGTGAGATTCATCGTGCCCGTCCACTCGCCAGTGACGAGCTTGGGCAGATAGGTTTGCTTCTGTGCGTCACTGCCATGCTGGTGGATGGCTTCGTACGCGCCGTGGCTCAGCCCCGGATACATGCCGAACGCCATGTTGGCCGAGGCCACCATCTCGTTCCACGCAAGGCCCACGATATGGGGCAGACCCTGCCCGCCATAAGTCGGATCAGAAGTCAGCGAAGGCCAGCCGGCCGCCACGAGTTGATCATAAGCCTGCTTAAAGCCCGGCGGGGTCTTCACCGAGCCGTCGTCGGCGCGCACGCAGCCATGAGCATCGCCCACCGCGTTCAGCGGAGCGAGCACCTCTTCGCAGAACTTTGCGCCCTCTTCGAGCACTTGATCGATCAGATCAAGCGGCGCATCGGCGAAGCCGGGCAGGTTCGCGTAACGCTCAAGCTCAAGCACATTGTTGAGCAGGAAACGGTACTCGCGCAGAGGCGCTTTGTAGCTGGGCATGGATGGCGCTCCCTAATTCTTATTCTTCGCTGTCGCGCTATGTAGCGCTTTAGTGCGCGTCTTCGAGGCGCTTTTTCGCTTCAGCCTCAAAAGCCCGCGCCGCGCCCACGGCGGCGGGCGCCGCCGGCTTTTCCAGAATGCCCTCAAGCTGGCGGATGCTGTCGTGCAAAATCTCGATCGCGGCCTCCACATCCTCGCGCTGGGCTTCCAGCGCCACGATGCGGGCTTTGTACTTCTTCAGCGCCGTTTGCGCCTGGGCGCGCTGATCGACCTTATAGAGATCCAGGATCTCCTTGATCTCGATCAGCGAGAGGCCGACCCGCTTGCCGCGCAGGATCAGCTGCAGACGCGCCCGGTCCCGGTGCGAATAGACCCGGTTCATCCCATCGCGCTGCGGCGTGAGCAGGCCCTTGTCCTCGTAAAAACGCAGCGCGCGCGGGGTGACTTCAAACTCCCGCGCCAGTTGCGAGATCGTGTAGGTGCGTTCGGTGGCCATGGGGGAGGTCTCCTTGGGGGATCGACCCCCAAGGCTAGGCTTCCGTTTACGTGCACGTCAAGTCAAAGTTGACGATGGCGTCACCCAATCGGGCTGAGCAGACGCCGCTCGATCGCCGCCGGAGTGCGGCAGCCATTGAGCGCCATGGTGAGATCAAGCTCCGCCACCAGGTATTCCATCACCGTCTGCACGCCCGCCTCGCCGCCCAGCGCCAGCCCGTAGGCATAGGGCCGGCCAATCCCCACAGCGGCCGCGCCGAGGGCTAAGGCCTTGAAAATATCCGCCCCGCAACGAACGCCGCTATCGAAGAACACCGGGATTTTGCCCGCGACAGCCGCCACCACGCCCGGCAGCGCATCCAGCGCGCCAATGCCGCCATCCACCTGCCGGCCGCCATGATTAGACACCATCACCCCGTCAAAGCCCTCCTGCACGGCGCGGGCGGCGTCATCGGCGCGCATGATGCCCTTCAGCACGATCGGCAGCTTGGTCCAGGAGCGGATCTTGGCGATGCGCGCCCAGTCCAGGCTCGGATCGGAGAACACCTGTGTAAATTGCACCGCCGCCGCGAACGGATTTTCCTCCGGCGTCTGCGCCAGCATGGCGCGAAACGCGGGGTCGGAGGTGTATTGGGCGATGCCCTGCCCCTTGAGGAAGGGCAGAAACCCAAGGTCCATATCGCGCGGGCGCCAGCCGAGCACCAGCGTATCCAGCGTGATGAAAATCGCCTTCGCGCCAACCGCTTCCGCGCGCTTGACGAAGCTTTCCGCGATCGCGTCGGACTTGCCCCAATAGAGTTGGAAAAAGCGCGGGCCATCGCCATTGGCTTTGGCGATCTCCTCCATCGGCGTGGAGGCTTGGCTCGAGATAATCATCGGCAGGTTGAGCCGCGCCATCGCGCGCGCCACCGCGAGGTCCGCTTCGGGGTGCATCATCTCGAGCACGCCGATGGGCGAGGACATCACCGGCGCCGCCGCACGCGCGCCGAAGATTTCGGTTGCGAGATTGCGCTCCCCCGCCCCGCCCAGCATGCGCGGCGCGATCGGTTGCCGCGCGAACGCGGCGCGGTTGGCCTCCATCGCGGTTTCCAATCCGGCCGCGCCTGCGGTGTAAGCCCACGCCTCGGGCGACATTTTTTGTTTCGCAGCCGCTTCGAGCCCGGGAAAGCTTGTGGGGATGCCAGGTTTCGCACCGCTGAGGCCGCGAAGATAAATAGCGCCCTGAATTTCGGGTCCGAAATGGCGTGGTGAGTCCGTCATGCCTAATCCCCGTTTACTATTTTACTAGGCATTAACACGGGGACGACTTTGATCGACACTGCAAAGACGTGGGCGATTCTCGAATCTTTCGAATTCGTCGTCAGGGGTTGGGCGTTCGAGCTGCGCAGGATGCGCGGGATCGCACGCGGCAAGGGCTAGTAGAATGAGCGGCGCGCAGAGCTGGAGCGTGAAGGGCATCGACCCGAAAGTGCGGGAAGCCGCGCGCGAGGCGGCCGCGCGCCAGGGCATGAGCCTTGGCGAATATCTTAGCCACGCGCTGCTTAATCATCAAACAGGCGCGCCCATCACCGGCGGCGGCTCGGCATTGCCAGCGACGGCGCGCCCGCGCCGCGTCATTGGCGCTTCGGCGTTTGAGGAAAGCGAAGATGATTGGGCCATCTCCGGCCCCAGCGCGATGCCGCGCGGCGCTGATCCCTCACGCCTCTCACAACGGATCGAGACGATTGAGCGGCGCACGCAGCTTGCCGTCACCGGGCTTGACCGCGCCGTCTCCACGATTGACCGCTCTGTGCTTGACCTTGCCGCACGCATCGAAGATGCGGAGGCGATGTCCACCGAAGCGGCCGAGCGCATGGCCGAAGCGATCGAGCATTTCCGCATCGCCGGCGAAACGCTGAGCGGGCGCCTGGCGCACGCCGAAGAAGAAGCCCAAGCCAACCGCGAGGCGCTCGATGGCGCGCGCGATGAATTGAGCAACGCAAAAGAACGGCTGGAAAGCCAAGTTTCACTCGCCGACGAAGTGGCGCGCCGCGCCGAAGCCGCAGCGGCGTTTTTGTCGAGCGAGATGGAAACGCGCGACGCGGCGCTCAACCAA
>DAORMO010000068.1:14066-14309 GCA_035440585.1 Terricaulis sp.
CCGCCGCAGATGAAGCCGCCCGCCAAGCGGCGGCGGCGTCATCTGACGCCGTGCGCGAACTGCACCGCCTGCAGGTGGAATTGACCGAGCGGATGGCCGAAGCCGAAAGCTCAACCCGCCGCGCAGTGGAAACCGCGATCGAAGATGTGAAGGCCGAGGCCTCACGCGGCGCGCGCGAAGCGCTGCTGAGCGAAGTCTCGCGGCTGGAAAGCGAAATCACCAAGCGCCTCGCCGCCGCCGATG
>DAORMO010000069.1:0-6676 GCA_035440585.1 Terricaulis sp.
AGCGTGGAGCAAAAATCCCGTGGCGATTATCGCCACCGTCGCGGTCGCGGGGTTCTTGCTCTATCAAAACTTTGGCGGCGGCGGGCAACAGCAGCCGCCCATGGACAACCAAGGCCCGCGCTTTGATCAGCAGCAACCACCGCCAAACAACAACCAGCCGCCCCCAAACAACAACCAGCAACCACCGCCGAACAACAACAATACCGGCGGCAACAATTTCCCGGCGCTGCAGCCTGCGGGCTCAGGCGGGCCGATGCTGCAGATTCAGCAACATTCGTCGGGCCTGGCTTTGGCTTCATGCTGCAAACCCAGCGCGGGGCCGCACCCGGGATCGTTCTGCTGCCGCAAGGCTGGCAGGCGGGGCCTGTGGGCTTCATGGTGGCGATGCCGGGCGATACCACCGGGCAGAATGTCGGCGCTGGCGGGCAAGGCCAGTTTGAGCTGGTTCAGTCCAACAACCACCCGATCCGCGTTGCCCGCATCCAAATGCAGCAAGATAATATCGGCCTTGGCAATGTGTGCCTTGCTTTCATGGGCGGGCAAGGCCAGCAAGATGTGCAGATTTCAGGATCTGATTTCTGCGTGATGGACGCCCAATGCAACCAGCCGATCGGTTGCGGCAAGATGCAATAGCGGAGTGCGATGTGTCGGGAGCTCTGTACGACCAGTTGGGAGAAGCGTTGCGCGCACAGCGCGAACGCTTCGGGGCGGACGCTTTCGACAATCGCCGGCGCGTGATTTCACTCCTGGCCGATTCCCTGCCCGAGGCGCGGCGCGAAATTCGCGCCATCGCCTCGGCGCTGGATGAAGGCGCGATGGAAGCGCTGAGCAGCGTGGAGCGGCGCCTGCTGGGCATGGAGATGGATCGACAAGCCGATAAGCTCGAGCAATCAGTGGGCCTGCGGCCAGATCTCGCCAAGCAAGTGATCCGGGCGCTGGCGTACGCGCTCGATCTTGGGCCGCCGCCCTCTGTTTATGAAGCTGCGCCCGCGCCAAGCGCGCCGCCGCCGCAAGATTGGGCGGGCATGTCGCAGCCCACCGCTGCGGCCTCGTCCTACCATCCGCCACCCTCGCACAGCGTTTCGCCCGCGCCGGTCATCTCACCCACACATTATGCGCCGCAGCAGCCGCATGCGCCGCAGCAGCCGGCGCCATCCTCTCTCGGGCTGGAAAAGGTGCTGTTCACGTTTCAGGGCACGCCGATCACGCGCTTGCATGCGGCGATCGCTGCGGGCGTCGTCGCGCTGGGCGTGCTGGTGCTGCCGATGCTGGGCAATGGCGGCGGCGGCGCGCCTGCGCCGCACACTCTGCCGGAGGTTCAACTCAGTGACGCCGGCTATGCCGGGGAAATGAACGACACCGGCGTGCAGGCCAAAGAAACCCTTGAAAGCAATGTCGGCAGCCCGACGCCGATCACCGTGCCAGGCGGGCAGCGCGTCACCACCAAGCAAGTGGTGGACATGATGCGCGCCGATGCAAATGTTATTTTGATCGACGTTCTGGTTGATCCGCACAACGTCACGGCGCAAGGCGCGCGCTACGTGCCGGCCGCAGGCCAGCCCGGCGGCTTCAATGACGCCGCTCAGGCGCAAACCGTCCAAGCGCTGCGGAATGTGACGGGCGGGCGCAATGATCGGCCGCTCGTGTTTTTCTGCGCAGGCGCGGCTTGCTGGGAATCCTACAACGCGGTGCTGCGCGCGCGCGCGGCGGGCTATACGCGGCTCTATTGGTATCGCGGCGGGCTGGCTTCGTGGCACGCCGCTGGCTTGCCGATGCAGAACCTGCCGCCGCCGTCGAACTGAGCGCTCATCGCCGGCGCGGCGCGGCCACAGATTCGCGTTTGACCAGGCTGTGCTCAACGACGTGATCGACAAACGCCGCGCGCACCCCTTGGCGCTTGGCCCGCATCTCTTTGAAAAGCAGATCCACCGCGCGCTCCGCCATCTGCGCAACCGGCTGACGAATGGTCGTCACTGCTGGCCAAAGCGCGCCAAGGATCGGCGTATCGTCAAAGCCTGCAACCGAAAGATCGGTCGGCACATCAAGGCCGCGCCGATGCGCCGCCGACACCGCGCCTGCCGCCATGTCGTCATTGCTGGCGAAAATCGCCGTGGGCGGCTCAGGCCGCGCCAGCAATTTCTCGGCTGCATCAAGTCCTGAGCGGTAGTCGAAATAGCCTTGCACAAGGAACGCGCGCTGCACCTTGCAGCCGCCTTCGCGCATCGCCGCCTCAAATCCGCGCAAGCGCTCCCCGCTCGCGCTGAGGCTGGGGTGGCCTTTGATGAAGGCGATTTGGCTGTGACCCATATCCATGAGGTGGCGGGTCATATCGTAGGCCGCCCTAAAATCATCGATCCGCACGCTTGAGCAATGGGTGAGCGGCAAGCCTGGCGAGACTGCAACCGCAGGCATATCGTGCTCGCGCAGCAAGGCATGCACGCCCGCATGCTCCCCGAGCGGCGGCGGCAGCACCACGCCATCGGCGCCGCTCTTGATCAGCTTGCGCAGCACCGCGCGCTCGATCGTATCATCATCGGTGGCGCATTTCTGCAGCATCAGCTGCGCCGATTTGCGCCCGCATTCATCGAGCGCGCCGAGCAGGAATTCACCGAGATACGCTGCGGACGGATTGCCATACAGCAAGCCCACCTTGCGTTCTTCGGCGCCCGCCAGTACGCGTGCGGCCTGATTGGGCGCGTAATTGAGCGCACGCACCGAGGCCAGGACCGCATCGCGCGTCTCGGTTCGCACATAACGCTCACCGTTGACCACCCGCGAGACAGTCATCGGTGAAACGCCCGCGTGCTTGGCCACATCATGGATCGTGACCACGTCGCGCACGCGGCGGGCGCTGGATCTGGACGGCTTAGGCATTTCAATCCTGAAAGTGTTTTTATTAGCGTATATTCTGTAAGCAGCGAAGGAAAGGGCCCGCCCTGCCGGCCCCCTCTCTCGCCCGGCCGCGCGCCCGGCGGCGTGAAGCGATTTGACGCTCAGCGCACAGGCCGATACGGTAGCGCTACCATACGAACAAATTGAGACTGGGAGGCGGTGCGATTTCTTGGATTTGGCGCTGTTTGCGCGCCCCGCTCACCGGCTGAAGCGTCCAAAATCGCAACGTCAGGAGGGAGAAATGAAACACAGCTTCCGTTTGGCTATAGCCGCGCGGGTGGTCTTCTGCGCCTGGCTGGCCCTGATTGGAATCACCGCGCACGCCCAAGCGGAAGATGGCTATGATCTCTGGCTGCGCTACCGGCCTCTCGATGCAGCCGCGCAGCGCACTTATCGCGCCGCAGCGTCGGAATTGGTTACGCCCGCGCAGCGCTCTCCCACGCTGGAGGCGGCGCGACAAGAGCTCGCGCGCGGCCTTGCCGGCATGATCGGCCGCGCGCCAGCGGATGCGCCTCGCTGGAGCCGATCTGGCGCAGTGCTGCTTGGCACGCCGGAGAGCACGCCCGACATCGCCGCGCTCAATCTCGATCTGAGCGCCCTTGGCGATGAGGGCTATGTGATCCGCAGCGTGGCCTTGCGCGGGCGGCGCGCCACGGTGATCGCCGCAAACACCGATATCGGCGCGCTCTACGGCGCGTTCGATTTTTTGCGTCTTCTGCAGACGGGCGCGCCCATAGCCGCGCTTGATATCAACGCCGCGCCGCGCGTTGGGCTGCGGCTGCTCAATCATTGGGACAATCTCGATGGCACGGTGGAGCGCGGCTATGCCGGCCATTCGATTTTCGATTGGCACCTGCTCCCGCACTGGGTGGATCCGCGGCTGATTGATTATGCGCGTGCGAATGCGTCGGTGGGCATCAATGGCGCGGTGATCACCAACGTCAACGCCAACGCCATTGCGCTCACGCGAGATTATATCGCGCGCGCGGCGGCGGTGGCCGATGCGCTGCGGCCCTATGGCGTGCGCATTTATTTGACGGCGCGCTTCTCCGCGCCTGTGGAGATTGGCGGCCTTAGCACGGCCGATCCGCTTGATCCGGCGGTGCAAGCGTGGTGGCGCGCCAAGGCAGCCGAGATCTATCAGGCGATCCCTGATTTCGGCGGCTTTCTGGTGAAAGCCAATTCCGAGGGCCAGCCCGGCCCGCAGGATTACGGGCGCACGCACGCTGAGGGCGCGAACCTTCTAGCGGACGCGCTTGCCCCGCATGGCGGGATCGTGATGTGGCGGGCGTTCGTCTATTCGGCGGACAATGTCCCAGATCGCACCATGCAGGCTTATGACGAGTTTGCGCCGCTTGACGGCGCCTTCCGTGAGAACGTGGTGATCCAGGCTAAGAACGGCCCGCTCGATTTCCAACCGCGCGAACCGTTTAGCCCGCTGTTTGGCGCAATGCGGCGCACGCCCGTGATGATGGAATTGCAGATCACGAAAGAGTATCTCGGGCTCGCCACGAACCTCGCCTATCTCGGCACGCTCTGGGAAGAGGTGTTTGACGCCGATACTTTCGTGGAGGGCGAAGGCTCAACAGTGGGCCGCGTTATCGATGGCCGCGTGAGCCCCACGCGCATCACCGCGATCGCGGGCGTGTCCAATATCGGCGCATCGCGCAATTGGACGGGCTCGCATTTTGATCAAGCCAATTGGTACGCTTTTGGCCGCCTGGCTTGGGATCATGAGCTTGACGCCGAAGCCATCGCGCGGGAGTGGGCGGCGATGACGTTCACGCCAGCGCCCGCTTTTGTTGAGCCGGCTGTCGCCATGATGATGGGCTCGCGTGAGGCCGTGGTGAATTACATGACCCCGCTTGGCCTCACGCATGTGATGGCGACAGGCCACCATTATGGCCCTGGCCCTTGGGTCGATAACCTAAGTCGCCCCGACTGGAACCCTTATTATTATCACCGCGCAGACGCGACCCATATCGGCTTTGACCGTACCGCCTCTGGAAGCAACGCGATCTCACAATACTCCTCCTCTCTCGCGGCGCGCTTTGCCGATGTTTCGCAAGTGGGTGATGAATATCTGCTCTGGTTTCATCGCCTGCCGTGGGATCATCGCATGGCTTCAGGGCGCACGCTTTGGGATGAATTGGTGGCGCGCTATACGCTTGGCGTAACCCAGGTGCGCGACATGCGCGCCACTTGGGCCACGCTCGCGCCCATGATCGACGCTGAACGCGCCCATCACATCAGCAGCTTCCTCGCCATCCAGGAGCGCGAAGCGCAATGGTGGCGCGATGCAAGCATCGCGTATTTCCAATCGAAATCTGGCCGCCCCATCCCTGACGGGTTTTCCGCGCCTGAGCATCCGCTCGCGCATTATCAAGGCATACAGAGCTATTATCCGCCCGGCTGGCCCGGCGTGACAGCCTCCCCGTTCAGCAACTCGCACGCCATACGCGCGGCGGAATAACTTAGCCGGCGAAGGCGCGCTCAATCACGAAGCTGGCGGGCTCGCTATTGGCGCCTTCGATAAAGCCGTGCGCTTCGCACAGCGTTTTCATCGCCTGCAGCACCGCCGCCGAGCCGCAAATCATAATCCGATCGCTTTCCGGATTGAGCGGGGCCGCGCCCAGATGCTCAAACAACGCGCCGTTTTCGATCAGCGTTGTGATGCGCCCTTCGAGCGGATGCGCCTCGCGCGTTACGCTGGTGACGAGCCGCAGCTTGGCGGACGCCTCTTCGCCCACCAGCGGATCTTGCTTGGCCGCCTCAACCACTTCGGCGCCATAAACCAGCTCGGCCGCAGTGCGGCAGGTGTGGGTGAGGATCACCTCTTCATAACGCTCATAGGTTTCCGGCTCACGGATGAGGCTGGCGAACGGGGCGACGCCCGTGCCGGTGGACACAAGAAAAAGCCGCTTGCCGGGTGTCAGCGCATCCAGCACCAGCGTGCCTGTGGGCTTCTTGCCAACAAGCACCTCATCGCCGACCCTGATATGCTGCAGCCGGCTCGTCAGCGGCCCATCGGGCACTTTGATTGAGTAAAACGAAAGCTGTTCATCCCAGGCGGGGCTGGCGATCGAATAGGCGCGCAACAACGGCTTGGGGCCATTCATCAGCCCGATCATCACGAACTCGCCGGAGCGGAAGCGAAAGCTGGCCGGCCGCTCGCACGAAAAAGCGAACAACGAGTCCGTATAATGCTTAACCGCCGTGACGCGCGCGACGGAAACGCTCGCCGGGGGCGGCGCGACGATGTCTGCCTGATCTGCCATGGACGCGAAACTACCCTAAAACGCTCAATGACGCCAAAACGTAAGATGCGGAAAAGCTGAGATGATCTGGTAAAGCGCCAGCGTCGAAATGAAGCAGCCGATCACGCCCATCAGCACGCGCGGCTTAACCTTGCTGACCGCGAAGGCGGCCAGAGGCGCCGCCGCCACCCCGCCGATCAGCAGCCCGGCGATATCGCTCCACCGCACGCTCCCCAGCGTCATGAAGAAAGTGGCTGAAATCGCGGCTGTGACGAAAAACTCTGAAAGGTTCACGCTGCCGACAGCCTCGCGCGGCGGGTGCCCCCGGCCGAGCAGCGTCGTCGTGGAGATCGGCCCCCAGCCGCCGCCGCCCGCGGCGTCCAAAAAGCCGCCCACCAAGCCAACCCCAACCGCCCCCTCCGGCGCCACCGGCTTCTGCGGCGGGTTGACGACCTTCTCGACCTTTTCCGCCGAGCTGGCGGTGCTGCTGCAACAGGGCCGACTCCTGTGGGCGACCGTGCTGATTC
>DAORMO010000069.1:6686-14216 GCA_035440585.1 Terricaulis sp.
GGCTTGATGATGTCGATCGGCAGATAGGACACCGTCACGGCCCCGGCGACGCCGCCCAGCACGCCAGCCGGCGCGAGCCGCGCCACCAGTTTCCAATTCACATTGCGCCGCCACGCGTGTGCAGCGCCCGAAGCGCCGGTGGTGAAAATTTCCGCCGTATGCACCGCCGCGCTGGCGTGCGCGGGCGGCACGCCAAGCGCCAAAAGGAACGAGGTGGAGACAAGCCCGTAAGCCATCCCCAACGCGCCATCGACGAATTGGGCGAGAAAACCCACCAAGACAGACTGCCAAAAAAACGCGTCCATCGATCAGATCAATCCGTGCTGCGCAAGCTGCGTGCGCGCATCGTCGACCAGCGCGTCAAAACTCGCGCCCTCTGCGCGCAGATTTGCGCGCGAGGCCGCTATCGCGTCAAGCGCTGAAGCCCATGCTTCGGGGAAGGCCGCCTCCAGGCGCTCGCGCGCCGCGCGCGCCACCGCGGGGCTCGCCCCGCCCGTGCCCGCGCTCAAGGTCAATTTCCCGCGCCGCAACACTGCTGGGGTGTGAAAATCACAGAGCGCCGGGACATCCTCGACGTTTACAAGCACATTGCCCTCACGCGCTTGCGCCGCAATGGCGACCGCTTCATCGTGCGACAGATCGGCGATCCAGATCGCTTGGTATACTGAGAGTTCTTCGCGCTCAGGCAAATCATTGCGCAATGCAGCGCCAGCAGCTTGGCTGAGTTCGGCGCTTGGCGCATCAGACCAAACATCGGGAGCGGCCCCGCCGCTGATCAACCATTGCAGGCGCCGCACCGCGAGCGCGCCACGCCCGATCAACGCAATGCGCGCGCGCGCCGGATCAAGATAAAGCGGGATCATGCTGCGGCCTCTGCAATATCCAGCGCCGCACGCGCCGAGGCGGCGATCTCACCGACAATCATCAGCGCAGGGCCAACGCCGATCTGCGCCGCAAGTTCCGGTAAATCCGCCAGCACGCCGCGCAGCACGCGCTGCTCCGGCGAGGACGCACTCTCGATCACCGCGACAGGGCGCTGGCTGGGCACGCCGCGCGCGATCAACGCCGCGCTAACGCGCAACGCCTCGCCCGCGCCCATGTAAATCACAGCCGTTTCCGCCGCCGCAGCAGCTTCTGCCCAATGGGTGTTCTCAGCCTCGCCCCGCCCTTTCGCTGGCGTCACGAACGTCACCGAGCGCGAAACCCCGCGCGCGGTCAGCGAAACCCCGAGCGCCGACGCCGCCGCAAACCCAGCGCTGACACCAGGCACAGTCACCACCGGAACGCCGGCGGCGCGGCAGGCCTCGATCTCTTCGGTTGCGCGGGCAAAGAGATGCGGATCGCCGCCTTTGAGGCGCACAACCACTTTGTGCCGCTGCCCCATGCGCGCCAAAAGCCGGCAAATGAAGCGCTGGTCCACAGACGCGCGCCCCGCGCGCTTGCCGACATTGTAAAGCTTGGCCTTCCCGGCCAGCGCCAACACATCGGCGCTCACCAGCGCGTCGTGCAACACCACATCCGCCTCGGCCAGAAGCCGCGCTGCGCGTAGCGTCAGCAGATCAGCCGCGCCAGGGCCGGCGCCCACGAGATACACAATCCCCGTCACGGCAAAATCTCCCGGATCATGCCGGCGGCGGCGGTTTGGTTGGTGTCGGGGTCGAACAGGACGAACGCGCCGGTGCCGGGCAGTTGATCATAAAGATCGGCCAAAATCGGGTCGCGCGCCGCGATGCTCACGCGCGCGATGTCATTGAGCTTCAGCGTGCTCGCTGGCGCCTCGGCCAGGTTGCTCATGTCGCGCACAAAGCGCACATCTTCGATCAGCGCTTGGGTCTCTAGCGCGCCCTGGCGCAGCCGATACCGGCGCCCGCGCACCCAGGCGTTTTCATCAAGCCAGCAAAGATCAGCCGCAAAGCGCCGCGTATAGCGCACCTGCGCATCCGCGATGACGCCGCCCTGCGCCAGATCACGATCCTCGGCCAGTTCTACAGCCACCGAAGCGCCCGCCTCAGCGCGCGCCACGCCAACGCCGCCGATGCGCACTTGCGCCACGCTGGCTTCCACCGCAGCGGGGCCCACGCGCACTTTATCACCGGGCCGCACGGCGCCGGATTCGATCCGCCCCGCATAATAGCGCGTGCCGCCATGGCGCAGCACAACCTGCACCGGCAAGCGCAGCGGGCCATCTGCTTGGCTTTCGCGCGGGCGCGCGCTTTCAAGCTGCTCCACCAGGGTCGGGCCATCATACCAATCGGCGCCGCCGCGACGGACGATGTTGTCGCCGCGCTTGGCCGACACCGGCGTGAAGGCGATATTCTTCAGCCCGAGCAAGCCGGCCACGTCGCCGAAAGCGGTGCGCACCTCGTCAAACCGCTCCTGCGACCAGCCAACAAGATCCATCTTGTTCACGACGACGATGAGATCGAGCCCCATCAGCCCCGCCACCGCCGCATGGCGGCGCGTTTGCGGCTTGAGCTGGCCGTTCTCAACGCGCGCGGCGTCGATCACCAAAACCGCTACGTCTGAAACGCTCGCGGCTGTGACCATATTGCGCGTGTATTGCTCATGCCCAGGCGCATCGGCGATGATGAAGCTGGTGCGTGGGGTGGCGAAATAGCGATAAGCCACGTCAATAGTGATGCCCTGCGCGCGCTCGGCCTCGAGCCCGTCCGTCAACGCGGCAAGATCAATGTCATCGCCCTCAAGCCCGGCCGCCTGATCGCGCATCAGCGCGTGCGAATCGAGCAGAAGCCGGCCGATCAAGGTGGATTTGCCGTCATCGACGCTGCCAGCCGTCATGAAGCGGATTTGCTGGCCGCTCCAGGAGCGCGCCGCGCCGTGTGCTGCGCCGCCATCCATCAGAAATACCCTTCCAGCTTGCGGCGCTCCATGGCCGCCGCATTGGCGCGATCATCCATCCGCGTCGCGCCGCGTTCGGACACCGCTGCGGTGAGCGTTTCACTCAGCACGTCGGCGGCGTTGGCGGCAAAGCTTTCAACTGGGCAGGTGCAGGTGATGTCACCCACGGTGCGGAAGCGCACTTTGAGCCGCTCTGCCGCTTCGCCATCTTGCGGCGGCGTCAGCGGCGTGACCGGAAACAGCAAGCCATCGCGCCGCACTACCTCACGCTCATGCGTAAAATACAACGAAGGCAGCTCAATGCGCTCGCGCACGATGTAGGCCCAGATATCCGCCTCGGTCCAATTGGAGAGCGGGAAAACGCGCATGTTCTCGCCCACGCCGATATGGCGATTGTAGAGCCCCCAAAGCTCTGGCCGCTGGGCGCGCGGGCGCCAGGCGCCAAAGGCGTCCCGGTGTGAGAAAATTCGCTCTTTGGCGCGGGCTTTCTCTTCATCGCGGCGCGCCCCGCCGATCAGCGCGTCAAACTCAAACTCCTGCTGCGCTTCTGTGAGCGTTACCGCTTGAGCGGCGTTGCGGCTGGCGGTTGCGCTAGGCAGGCGCACGCTGCCACGGCGGATAGAGTCTTCCACCTCGCGCACGATCAGCGGCAGCCCAGTCTCCTTTGCGCGCGCGTCGCGATAGGCGATCACCTCCGGGTAGTTGTGGCCGGTATCGATATGCAACAACCGAAACGGCGCACGCGCGGGCGCGAACGCCTTGATCGCCACATGCAGCAGCACCGCGCTATCTTTGCCGCCGGAGAACATGATCGCCGCGCGCTCGTAAAATGCGAGCTCACGCAGGATGTGCACGGCTTCGGCCTCCAGCCGATCCAAGCGCGCCGGCGCCACGTGCGGCGCTTGCGCTTCCAACGCTTCACCCGCCATCAGCGCGCCACCGTGTTCGTATGCAAGCCGCATTCTTTGCCGTCCTGATTTTCCCACCACCAGCGGCCATTGCGCGGATCCTCGCCAGGGCGGATCGCCTTGGTGCAGGGCTCGCAGCCGATGGAAACGTAGCCGCGCGCATAGAGCGCGCTCGTTGGAATGTCGTATTGCGCGGCGTAGGCGAGCACATCGGCCCAGCTCCACTCGGCCAGCGGATTGTATTTGGCGATGCCGCGCTCAGAGTCTTGCTCGGCCTCAGCCAGCGCGCCACGGCTCAGCGCCTGTTCGCGGCGCTGGCCAGTGATCCAGGCGTCGCGCCCTTCCAGCGCGCGGCCAAGCGGCAGCACTTTGCGTACAAAGCAGCACGCCTTGCGCTGCGGCAGGCCTTCATAAAATCCATCACGCCCGTTGCGAGCGACAAACTCCTGCACCGCCTCGTCATCCGGACGATGCACTGTGAGCGCGAGGCCATAACGCTTTTCCGTCTGCGCGATCAGCGCCAGCGTTTCATCGTGGAGGCGGCCAGTATCGAGCGTGAATACATCGATCGGCAGCCCAAGCCGCGCAATCACGTCAGTGATCACCATGTCCTCAGCCGAGAGACTGGACGCAAGCGCCGGGCGCTCATGCCGCGCCGCGATCTCGGTGAGCGCGCGCTCCAGCAGCCGCACACGGGCGCGGACGTTGGCGCCTGCACGCTCCAGCGCATCGCCCGCGACAGTCACGCCCTGATATGGAACGGAGAAGCTCTCCAGCGCTTTCAGCGCGGTTTCCGCCTTCTGATCGGCGCGCAGCGCGAAAGAATCAAAGCCCACGCGCGCCATCGCGTAGACTTGATCGGCCGTCACCGCGCCAAGCGCGCGCAGCCGCCCCTGATAGTTCAGCCGATTGCGCAGCAAGAAAGCGTGGCTATAGCCACGCCCGTCATTGATGCGATGAAAATCCACCGAGATCAGCGCGGCGTTGCCGATGCGCCCATCCAGCGCACGCACATCGTCCGCCGGCTGGAGCAGGATCGCGCCGCCTTCCGGCGCGCCGTCGAGCCATTGCTGCATCGAGACGTAGGCGCCGCCTTCCCACTCGCTCGCGGAGGGCCCCGCTGGCGGCTTCACCACCGGGACGATCTTTTTCCGCACATCGCCGTGCCCTTCGTTGGCGGGCTTCGGCGGCACGGGCGCCGCGCGCTCCGGCGCTTGGCCGCGCACCTGCGGGCCTTTGGCGTCGAGCTCGATAATGAAGCTCATGCCGGTTCAAGCTCCGCTTGCGCGAGCACGGCTTTAAAGGACTCAGCGCCTAGCCGCTCAACAGCCGCGATGAAACTCTCGCCCGCAGCCCGCTCAGCCAGATAATGGCGCGCCAGCCGTTCGATGATCGCCGGCACTTGCTCTTCGCGCACAGCCTTGCCTGTCAACACGCCGAGCGCGCCCGCGCCATCGGGCCGGCCGCCGATCAACACCTGATACCAATCCTCACCCGCCTTCTCGACGCCAAGCACGCCGATATGGCCGACATGATGGTGCGCGCAGGCATTGATGCAGCCCGACACATTGATCGCAATCGGGCCAAGATCCTCCTCGATCGGCGCCAGCGTCTCTGCGATACGGGCCGAAAGCGGAATCGATTTGGCGTTGGCGAGCGAGCAGAAATCCCCGCCGGGGCAGCAGATAATGTCAGACGCCAGATCAATATTGGCGCGCGCAAGCCCTTTGCCGTCCAGCGCGCTGTAAAGCGCTTCAAGATCAGCGCGGGCGACATGCGGCAGGATTAGGTTCTGGTGATAAGAAACGCGCACCTCGCCATAGGAATAGCGATCAGCGAGATCGGCGATGAAATCCATCTCGTCCGCCGTCGCATCGCCCGGCGCCACGCCCTCGCGCTTTAAGCTGATGCTTACACCCGCGTAATCGGCGTGCTTATGCGCGGCCACATTGCGCGCTTTCCAGGCGCGGAAATTGGCGCCCACCGCCAAGCGCGAGGCGGCTTCAGCGCGCGGCTGCAGCGGCGGATCGACGAAATAGCTGCGCACGCGCTCAAGCGCATCATGCGTGAGCGTATTGGGCCCGCCCTTGATGTGCGCCCATTCCTCATCGGTGAGCCGGCCAAATTCTTCGGCGCCGAGCTCCTGCACCTGAATTTTGATGCGCGCTTTGAAGATATTGTCGCGCCGGCCGAGCCGGTTGTACACGCGCAGCACCGCCTCAGTGTAGTTCAGAAGCTCGCTCCAGTGCAGATCGCGCTTGATGACCGAGGCAAGCCGCGGCGTACGCCCCTGCCCGCCGCCGACCTTCACAACAACGCGCACCTCGCCGGCTTCGTCGCGCACCAGATCAAACGAAAGATCGTGCACGGGCGTGGCGGCGCGATCTTCCTTGGCGCCGTTGAAGGCCACTTTGAATTTGCGCGGCAGATGCGCGAACTCGGGGTGCAGCGTCGACCATTGCCGCATGATTTCGCAATAGGGGCGCGGATCGACGACCTCATCGGCGGCGACGCCGGCGAGCGCGTCTGTCGTCACATTGCGGACGCACGAGCCGCTGGTCTGGATCGCGTGCATCGAGACATCGGCGAGATCGCCTAGAATGTCCGGCACATCCTCGACCCGGACCCAATTATACTGAATGTTCTGCCGCGTGGTGAAATGGGCGTAGCCGCGATCGTAGCGGCGGGCGATGTCCGCCAGCCTGCGCAGCTGCGTGGTGGAAAGCACGCCATACGGAATGGCGATCCGGAGCATTGGCGCATAGCGCTGAATATAGAGCCCGTTCTGCAGCCGCAGCGGCTTGAACGCATCCTCATCCAACTCACCCGCGAGGTAGCGGCGCGTCTGATCGCGGAATTGCGCCACACGCTCCTCAACGATGAGGCGATCGACGGCGTCGTAGCGGTACATTGAAGGCCAAACCGGTTGCGCGGCCGCCGCGCGCCCGCTTTTCGAGCGGCGGACCATGCCGGCCGGGCCAAGGCGAAGGTAGACGGCAAGGCTTAAGCGTAGCGTCAGCCCGCCTAATACCCGACTACATCGCTGTAGTTTAAGCGGTTTGATCCGCGACGGAATCACCTTCCATCGCCTCTGCGCGGAGCCATTCCAAAAAGGCCACCTGCGCCGCCTCAAAGCGTCGCCCGCGCGGCCAGACCAACCAATAGGCGAAATTCACCGGCGAATCCGTCTCCGAGAGCGGGGCGACCAGGCGCCCATCGGCGATGTCGCGCAGCGCCAATTGCCGCTTGGCCAGCGCCAAGCCTTTGCCAGCGATCGCCGCCTCGATGGCGAGGCTTGATTGGTTAAAGCGCAGGCCGCGCTCGTTCTCGGGCCGCTTGACGCCACGCGCGGCGAACCACATCGCCCAGGTCGGGCATGAAGGATCACGTTCTGGGCCGTCATCATGGATCAGCGGCACGCCAGCGAGATCGGCCGGCTTTTTGAGCGCGCCCTGCTCAAGCAAGCGCGGGCTGCACACGACAATCACGGACTCAGTCATCAGCCGCTCGGCGTAGAGGCCCTCATACCCGCCGGGCCCGTACCGGATAGCGAGATCGATATCGCTGCCTGCAAACTCCACCAACGCCATGTCCGCTGAGAGGCGCACTTCTGTTTCCGGGTAAAGCTCCTGAAACCGGTCCAGACGCGGGATCAGCCATTTCGAGGCGAACGAGGGCGCAGTCGAGATTGAAACCCGCCGCCCGCGCGTGGCCGCACGCATCGCGCGCCCAGCTTGGATCATCTCCGCCATCGCGGCGCCGG
>DAORMO010000070.1:0-3058 GCA_035440585.1 Terricaulis sp.
ACAGCGCCGTCACCCACTCAGTCACCGCGCTTCGCGCGCTGACAGCTCGCCCATCAAGGGCGAGCAGGATTGCTTCGCCCCCGCGCGCGCCTAAATTCACCCCATGTCCAGCTCCATCGGCCTCTCGCCCGAACTCGTTCGTTATCTGGCGGATGTAAATCCGCCTGAGCATCCCGTGCTCGCGCGCTGCCGCGCCGAAACGCAAAGCTTGCCGCAAGCACAGATGCAGATCAGCCCCGAGCAGGGGGCGTTCATGCAATCGATCGCGCGCATGATCGGCGCGCGTCGCGCCTTCGAGGTCGGCGTGTTCACCGGCTATTCCGCGCTCGCCGTCACGCTGGCGATGAAGGAAACCCAAGGGCCCAGCGCGCGGCTGCTGGCCTGCGATGTCAGCGAGGAATGGACGGCGAAGGCCCAAACCTATTGGCGCGAAGCGGGCGTGGACGGGATGATTGATCTCACCATCCAGCCGGCGGTCGAAACGCTCGATCAGCGCCTCGCCGCGCGCGAGGCGGGCGCCTATGATTTTGGCTTCATCGACGCCGATAAAACTGGCTACGACGCGTATTACGAGCGTGGCCTCAAGCTGCTGCGCAAAGGCGGGGTGATGTTGTTTGACAACGTGCTCTGGTCCGGCCGCGTGGCTGATCCCAGTGATAAGACCCCAGACACGGTGGCGCTGCGCGCGCTCGCCGCCAAAGCCAAGGCCGATGATCGCGTGCATGCGGCCATGACAGCGATCGGCGATGGCGTGCTGATCGTGGTCAAGCGCTAAGCATCGGTTGCCCCAGCAAGTTCCGGTGCGTAACGTGGCGCATGGGGAGGCGCGGATGCATAGATTTTTGATTTTGGGCCTGAGCGCGCTGGCTTTGGCCGCCTGTGGCGCGGGTGCGGGCGGCGCGGCCCCGGCAGGGTTTCCGCCTGAAATCCAAGCGCGCATCGAGGCTGAGCGCCAGATGTGCGTCGATAATCAGATGGGAGGGCTCGATGAGGTCCCGCTCGAAGCCTTGCAAACCGGCGATTTCAACGCCGATGGCGCCCCTGACTATGTGCTGAGCCACGAGGTCTTCCGGTGCAGCGAAGGCGGCTGGATGTATTGCGGCAGCGCCGGCTGCTCTTTCACGGTGTTTATCTCCAAGCCCGGCGGCGGGCTTGAGCCGATCGATCAAAGCAACGCCCAAGGCGTCACCATCACCCGCGATGGCGATCGTGATGTGCTTGATCTTGCGCTGCACGGCAGCGTCGTCGGCGCCGAAACTGAGTCCGCCCGCCTGCGCTGGGATGGTGAAAGCTTCCAGCGGCAATAGGATCGCGCATCCAAGCGCCCGCAGGCGGGCATCCAAGCGGCGGAGGGGTGCTGATGCAGTTAAAAACGATCGTCGCTTCGCTCTGTGCAATCCTCTGCGCCGCGTGCGCTACGTCGCCAACCGCCAGTGCGTGGCGCGCGGCGGCGGAAGCGGATCTCGACGCCTTGCGCGCGACGCTGCGCGAAGACACCCCGATCGCGTTCGACGATGAAAACCCGCGCATGCAGGCGTGGGTGGAAGAAGGCTACCGCCAAGCGCAGGCGCGCCTGCCGCGCGTGGCCGATCACACCAGCTATTTCTACGCGCTCGCGCCGTACATCAACGGCTTCGCCGATCCGCACCTGCAATTGCGCGCCACCCCTTCGCTCAGCATCGCGCGTTGGCCCGGCTTCATCGCCACCGCGCGCGGGGAGGGCGCTTTGGTGCTGTTCCGCGATGATGCGGATGAAAGCGCCCCGCCGCGCGGCGCGGTCATTCTCGAATGCGATGGCCGCTCCATCGCCGCGCTCAAAGCCGAAACGGTTTTCCCTTTCACGCTCAACGCTTTTCTTGCCGGCGATCAGCGCACCGCTGCGCCACGGCTTTTCCTCGATCGCGGCAATATTTTCGCGCCGCCGCCGCGCGTCTGCGTGTTTGAAGAAGATGGCGCGCGCGTGACCCGCCCGCTGCACTGGCGCGATATTCCGGGCGATGCGTATTGGGCGGAGTTCAACATCGCCGCGCTTGGGCCGGATGCCGCGTTCGGCGTCTCGGCGCCCGCCGACGGCGTCACCTGGATCGGCGTGCCGACCTTCGCCAACGAAGCAGCCGATGAGCTGCGCGCGCTGGCCGAAGCTGTCGCCGCCAACGCCGAGGCCATCCGCAACGGCCGCGCCGTGGTGATCGACGTGCGCGGCAATGGCGGCGGCAATTCCGCTTGGGGCGATGCGCTGGCGCGTGCGCTGTGGGGCGATGCGGTCGTTGAGGCGGCGCTTGCGGCCAAGCCCGCCTCCGGCGCCGTGGATTGGCGCGCCTCGCCCGCCAACCTGGCGTATCTGCAGAGCTTCGCACCAGAGCTGATCGCGCAATTTGGCGCGGACTCTGAGGTCGCGGTTTGGATCAATGGCGCGCTGGCCGGCATCGAAGGCGCGATTGCGTCGGGCGAGCCGTTCTGGCGTGAGCGCATTGGCGAAGCCGCTGGCCCGATCGCGCCGGGCGGTGGCTATACCCAGCGCCGCCCGCAAGGGCCGTCCCCGATCCCCGCGCGGGTTTACATCCTGTCCAATGGCGTTTGCGTCAGCGCGTGCATGGATTTTGCGGATATCGCCTTGCACATCCCCGGCGTGCGGCTCATCGGCGCCGCCACCAGCGGCGATGGGCTTCTGATGGAGGTGCGCGATCAGGCGCTGCCCTCCGGCCATGCGCGTGCGGTGATACCGTTAAAAGTCTATCGCGGCCGCGCCCGCGCCGCGCTCGAGGCCTACGCGCCCGACACCGCCTATGACGGGATTTGGACTGATGAAGCCGTCCGCGCCTGGGTTTTGGAGCTTATCGCGGCCCAATAGCCGCGTTGCACTTGGGGGAGGGCGGCGCTAGACCACGCGCCGTCACTTTTCCCTCCCCAGGAGCACCCGCCCATGGCTCGCGCAAAGATCGCCCTTATTGGTTCCGGCATGATCGGGGGCACGCTCGCCCACATCGCCGCGCGCGAAGAGCTGGGCGATGTGATCCTGTTCGACATCGCCGAGGGCACGCCCCAGGGCAAAGCGCTC
>DAORMO010000070.1:3105-3979 GCA_035440585.1 Terricaulis sp.
CCGTGCTGAAGGGCACCAACTCCTATGCCGATATCGCAGGCGCCGATGTCTGCATCGTCACCGCCGGCGTGCCGCGCAAGCCGGGCATGAGCCGCGATGATCTCTTGGGCATCAACCTCAAAGTCATGAAAGCGGTGGGCGAGGGCATCAAAGCGCACGCGCCGAATGCGTTCGTCATCTGCATCACCAACCCGCTCGACGCGATGGTGTGGGCGCTGCGGCAGTTTTCTGGGCTGCCGCATGAGAAGGTCGTCGGCATGGCCGGCGTGCTCGATAGCGCGCGCTTCCGTTATTTCCTCGCCGAAGAGTTCAATGTCTCGGTTGAGGACGTGACGGCCTTCGTGCTCGGCGGCCACGGCGATACCATGGTGCCGCTGACGCGCTACTCAACCGTCGCCGGCATTCCGCTGCCCGATCTCGTCAAGATGGGCTGGACCAGCCAGGAAAAGCTCGACCAAATCGTGCAGCGCACGCGCGATGGCGGCGCCGAAATCGTTGGCCTCTTGAAAACCGGCTCAGCCTATTACGCGCCCGCCGAAAGCGCGATCGTGATGGCCAAATCGTTCTTGAACGATAAGCGGCGCCTCTTGCCCGTCGCCGCCAACCTCACCGGCCAATATGGCCTGAACGACATTTACGTCGGCGTGCCGTGCATCATCGGCAAAAATGGCGTGGAGCAAGTCGTCGAAATCGCCCTCACCGCCGAAGAACGCGCCGCCTTCGATCACAGCGTTGGCGCTGTGAAGGGGCTGGTGGACGCGTGCAAAGGGATTGATCCTAGCGTGGGTGGCTAGGACTCCATCCATGAACCTCCAGTGCGATACATCCTTGGGCGTTCAGGTTTAACATAGCGGTTCAGCGCCTCGGCGGGAAA
>DAORMO010000070.1:3991-4797 GCA_035440585.1 Terricaulis sp.
GAGTTACGCCGTCAAACCAAGTGCACATTGTTTCGTCCAAGGTGGACTTTCCGGTGACGGTCATCTTAGGTCCGCCAGACTTTAAGACGACGACGGCACCCTTTTCGAACTCTTCAGACACGCTGCGACTCCTTCGTTGGCAGCTGAAAGAATGAGTTGCTAATCGTAAACGCCACTTTAACGGAGTCGGCTGCGGAATGACCCCCGGCCCAACCCTCACCACAGCGCGCCTCATCCTGCGCCCGCCCACGCACGCCGATTTTGATGGCTACGCGCAGATGGCCTCCGAAGAAGACACCATGCGTTTCATCGGCGGCGTGGCGCCGCGCGATGCCTCTTGGCGCGCGATGGCCTCGCTCGCGGGCTCATGGGCCTTGCTCGGTTACGGCATGTTCTCCGTGCTGCGGCGCGACACTGGCGAATGGATCGGCCGGCTTGGGCCTTGGCGGCCCGGCGGCAAGGAGGGCGGCTGGCCGGGCGATGAGGTGGGCTGGGGGCTCAAAGCCTCTGCGATGGGGCAGGGCTTTGCCCAAGAAGGCGCAATCGCGGCGATCGATTGGGCGTTCGATACGCTCGGCTGGGAGCACGTGATCCATTGCATAGATAAGCGCAACGCGCCCTCGATCGCGTTGGCCGAGCGCTTGGGCTCCAAGCTTGAGCGCGAAGATGTGCGCCTTTCGCCGCCGTTCGATACGCACGTGGTCGATATTTACGGCCAATCCCGCGCCGCCTGGCGCGCGCCGTCGGCGGTCCGCTTCACGGTCGTGACCAACTGGTCCATCGCGGCGGCCGTCTCCTCGAGGCTC
>DAORMO010000070.1:4807-12459 GCA_035440585.1 Terricaulis sp.
GGCCGCTGAAGTTTTCGGGGGCGGCGATGCGGTATTTTGTTTTGGCTTTGGCGGCGTGCGCGTTTTCAGGCGCCGCTTATGCGCAGCAATCGCCCACGCCCGCGCCGCTCGCCACCCAGCCCGCGCCCGCGCCGCAAACCGCGCCGATCCCTGAAAACCTGCAGCGCAATATTGATCGCCTGCAAGCCGCCGCGCTGGAAAGCGATCTGGCTTGGGAGATCGTCGAAGGCCTTGTCACCGATATTGGCCCGCGCATGGCCGGCTCGGAAGCAGAAGCGGCTGCGCGCGATTGGGCGGTGGCGCGCCTGCGCGCGCTCGGCTTTCAAAACGTGCGCATCGAGCCTTTCACCATTCCGTTCTGGCAAGCGGTGCGCGAAGAAGCGCACATCATCAGCCCCGGCGCGCGCCCCATGGTCGCCGCCGCGCTCGGCGGCTCGCCTTCGGCGGACGTTACCGCCGAGATCGTGCGCTTCACCTCAATGGCGGCGCTCGAAGCTGCGCCCGAAAGCGCGGTGCGCGGGCGCATCGTGTTCATTGATGAGCTGATGGCGCGCAACCAAGATGGCTCCGGCTATGGCCCCGCCGTGCGCAAGCGCGGGCAATGTGCGCCAGTGGCGCAAGCCAAGGGCGCGGTCGGCTGCGTGATCCGCTCTGTCGGCACAGATCCGCATCGCTTCGCGCACCAAGGCGGCGCATCGCGCCAAGCGGCGGGCGTGTCTTTGCCGGCGATGGCGATTTCGCCAGCGGATGCTGACGTGCTGCAGCGTCTCTCCGCGCGCGGCCCGGTGCGCCTGCGGCTGCAGATCGAGGCTGAAGCGCGCGACAACGCGCCCTCCGGCAATGTCATCGCCGAAATTCGCGGGCGGGAGCGCCCCGATGAGATCGTGCTGCTGGCCGCGCATTTGGATTCCTGGGATCACGGCCAAGGCGCTGTCGATGACGGGGCAGGGGTGGCGATCATCACCGCCGCCGCGCGTCTCATCCGCGATCTGCCGCAGCGCCCGCGCCGCACCATCCGCATCCTGCTGGCCGGCGCAGAAGAAAACGGCTTGCATGGCGCCATCGCCTACGCCGCCGCGCACCATGATGTGAATCACATCGTCGCCTCAGAAAGCGATTTCGGCGCGGGCCGCATCTGGCGTTTCCGCACCAATTTCAGCGAAGCGGCGCTGCCATACGCACGCGCGTATCAGCGCGCGCTTGCGCCGCTTTTGATTGCGCCGGGCGATAACAGCGCCGGCCCTGGGCCTGATCTCATCCCGCTGCGTGCGCGCACGAATGTGCCGCTGGTGGAGCTCTCCCAGGATGGCTCCGATTATTTCGATCTCCATCACACGCCCGACGATACGCTCGATAAAATTGATCCCGCCGCGCTCCGCCAGAACGTCGCCGCCTGGGCCACGTTCGCGTATCTCGCGGCGGAGACTGATTGGGTCTATCGTGCCGCCGATTGATCCAGGAGGCGGCGATGAAGGCGCTCTTGCGCGCGATGGCCTGCGCTGTCGCGCTGGTTGGCTCAGCTTACGCACAAAGCATTGATGACGCCGCATGGCTCGCGGGCCGATGGGTGGGCGAGGGGTTTGGCGGCGAGATGGAAGAAGCCTGGGCGCCGCCTGTCGGCGGGCAAATGGTCGGCCACTTCCGGTATTGGCGCGATGGCGCGCCGCAATTTTACGAAATCCTGCTCATGGATGTGGTCGAGGGCGGCGTGCGCATGCGCGTCAAACACTTCAACCCCGATTTCACCGCCTGGGAAGAGCCCGGCGAGTGGGTAGAGTTCGCACCCGTGTCGGCGGGCCCGGATGCGCTGATTTTTGACGGCCTCGAAATCCGTCGCGAGGGCGAAGATCGCATCACCATGCGTCTGCGCATGCGCCGCGGCGGGGAGGTGACGCATGAGATCCTCAGCTTCAGCCGCGCGCCGCTTTGAGGCATGAGCGCGCTTCACGCCGCGCCGCGCTTGGAAACCGAGCGTCTCATCCTGCGCGCCTGGCGCGCCGATGATGTCGAGCCCTTCATCGCCATGATGGCCGAGCCTGAGGTCGCGGCGTTTCTCACCACGACACAGCAGAAGCTTGATCGCCAAGCCGCATGGAGCGCGCTGGCGCTGATCCTTGGCCATTGGGCGTTGCGCGGGCATGGGCTGTTCGCGGTGGAGGAAAAGCAAACCGGCGGCTTCATCGGCCGCGTCGGCGCCTGGGCGCCGGAGGGGCGGGCCGAGCCCGAACTCGGCTGGGGCCTTGTCCGCGCCGCGTGGGGCAGGGGCTACGCTTTTGAAGCCGCGCGAGCCGCCGGCGATTGGATGTTCGCCACGCTCGATCCGCCGCGCCTTTCCAGCCTCATCCACACCGCCAACACGCGCTCGCACAAGCTCGCGGCGCGGCTTGGCTTCCGCGCCGAAGCCGAAACCTTTCACGCCGGCGCCCCGCATCAAATCTGGCGCGTCGCCAAGGCCGATTGGGCTCGCTAGCAGACCTATCGCATTTGTTACTCGCGCAGCTGTTTTGAGCGTTTGCGGCCCGTGCGAACCCGCCTAAGAACCAGCATCCCATGCCAAGTTTGCTGCGCAACGTCGCCGCGCTGATCGCCGCAATCGCGATCCTCCAGCTTTCTGGCGGCCTTTTGGCTGTGCGCATTCCGCTGGCCTTCGCCGATCAATCGCGCACCGCGTTGGGGCTGGTGGCCGCCGCGTACTCGGCCGGTTTCATGATGGGCGCGATGATCGCCACCGTGCTGTTCGCGCGCGTAGGCCATATCCGGGTTTACGCCGCCTGCGCCGCCGTTTTCGCCGTCGCCACCTTGGCGCTGCATTTTGCTGACGGCGTATGGGCTTGGGGGCTCGCGCGCATGGCGGCGGGCGTGGCCGTCGCGCTGATGTTCGCCGCAATCGAAAGCTGGCTTTCGTTCTCGATCACCAAGGCCGCGCGCGGGGAGGTGATGAGCGTCTATATGGTGCTCACCAAGGGCGCGTTGGCGCTCGGCCCGTATCTGTCGTTCGGCTACGCGCCCGATGCGCCAGAGCCGTGGATGCTCGCCGCCATGCTGGCCGCGCTTTCCATGCTGCCGATCTGCTTCACCACAACGGTGCAGCCCGAGCCGCCAAAGGCCCAGCCGCTCGCGTTGGTGGATTTGTTCGCCACAGCGCCCGCCGCCGTAATCGGCTCCTTCGGCGCGGGCCTCGTCAATGGCGGGGTGCTGGCGATGGCGCCGCTCTACGCCGCCCAGCATTACGGGCCGGGCGCTGCGGCTGAGTTTTACTCCGCCGCCTTCCTCGGCTCGCTGCTGCTGCAATGGCCGGCGGGGCGGCTCTCGGATCGGGTGGATCGCCGGCTGGTGATCGCAGGGCTCGCCGCGCTTGCGGCGCTGGCCGCGTTCGCACTGGCGCTTTGGAGCGGGCAGTTGCGCGAATGGTCCGCCGTTGCGATCTTTTGCGTCTGGGGCGCGGGCGCGCTCAGCTTTTACGGCATCGCCGTCTCGCACATGGCCGATCGGGCCGAGCCGGGGAAATTGGCGCAGTCCGCGGCGGGCTTGCTGTTTGTTTGGGCGGCAGGCTCGATCGTCGGCCCGATGATGCTTGGCCCGCTCGTGGATGGGTTCGGCATTGCCGGCATGTTCTGGTTCGCGGGCGCGGCCGCTTTGGCGGTAACCGCCGCCATGTTCTGGCGCCGGCAAAACCGCGAGCCGGCGGTCGATAAAGAGCAATTCGCCCCGCAGATCGGCACCTCGGTATCCGCCGGCGAGATCGCCTACGGGGACGGGGAGGGCGGCCGGCCTCACCCGGGCGGCGCCCCGGCTGGCCCGGCCAAGCCCTAGCGGCGGGGCGTCGCAGGTGAAATGCTTTCGCTGCGGCGCCGCATCCTGTAAGCCGGCTGGCGATATTTCCGTAGTTTCCAGGGGCCTGGGCCGACCATGAACATCCACGAATACCAAGCCAAAGCCGTGCTCAAAAGCTTCGGGGCCCCGGTGCCGCGCGGCTTTGCGGCTTTTACGGCGGATGAGGCGGTGGATGCGGCCGCCAAGTTGGGCGGCTCGGTATGGGCGGTGAAAAGCCAGATCCACGCCGGTGGGCGCGGCAAGGGCAAGTTCAAGGAAGCCGAAGCCGGCGAAAAGGGCGGCGTGCGCATCGCCTTCAAGCCCGAAGATGTCGGCCTCTACGCACAGCAAATGCTCGGCCACACGCTGGTCACGCTGCAAACCGGCGATGCCGGCCGCGTGGTCAAGCGCATCTACATCGAAGAAGGCGTGAAGATCGCCAAGGAATTCTATCTCTCGGTGCTCGTCGATCGTGAAACCAGCCAGGTCGCGTTCGTCGCTTCCGAAGCGGGCGGCATGAACATCGAAGAAGTGGCGCACGATACGCCCGAGAAAATCACCACCGTTTCGATCAACCCGGACACCGGCCCCACCGCCGCCGACAGCGCCAAGGTCGCCGCCGCGTTTGGCGTGTCCGGCGATCAAGCCGCGCAAACCGGCGCGATCGTCGCCGCGCTCTATGACGCCTTCGTCAAAAGCGACATGAGCATGCTGGAAATCAATCCGCTCATCGTCACCGAGGATGGCAAGCTGATCTGCGGCGACGCGAAAGTGACGTTCGATTCCAACGCCGGCTTCCGCCACCCCGAATGGGCTGAGCTGCGCGATCTCGGCGAAGAAGACGCCAAGGAGATCGAAGCCTCGAAATACGACCTCGCCTACATCCCGCTCGATGGCGATATCGGCTGCATGGTCAATGGCGCGGGCCTGGCCATGGCGACGATGGACATCATCAAGCTGTTCGGCGCCGAGCCGGCGAACTTCCTCGATGTCGGCGGTGGCGCGTCCAAAGAGAAGGTGACGGCCGCGTTCAAAATCATCACCGCCGATCCGGCGGTGAAGGGCATCCTCGTCAACATCTTCGGCGGCATCATGAAATGCGACGTGATCGCCGAAGGCGTGGTCGCGGCGGTGAAAGAAGTCGGCCTCGCTGTGCCGCTGGTGGTGCGCCTTGAAGGCACCAACGTCGAACTCGGCAAGAAGATCATCAACGAAAGCGGCCTCAACGTGGTCAGCGCCGATGATCTGGAAGATGCCGCGCGCAAGATCGTGAAGGCTGTGAAGGGCTAAGCCCTTATCTGTACGCGCCTGATCTCAGGCATATTTTTAGACTGCACGCGCGCTGAGCCGCGCTTCTGGGGGCCCAATGTCCATTCTCGTCAACGCCGCGACCCGCGTGATCTGCCAAGGCTTCACCGGCAAAAACGGCACCTTCCACTCTGAGCAGGCGATCGCTTACGGCACGAAGATGACGGGTGGGGTCTCCCCCGGCAAAGGCGGGCAGACCCACCTTGGCTTGCCGGTGTTCAACACCGTCGCCGAAGCCAAGGAAAAAGCCGGCGCCGACGCCACCGTGATCTACGTGCCGCCGCCGGGCGCCGCCGCCGCCATCGAAGAGGCGATCGACGCGGAAATCCCCTACATCGTCTGCATCACCGAGGGCATCCCGGTGCTCGACATGGTGCGCGTCAAAGCCAAGCTGCAAAAATCCAAATCCGCGCTGTTGGGCCCGAACTGCCCCGGCATCCTGACGCCGGGCGAGTGCAAGATCGGCATCATGCCGGGCCAGATTTTCCAGAAGGGCAGTGTGGGCGTCGTCTCGCGCTCGGGCACGCTGACGTACGAGGCCGTGTTCCAAACCACCAATGAGGGCCTGGGCCAAACCACCGCCGTCGGCATCGGCGGCGATCCGGTGAAGGGCACTGAGTTTATCGACGTGCTGGAAAAATTCCTGGCTGATGATGAAACCAAATCCATCATCATGATCGGCGAAATCGGCGGCTCGGCGGAAGAAGACGCCGCCCAATTCCTGGCCGATGAGAAGAAAAAGGGCCGCTGGAAGCCGGTGGTGGGCTTCATCGCCGGCCGCACCGCCCCTCCGGGCCGCCGTATGGGCCACGCTGGCGCCATCATCGCCGGCGGCAAGGGCGACGCCGAAAGCAAAATCGCGGCAATGGAAGCCGCCGGCATCAAAGTATCGCCACACCCGGCCGCCCTGGGGCGGACGATGAGCGAGCTGCTCAAGGGCTAAACTTCGCGGCCCCCGAAAGGGGGCCGTTTTGCTTCTGGAGCTGCACGTTGCGCGCGCAGGGGAGGAGCAAGCTTGCCCGCCAGCTAGGCGCCGCGTCGGACTCACGGAGGCGTGTTTGAAAAAGCGCGCCCAAAGGCGCCTTTGCGGCATTGCAGGCCTTCAATCCTTTAACGACGCGCTTTAGAAGGGGCGCCGCCCGGCGGCGCGCCCTATATCCCTTTGCGTCGCTGGAGATTTCCGAGAGGTCAGCGCCCCTATGGCGGACGACGCGCGCAGCTTGCCCAACACTGCAATGCTCGAAACGAGCTTCCTCTATGGCGGCAACGCCAAATTCGTCGAGGAAATGCACGAGAAGTTTTTGACCGATCCCAATTCGGTCGATCCTTCATGGCGCGCTTTCTTCCAGCAGCTGCATGATGATCCCGCCGCCGTGCGCGCCGCATTCGATGGGCCGTCCTGGTATCGCCCGGATCTTGCCGCGCCGAAGACCACCGAGATCACGCGGCTGATGGATGGCGATTGGGGCGGGCTGAGCGATAAGTTTGAAGCCATCGCCCGCAAGCGTCTGCCGGCCGGCGCTTCCACCGCCGATGTGCAGCAAGCGGCGCGCGACAGCATCCGCGCGCTGATGATGATCCGCGCCTATCGCACGCGCGGGCATCTGGCCGCCAATCTCGATCCGCTCGGCATCGAAGCGCGCCCAGCGGCGCCGGAGCTCGATCCCGCCAGCCACGGCTTTGGCCCTGAAGATTTGGATCGGCCCATTTTCATCGACGGCGTGCTCGGCCTGCAGACGGCCACCGTCAACGAGATGCTGGCGATTCTTCAGCGCACCTATTGCTCCACCGTCGGCGTCGAATTCATGCACATCACCGATCCGGCCGAGAAGGCCTGGATCCAAGAGCGCATCGAAGGCCCCGATAAAGAGATCGCCTTCACCCCTGAAGGCAAGCGCGCGATTTTGAAGAAGCTGCTCGAAGGCGAGAGCTTTGAAAAGTTCGTGCACAAGCGCCACCCGGGCACCAAGCGCTTTGGCCTCGATGGCGGCGAAGCCATGATCCCGGCGCTCGAGCAGATCATCAAGCGCGGCGGCGCCATGGGCGCTGAAGAAATCGTGCTCGGCATGGCGCACCGCGGCCGCCTCAACGTGCTCGCCGCCGTGATGGGCAAGCCCTATCAGGCGATCTTCCACGAATTCCAAGGCGGCTCGGCCCAGCCCGATGACGTGCTCGGCTCCGGCGATGTGAAATATCACCTCGGCGCCTCATCCGATCGCGCCTTCGATGGCAACAACGTCCACCTCTCGCTCACGGCGAACCCGTCTCACCTTGAGATCGTGAACCCGGTCGTGCTCGGCAAATCGCGCGCCAAGCAGGCCAAGCGCGCGACGTGGTTTGAAGATACCGAACAATTGCACGCGCTGCGCGCGCGGGTGATGCCACTGTTGATCCACGGCGATGCGGCGTTCGCAGGGCAGGGCGTTGTCGCTGAATGCTTCGCGCTGTCTGGGCTGCGCGGCTACCGCACCGGCGGCACCATGCACTTCATCATCAACAACCAGATCGGCTTCACCACCGCGCCGCACTAT
>DAORMO010000070.1:12494-12735 GCA_035440585.1 Terricaulis sp.
GGTTCAGGCGCCGATCTTCCATGTGAACGGCGATGATCCGGAAGCTGTGGTGTTCGCCGCCAAGGTGGCCACCGAATATCGCCAGCTGTTCGGCAAGGATGTCGTCATCGACATGTTCTGCTATCGCCGCTTCGGCCACAACGAAGGCGATGACCCGACGATGACGCAGCCGATCATGTATCGGCGCATCAAGGATCAGCGCTCGACGCTGGACATCTATTCCAAGCGCCTCATCGAAGAG
>DAORMO010000070.1:12781-14158 GCA_035440585.1 Terricaulis sp.
CAACCAATTCCTCGATGCGGAGTTCGATGCGGGCAAGGCCTTTAAGGTCAACAAAGCCGATTGGCTCGATGGCGTCTGGTCTGGCTTCGGCCTGCCCGAAGATGATGACCGCCGCGGCAAAACCGAGGTCGATCTTGAGCGCCTCACCGCGCTCGGCCGCCGCATCACCGACATCCCGCGCGATTTCGCCATGCACAAAACCGTGCAGCGCGTGATCGAAGCGCGCCGCAAGGCGATCGATGAGGGCAAGAACATCGATTGGGCGCTGGGTGAGCATCTGGCGTTCGCCACGCTGCTGGACGAAGGCTTCCACGTGCGCCTTTCGGGCCAGGACAGCTGCCGCGGCACGTTCTCGCAGCGCCACTCGCATTTCGTCGATCAAAACAGCGAGGCGCGCTACACCCCGCTCAACAATCTGCACTCCAGCCAAGCGCACTACGAGGTGATCGATTCACTGCTTTCCGAGGAAGCGGTGCTCGGCTTTGAATACGGCTACAGCCTCGCCGATCCGAAAACGCTGGTGCTGTGGGAAGCCCAGTTCGGCGATTTCGTGAACGGCGCCCAAGTGGTGATCGATCAATTCATCTCCTCGGGTGAGCGCAAATGGCTGCGCATGTCGGGCCTCGTCATGCTGCTGCCGCACGGCTACGAGGGGCAGGGGCCAGAGCACAGCTCGGCCCGCATCGAGCGCTTCTTGCAGCAATGCGCCGAAGACAACATGCAGGTCGTCAATTGCACGACGCCGGCGAACTATTTCCACGCGCTGCGCCGCCAGATGCACCGCGATTTCCGCAAGCCGCTGATTGTGTTCACGCCCAAATCGCTTCTGCGCCACAAGAAGGCGGTGTCCACGCTCGATGAATTCGGGCCCGGCTCATCCTTCCACCGCGTGCTCTGGGATGACGCTCAACTCAATAACGGCAACACCAGCGTCAGCCTCAAAGGCGATCATGAGATCCGCCGCGTCGTCATCAGCGCCGGCAAGGTCTATTACGATCTGCTCGATGAGCGCGAAAAGCGCGGGCTCGATGATGTGTACCTGCTGCGGCTTGAGCAATTTTATCCCTGGCCGATGAAATCGGTGATGACGGAGCTCGCGCGTTTCCCGAACGCCGAGATCGTCTGGTGCCAGGAAGAGCCCAAGAATATGGGCGGCTGGACATTCGTGGACCCATGGCTTGAGCTCACGCTTGAGAAGCTTGATGTCGCCGCCAAGCGCGCGCGCTATGCGGGCCGCCCGGCCACCGCCTCAACCGCGGCGGGCCTCATGTCCAAACATTTGAAAGAACTCGAAGCGCTGCTCGAAGAGGCGCTGGGGTAGAGCAATTTCATGCTCCCCCGTTTACGGGGGAGCTGTCAGCGCGCATAGCGCGATGA
>DAORMO010000071.1:0-14052 GCA_035440585.1 Terricaulis sp.
CGCGCGAGATCCTCTGGATTCTCGGCGTCATCATCTTCCTCCTGATGATGGCGACCGCCTTCATGGGCTACGTGCTGCCGTGGGGCCAGATGAGCTTCTGGGGCGCGACCGTCATCACCAACCTGTTCTCGGCCATTCCGGTGGTCGGCGACAGCATCGTGACGCTGCTGCTCGGCGGCTTCGCGGTCGATAACGCCACGCTCAACCGCTTCTTCAGCCTGCACTACCTGCTGCCGTTCGTGATCGCGGGTGTCGTCATCTTGAAGATCTGGTCGCTGCACATCCCGGGTTCGAACAACCCGGCGGGCATCGACGTGAAGGGCCCGGCGGATACGCTGCCGTTCCACCCCTATTTCACCGCGAAGGACCTGTTCGGCGCGGGCGTCTACCTGATCGTCTTCTCGGTGTTCGTGTTCTTCCTGCCGAACTATCTCGGTCACCCGGACAACTACATTCCGGCGAACCCGATCTCGACCCCGGCGCACATCGTTCCCGAATGGTACTTCTGGCCGTTCTACGCGATCCTGCGCGCCTTCACGGTGGACTTCATCCTGCCGGCGAAGCTGTGGGGCGTGCTCGCGATGTTCGCGGCGATCCTGCTGCTGTTCTTCCTGCCGTGGCTCGACGGCTCGAACGTCAAGTCGAACCGCTTCAAGCCGGTTTCGAAGCAGCTGTTCTGGGTGCTGATGTTCGACCTGCTCATCCTCGGCATCTGCGGCGGCAAGCCGGCCGAAGAGCCGTGGGTGCGGATCAGCCAGATCGCGTCGATGTATTACTTCGCGCACTTCCTCATCATCCTGCCGATCGTCTCGCGCATCGAGCGGCCGCTCCCGCTGCCCAACTCGATCGCCGAAGCCGTGCTCGGCAAATCTGAACCCGCGCCCGCCAACGCGGCGCAGCCGGCCGAATAAGGGACACGACGTCATGGTTCGTCTTTTCGGAATCGCCATCGGCGCCGTTTTCTGCGTGGTCCTGCTGTTCGCAGCGCTCTCGCCCCGCGAAGCGACGGAAGTTGATCCGACGCTCGCGTTCCACGAGCACCCCAAGAAGGTGCACTGGTCGTGGGACGGCCCGATCGGGCTCGGCGTGTTCGGCGGCTACGACCGCGTTCAGCTGCAGCGCGGCTTTCAGGTCTACAAGGAAGTCTGCTCGGCCTGCCACAGCCTGAACCGCATCGCGTTCCGCAACCTCGGCGAGATCGGCTTCTCCGAGGCCGAGGTGAAGGCGATCGCCAAGAACTGGACGCACGAAGTGCCGACGATCAACCCGGACACCGGCGAGGCTGCAACCCGCACGGCGATCCCGTCGGACAAGATCCCGCTCGTGTACGCGAACGAGATCGCCGCGCGCGCCGCGAACAACAACGCGCTGCCGCCCGACCTTTCGCTGATCACCAAGGCGCGTCCTGACGGTTCGAACTACGTCTACTCGCTGCTCAGCGGCTTCGCGGACGTGCCGGCGAACTTCCCGGCGGACCGCCGCCCCGAGGCGCCGCTCCACTACAACCCCTACTTCCACAGCCTCGCGATCGCGATGGCACCGCCGCTCAGCGCGGGCCAGGTGACGTATGCGGAAGGCCAGCCGGAAGCGACCGTCGACCAGATGTCGCAGGACGTCGCGGCGTTCCTCACCTGGGCGGCAGAGCCGAAGCTCGAAGCGCGCAAGCGGGCGGGCGTGGGCGTGATCGCCTTCCTGCTGATCCTGACGACGCTGGCCTACCTCAGCTATCGCAGGGTCTGGGCGGGCATCAAGCACTAGGCCCGGCACCGGGCGATGGGGGGCAAGCTCGGCATCATCGGCGGCAGCGGGCTCTATGCTCTCGGCTCGCTCACCGATGTCTCATGGCGTGCCGTCGATACGCCTTTCGGCGCGCCTTCCGATGAATTGCTGTTCGGGCGGCTCGGGCAGGCGGAACTCGTCTTCCTGCCCCGCCATGGGCGCGGACATCGGCGCGGGGCCATCCTGATCGCGCGGCATCTCGCCCTGAGCCGGCGCCGGGCGCGGATCTGGCCGCTCGGTATCCACACGACGGCCGAGCGTTGTGTAGAGCCGAAACAGCACAAAGCCGGCGACAAACGCCAGCACTGCATATTCGATCAGGGCCTGATCCACGAATCTTGCTCCATCGCGGGTACAATCCGCGTTTGCGCGTCATTTCTGTTAAGATAGTGCCAATATCGGGCCAATGCCAGCGGGCCTTTGGTTGCCGCGCACACGCTTTGATGTTAGCCCGCCTCCTCCCAGCCCCAAGCACGCGAGTGGCGCATGAGCGTTGCCTCCGACCCTGGCCAGAATCCGCCAGAATCTCCGCAACTTCGGGTACTCTCCCAGTACGTGAAGGAACTGTCATTCCGTAACGCCTTGGCCTCGGCCACGGCACAGGGCTACGCCGACCAGCCGCTGATCGATATGGGCGTTGAGGTTAAATCCCGCCCCATCGGCGAGCGTGCGGAGGCCACGGAGGTTGATCTCTGCCTCTCGGTCCAGGCGCGGCGGGGCGAAGAGCCGATGTTCTCGGTTGAGCTCATCTATTCGGGGCTCTTCCAGTTCGTGAACGCCCACCCGGACGATATCGAGCCCATGGTGTGGATCGAGTGCCCGCGCCTGCTCTTCCCGTTCGCCCGCGCCATCCTGGCTGAGATCACGCGCGAAGGCGGCTACCCGCCGCTGATGATCAACCCGATTGATTTTGCGCCGCTCTATTTCAATGAGCTGAAAGAGCGCGAGTCGCGAGGCGTCGCCCCGTTCGGCGGCTAGCTGCCGGTTTTCTTCCAAAGGGCGCCATCGCCCAGTTTAGCGATAAACGCCTCGTGGGCCGCCGCCTCCTCCGCGGTCAAGCGCGCGGCAAGCGGCGCCGGGCGTGGCGGGCGCGGCGCAAATTGCACCGGCGCTTCAGCCGCGGCTGAAACACTTTCCACCGCCGCCTCAAAAGAAAGCCGCTGCTCACGCCCGCCGCGCAATTGCAGATACACCTCAGCCAGAATGCGCGAGTCCACCAGCGCGCCGTGCCCGCCGGGGCCTTTGCGTGAGGCCAGATCAAAGCCGTAGCGATCGAGCTGGAAGCGCTTGGCCAACGCATCGAGCGAACACGACGCGCCAGGAAAGCGCTTGCGCGCGATCGGCAACGTATCGACGAAACGCGCGCCGGCCAGCGCCTCACGCCCAGCGCGCGCAAGCTCGGCATTCACAAAGCCTTGGTCGAACGCGGCGTTGTGCGCCACCAATGGCGCATCCCCGATAAAATCGAGGATCTGCTCCACCTGTTCGGCAAAGCGCGGGTGCTTTTCCAGAAACTCGCGCCGCAGGCCGTGCACGCGCACGACCTCTTCGGGCACATCGCGTTCGGGATTAAAATAAAGGTGCAGCTCGCGCCCCGTGCGCTCAAGCCCCATCAATTCGACAAAACCAGCCTCAACCAGCCGATCTGGCCGCTCCGGGTGCAGCGGATCAAGGCCAGTGGTTTCCGTGTCGAAAATAATCTCGCGCATGCTTTTGGGCTAAGCTGCTTCGCGCAAAGCGTCCAGCACGGCGCGGACTTGGGCGCGTGTTTCATCCAGCGAAACGCCAGTATCGATCACAAAATCAGCGCGCGCGCGCTTTTCCGCGTCGGGCATTTGCCGCGCAAGAATCTGCGTGAACTTCTCTTCTGTCATGCCCGGCCGTGCCAGCACCCGCGCGCGCTGCACCTCAGCCGGGGCGGAAACAACCACGATTGTATCGAACAGGTCCGAGCCCTTGCCTTCCAGCAAGAGCGGAATGTCAAACAGCACGAAATCCGCGCCATCCGCGCGCGCGCCCTCCGCGAACGCAACCTGCGCGTGGCGCACGAACGGATGCACGATCTGCTCCAGTCGCTTCAGCGCGACCGGATTGTTGAGCACCAGCGGGGAAAGCAGCGCCCGATCCACCGCGCCATCGCGAATCGCAGCCGGGAACTCAGCGCCCACAGCCGCAACCGCCGCGCCGCCCGGCGCATAGAGCGCATGCACAGCCGCATCTGAATCAAACACCGCCGCCCCCTCCTCCGCGAACATTTTCGCCACGGTGGATTTGCCCATGCCGATCGAACCGGTGAGGCCAATGACGATCATGGCAGCGCCGCAATCAGCCGCGCGCGCGCCTTTTGCACGTCGGGTTTCACGCCGAACCAAAGCTCAAACGCGCGCGCGCCCTGATGGATCAGCATGCCGAGCCCATCCATGGCGACAAGATTGCGCGCGCGCGCGGCGGCGAGAAACGGCGTTTCCAGCGGCTTATAAACAATGTCAGCGCAGATCGCGGTTTGCTTGGCGGCGTGCATCGGCCAATTCGGCGACGGCGCCCCGCTCATACCCAGCGTGGTGGCTTGCACAATGAGGTCAGCCGCGCCGAAGCCGCGCTCGAGATCTTCCCAGCGCAGCACACGGCCCGCGCGCAGCGCATCGGCGGCCGCGTCGGCGCGCGATTGGGTGCGGTTGGCGAAATAAATTGTATCCACGTGCGGGCCAAGCGCTTCGGCGATCGCGGAGGCCGCGCCGCCTGCCCCCAGCATCAGCACCCGGCGCACGCGGGTTTTCCAATCCGGCGCGGTTTCGCGCAGCGCATCGAGAAAACCAAGGCCATCGGTGTTGAATCCGGAAACGCTGCCGTCTTTCTCCCAGCGCAGCACGTTCGCCACCACGCCCTCGCTGCGATCGGCGGCGCTGGCCGCTTCGCGCTTGTGCGGCACGGTGACGTTCGCGCCGGCGAGGCCAAAGCGGCAGAAGGCGCGAATCTCGCTTTCGGCGGAATCGCTTTTCAGCGGCAGCGCCACATACACCGCGTCCAGCCCATGATCCGCGATCCAGCCATTGTGCATGATTGGCGAGAGCGAGTGGCTCACCGGATCGCCAATCAGCGCAAGAACCTTGGTGGCGCCGGTAATCGTCATCGCGCAACAATCCCGTGTTCGCGGAGGAAAGCCAAAAGCGGCAAAAGCGGCATGCCGAGCACGGAGAAAAAGTCTCCGTCTACGCGCGCAAACAATTGCGCGCCGAGGCCCTCAAGCTGGTAAGCGCCCACGCTGGAAAGCACCGCCTCGCCTGCCCGCTCAAGATAATCGTCCAAAAACGCATCCGGGAAGGCGCGCATGGTCAGGCGCGGTGTTTCGGTATGCCGCCAGATGATCGCGCCATCGCGCGCCACAACAGCGGCAGATAAAAGTTCATGCGTCTTGCCGCGCAGGCGCATCAGGTGCGCGCGCGCTTCGGCCATATCCTTGGGCTTATCCAGCACCTCGCCTTCGATCGCGAGCATTTGATCTGCGCCAATAATAAAGCCGGGCCGGCGGCGCGAAATGGAAAGCGCTTTCAGCTCAGCCAGCGCATCAGCCTGATCGCGCGGCTTAAGGCCCGCAGCGCGCAAGCTTGCTTTGGCGGCTTCTTCATCGGCGCGTGGGGGATCGATGGTGAAACTGAGCCCCACCGCCTCAAGCACGCGGCGGCGCGAGGCGCTGGCGGAGGCAAGCACAAGCTCGGTCAATCGCGGTGCTCCGCCAGAAGGTTGAGCACCGCCGCGGCCGTTTCCTCGATCGAGCGGCGTGAAACATCGATCGTCGGCCAGCCTTCGCGTTCAAACAATTTTTGCGCGCGCATGATCTCGGCCCGCACGGAATCTTCCTCCGTGTAATCCCCTGCCCGCGTCTCCTTCATCGCCACCAAGCGATTGCGGCGAATATGCACCAGCCTATCCGCCGAGATGGTGAGGCCAACGACAAGCTGCCGGCGCTCACCGAACAATTCCGGCGGCAGCTCCACATTGGGCACGAACGGCACGTTGGCCGCCTTCACCCCGCGATGGGCGAGATAAACACAGGTGGGCGTTTTCGAGGTGCGGCTGACGCCGACAAGGATGACGTCCGCGTCCTTCAGCTCGATCACCTGCTGGCCGTCATCGTGCTCCATGGCGAAATCCAGCGCATCGATGCGCTTGAAATATTCCGCCGTGAGTTTGCGCGAGGCGCCGACCTTATGGTTCAGCTCTTGCCCAAGGTAGCGGGAGGTGACGTCCAGCACTGGATCAAGCACCGCGACGCACGGCATGTTGGCCTCGGCGCAGCGCCGCTCCAGCATGGCGCGGTGATCCATGTTCGAGAGCGTGAACATCACGACGCCTGGCGCGGCCTCAATCTCGCGCATCACCCGCTCCAATTGCCGGGCGGAGCGGACGAGAAAATACGAGTGCTCGATCGGCAGGATATCATCGAACTGGGCGCAGGTGGCGCGCATGACCCCGGCCAGGGTCTCCCCTGTCGAGTCCGACACCAGATGGACATTGAAATAGGTCGCAAGCCGTTCGCGCATCGGCTCAGCATATCGCCCCTTCGCGGCATGTGGACAAGCTGTTGGAAAAGGAAGGGCGAGCTAAGGCCAAAGACCCCCTGCCCGACGCGGCGCCAGATTTGCGCGCCCGCGTCCGCGATTCCTCCCAGGCTTATCCCCACTGGGGATAAAACAGAGCCCAGGAATCAGACAAACGGCGCGGCTAAGCCAAGGCCCTCTTGGTTAACGGATTTTAGCCATAACCTGAGGGGGACAAAATTGGGGGAAACCTGTGGGTGGACAATCTGTCCTAGTCTTCAGGCCCCATCAACAACGAGTCCTCCTCTAAGCATTTCTCAGAATAAGGTTTAGAAGGCGGGCATGGCCGGTCGGGAAACTTCTCTTGCGCTCTTGCGCGTACTTCGTGGCGAGACGCTGGAGCGTCCGCCGATCTGGTTCATGCGTCAGGCAGGGCGGTATCTGCCGGAGTATAGGGAGCTCCGGAGCCGGACCAAGAATTTCCTGGAATTCTGCTATTCGCCTGCGGTGGCGACAGAAGCGGTGATGCAGCCCTTGCGGCGCTTCCCGCTCGATGCGGCGATCCTGTTCTCGGACATCCTCGTCGTGCCCGATGCGCTGGGGCGGAAGGTTTGGTTCGTTGAGGGCGAAGGCCCAAGACTGGAACCCTTGATCGCCGAGACCGGCTGGCGCTTTGACGATCCGGAAAAGGCCATCCAACGCTTATCACCTGTCTATGAGACGGTGGATCGCATTCGCGGCGCTTTGCCTGGGGGCACGGCGCTGATCGGCTTTGCCGGCGGCCCCTGGACGGTGGCGACCTACATGCTCCAAGGCCGGCGATAAGGATGAGGCTCGGCGCGCCTTCTATGAGCGCCCAGATGAGGTCGATGCCCTCCTCTCGGTTTTGGTGGAAGCCACCGCCCGGCATTTGGCCGCGCAGGTGAAAGCCGGCGCGGACTGCTTGCAGATTTTTGAAAGCTGGGCCGAGGGGCTGCCGCCGGCTGTGTTTGATCGCGTCGTAACCCAGCCGACAAAGCGCCTGGTGAGCCGCCTGCGTGCGCTCGGCGTCATCGCGCCGATCATCGGCTTCCCGCGCGGCGCGGGCGCCAATATCGAGGCCTTCGTGCGCGAGACGGGTGTTGATGCGCTGGGTGTGGATACCCAAACCCCTGCCGCGCATGCGCGGGCGATCACGCCAAAGGCGATGGCGCTGCAGGGCAATCTCGATCCGCAAACTTTGGTGGTAGGCGGCATGGCGCTTGAGCGTGATACGCGCGCGGTGATCGACGCCTTCAAAGGCGGGCCGCACATTTTCAATCTCGGCCACGGCATCACCCCGCAAGCGACGCCCGAAAACGTCGCGCGCATGGTGGCGATCGTCAAAGGCCAGGCATGAGCGCCCTTCCGCTTGAGGATGAAAAGCAGCGTCCGCATCTGCGTGTGATGAGCGCGCGGCGGGTGGCGATCATTCTTTTCAATCTGGGCGGGCCGGATGAGCCGGAAGCGGTGCGGCCGTTTCTGTTCAATTTGTTCAATGATAAAGCCATTATCAGCTTGCCGCAGCCGTTCCGGTTTATGCTGGCGCAGCTGATTTCGCGCGTGCGCGAAAAGCTGGCGATTGAAAATTACGGCTATATGGGCGGCGCCTCGCCGATCTTGCCTGAAACGATCCTGCAAGCCCAAGCGCTTGAACAGGCGATGGCCGCGCGCGTCGCAAACGTGAGCTTCAAATGCTTTCCAGTGATGCGCTATTGGGCGCCGCGCGCAAAACATGTGGCTGTGGATGTCGAGGCATGGGGCGCGACAGACGCGATCCTGCTGCCGCTCTACCCGCAATATTCAAGCACCACGACAGGCTCCTCCTTGGCCGAATGGCGCAAGGTGAGCGCCCTGCCCGCATCGGCATTGTGCTGCTATCCAACCTCCAAGCCGTTCGTTGAGGCGCACGCCGAAGCGATTATCAAGGCTTGGCGCGATGGCGGCTCGCCGGCCAATCCGCGCGTATTATTCTCAGCGCACAGCTTGCCCGAACGCGTGATTGCGGCAGGCGATCCCTATCAGTGGCAAATGGAACAAACAGCCGCGGCGGTGCGCGCGCTGTTGCCGCCAGAGTGGGAAACGCGGATTTGCTACCAATCGCGCGTCGGCCCGATCAAATGGATCGGCCCCACCACTGAGCAAGAAATCCACGCCGCGGCGCAAGATGGCGTCGGGCTGATCGTCACCCCCATCGCCTTTGTTTCGGAGCATATCGAAACCCTGGTCGAGCTCGATATTGAGTATGCTCAAGTCGCCACGCGCCTTGGCCTGCCATTCTATCTGCGTGCGGCGGCGCTTGGGACCGCCCCGCGCTTCATCGACGCGCTGGCCGATTTGGCCGCGCAAGCGCTTGAGCAACCGGGTAAGACCTGCTCGGAACAGGGCGCGCGGCTTTGCCCCGCCCATGCGCGGCTCTGCCCGCACCGGAGCACGGACTGATGGATCATGTGATCGGCTACAATCTGGCGCGCGGCCTGCACATCATCGCCGTGATCGCCTGGATCGCCGGCCTTTTGATGCTGCCGCGCTTTTACGCCTACCTCACCGCCGGCCAGCCGGGCGGGGAGCTGGAAGCCTCCATGCTGAAAGCGGCGCGCAATTTGCGCCTGATCATCCTCGGGCCCTCGCTCGTGCTTTCGTGGGTGTTCGGGCTTTACCTGTTCGGCGCGTATGTCTCCGGCGATTGGGATCGGCCGCTGGGCGTGGTGATCGCCGGCGTGCCGCACTGGTTCTGGGGCAAACTTATTTTGGTGCTGGGCTTGAGCGGCTATCACGGCTTCCTATCTGCGGAGGGTCGCAAGCTCGCCCGTGGGGAGCGCCGCCACTCCGAAAAGTTCTGGCGGCGGATGAGCGAGATCCCTTTCCTGATCGCGATCGCTGCTGTCCTTCTGGCCACGCTTGAGCCCTAAGGGCGTTCTGATGCGCCAGCCCGCTTGACGGGCCAGCGCGGTTATGGTGTCCATGCGGCCAGCGCAGCCCTCCTTTGGGCCCGCGCGCGCGACGGCGGCGCACATCATTCCTCCATCCGCCGAACCAACCTGAATCAACCCTGACGGCCCTTCGTCCGCGCCTGCTCGCGCCCGAGGTCCGTTTTCCGAGACCCACATGACTGAACAACAAGCCCTCGAAGAGCTCACCTCGCTCACGCTGCAAGAGCTGAAGCGCAAAGCCCCAGCCGAAGTGCTGCGGATTGCTGAATCGCTCGAGATCGAGGGCGCAAACACCCTGCGCACGCAGGATATGTATTTCGCCATCCTCAAGCAGATGGCCGAGCGCGGCGTCGAGATTGGCGGCGCAGGCGTCGTTGAGATCCTCTCCGACGGCTTCGGCTTCCTGCGCAGCCCGCAATCGAACTACCTGCCGGGCCCGGACGACATCTACGTCTCGCCGCAGCAGATCCGCAAATTTGGCCTGCGCACCGGCGACACGGTGGAAGGCCAGATCAAGGCCCCGAAAGACGGCGAGCGCTATTTCGCGCTGACGAAAGTGAACTCGATCAATTTCGAGGATCCCGATCGCGTCCGCCACAAAGTGCATTTCGACAATCTGACGCCGCTCTATCCCACTGAGCGGCTGAAGATGGAGCTCGATGATCCGACCATCAAAGACAAGACCGGGCGCATCATCGACATCGTCGCCCCCATCGGCAAAGGCCAGCGCTCGCTGATCGTGGCCCAACCGCGCACGGGTAAAACCGTGATCATGCAGAACATCGCCAAGGCGATCGAAGCCAACCACCCCGAGGTGTTTCTCATCGTTCTCTTGATCGATGAGCGCCCCGAAGAAGTCACCGACATGCAGCGCAGCGTGAAGGGCGAGGTGGTCTCCTCCACCTTCGATGAGCCCGCCACGCGCCACGTCGCCGTTGCTGAAATGGTGATCGAGAAGGCCAAGCGCCTGGCCGAGCACGGCAAGGACGTGGTGATCCTGCTGGATTCGATCACGCGCCTGGGCCGCGCCTACAACACGGTCGTGCCCTCTTCCGGCAAGGTGCTGACGGGCGGTGTTGACGCCAACGCGCTGCAACGCCCCAAGCGCTTCTTCGGCGCGGCGCGCAATCTGGAAGAAGGCGGCTCACTCACCATCATCGCCACCGCGCTGATCGATACGGGCAGCCGCATGGACGAAGTGATCTTTGAAGAGTTCAAAGGCACCGGCAACAGCGAGCTCCAACTCGACCGCAAAGTCGCCGACCGCCGCATCTTCCCGGCGATCGACGTGCTCAAATCCGGCACCCGCAAAGACGAGCTCATCACCCCGAAGGAGCACTTGCAGAAGACTTACGTTCTGCGCCGAATCCTTTCGCCGATGGGTACGCAAGACGCGATCGAGTTCCTGCTCGATAAGCTCAAGGGCTCGAAGAACAACGACGACTTCTTCCAGTCGATGAACAATTAAGCGCGCACGCACGCGCTGAAATGGAAAGGGCGCTGGCGAAAACCAGCGCCCTTTTTCGTTTGCGTCGCTTGCGCGCGCGTTATGGGATCAGCACCACGCTGCCGGTGGTTTTGCGCGCTTCAAGATCACGATGCGCTTGCGCTGCATCGGCCAGCGCGTAGCGCTTTGGCGCTGCGATTTTCACTGCGCCTGATGCGATTACATCAAATAAATCCGCCGCCGTTTGATCGAGCGTTTCTGCTGTATCGATGTGTGGCTCAAGGCCCGGGCGCGTGAGATAGAGCGCTCCCTTTCGCGCCAGCACCAGTGGTGCGATTGGCGGCACCGGGCCTGATGCATTGCCATAGCTCACCATCATGCCGAACTTGCGCAAGCTATCGAGTGAGGCGTCCCACGTATCTTTGCCAACGCCATCATAGGCAACATCAACGCCGACGCCATCGGTGAGCGCACGAACACGCTCGGCGATATCTTCGCGCGAAGAGACAATCACATCATCAGCGCCGAGAGCCTTCGCAACCTCAACCTTCGCATCGCTGCCGACAGTTGCGATCACGCGCGCGCCGAGATGCTTGGCCCATTGCGTCGCAATTTGCCCCACGCCGCCAGCCGCCGCATGGATCAAGACGTTGTGGCCGCGTTCCACGCGAAACGTCTTGCGAAGAAGATAACGCGCGGTGGCGCCCTTCAACATGGAAGCGGCGGCGATGTCGAACGAAACGCCATCAGGCAGCTTCACCGCGCGCGTTTCTTTCACGACATGCAAATCGGCGTAAGCGCCAAGCGGACCCTGGCAAAACGCGATGCGATCTCCCACGGCGAAGCGCGTCACGCCCTCGCCGATGGCCTCAACGATTCCCGCGCCCTCAAGCCCAAGCCCGCCCGGCATAGGCGCTGGATAAAGCCCGCCGCGATAGTAGGTGTCGATAAAGTTCACGCCGATCGCGTGCAGGTGCACCAGCACCTCGCGCGCGCCAGGCGCGGGCGCTGCGATCTCTTCAAACCGCAACACCTCTGCGCCGCCGGTTTGATCAAAACGAATTGCTTTCATGCCGTGCTCCTGTGCTCGGCTCGATATAGGGATCAGCGCGGCGCAAGGCACTGCAGCGCGGCGTAGCTTTCAGCGCCATCGGCGGCGTCAAGTTCGCGCACGGCTTCGGCCGCCTCGTCCACCGCGATGATCGAAACGCCCTCGCGCGCGGCGCTGGCGAACGCGCCGTTGCGATTGGAGCCAAACACCCCGATCCGCGCCTCGATCCCGCGCGCGTTGAGCGCATCGATCAAAGCCGCATCCGGCGCGCCCGTGCCGATCCAGGCGACGATGCGTGACAGATCAACCCCGCGACGCTCAAGCGTGGCGATGTCTCCCACACGCTCGATCGTGGTGTAGATCATCGCGCCTGGCGCCACGCGCGCGAGCCGCGCCGCGCCATCGACGCTGTAGGTGATGAACACCACCCGGCCCATCGCGCCGGCCGCCTCCACCTCGCGCGCCACGTCCTCATAGGAGACGCCGCGCTTCACATCGAGTTCGAGGATCGCGCGCCCGTTCGCCCAATCCAACGCTTCGCGCAGTGTGGGCGGGCGGGCGCTGAGCGTGCGGCCGTTGTCATCGCGCAAGCTGAAACTTTGGATTTGCGCGAGCGTGAGATCACGCACCGCGCCTTCGCCGGTGGTTGTCCGCTCCAGCGTATCATCGTGCATGAGGATGAGGGCGCCATCGCGCGTGCGGGCGATGTCGACCTCAAGAAATGCCGGGGCTGCACGCACGGTGTTTTCGAACGTCGGAATCGCGTTCTCGGCAAAGCCGGGCGCAGGGCCGCCGCGATGGGCGGAGACCACCGCCTCGCCGCGATCGCGCAAGCAATCGAAAAACCCCGGCAGCGAAGCGGGCGTCAGTGTATCGGCGGGCGGCGCGTGGCGCCCCTCGACGCCGACAACGGCCGCCTCGCACGCCGTCAGTGCGAGCGCCGCAGCGATGAAAAGCGCGGCCCTCATGCGAGGCTCTGATCCAGGAAGGCGATGGTGCGGCTGTCAGCGAGCTGCTTGGCGGCTTCATCGTAGTGGGCGCCGCCTTCGCGGGTGAAGGCGTGATCCTGCTCGGCGTATTCGTAGATGGTGACGAGCGGATTGGGCGCCAGCGTTTCGCGGATGGTGTTGAGCGCCTCCACCGGGATGAAGCCATCCTTCATCGGGTTGTGCAGCAGCACGGGCTTTTTGATCCCGCCCGCTTCGCCAAGCGCGGTGTGGATGCCGCCGCCATGATAGGCGACGCTCGCGTCCGTATCGGTGCGGCAGGCGGCGAGGAACGCCAGGTACCCGCCCATGCAATAGCCGAGCACGCCGACCTTGGAGACGCCCATGCTGCGGGCTGCGGCGATGGTCGCCTGCACGTCAGTCACCGCCGCGTTCTTATCGAGCGCATTCATGTAGTCGATCGCCTGCTTCCACTCGGCCTCGGTTTGATCGGTGATGTCGATGTCCTTGCCGACGCACCAGAACAGATCGGGCGCGATGGCGAGATAGCCCTCGCGCGCCAGCCAATCGGCCTTGCCGCGCATCACCGCGTTGACGCCGAAAATCTCCTGCACAGCCACCACCGCCGCCTTGGGCGTTCCGGCCGGGCGGGCTGCGTAGGCGCGAAAGGGCCCGTCCGGCCCCGCGATCTCGATCCACTCACCCATGTTCGGCTCCTTGCTGTCTCAAACGGTCGGCGCGCGTTATAGACGCGGAAGGCGACAAACGCGCGAGAGGAATTGGGCCGATGAAGTTCACCGTCAATGTCGAGTGCAGCCCCGAGGAAGCCCGCCGCTTCATGGGCCTGCCGGATGTCACCCCGATCAATGAGGCGCTGGTCTCGGAGATGGGCAAGCGCATGGAAAAGAACCTCGCGCTGATGAGCGGGGAATCCATGATGCAGTCCTGGATGAGCGTGGGCACGCAGGCCCAGGACGCCTTCGTGAAGCTGATGACGGCAGGGGCCACAGGCGCCGCAGCTTCACGTGAAAAGCCCTAACCCGGCTTGAGACTTTTCACATGAAACCCGAGACGATCATCGCGCTGGCCAGCGGCGCGGGCCGGGCAGGCGTGGCGGTGATCCGCCTCTCCGGCCCCGCTTCTGCAACCGCGCTTGCGGCGCTGAGCGGGGCGGGCCTGCCCCCGCCGCGGCAGGCGAGCTTGCGCGCCCTATCCGATCCGCGCAGCGGCGCGGCCCTGGATGACGCGCTCGTGCTCTGGTTTCCCGGCCCCGCTAGCTTCACCGGCGAGGACGTGGCCGAGCTGCATGTGCACGGCGGGCCGGCGGTGATCGCCGCGG
>DAORMO010000072.1:0-315 GCA_035440585.1 Terricaulis sp.
CTTCGCCGCCGCCCGCGCCCGCCACGCTCACGCTCAATTGCGCCGGCGCGTTCACCCAAGGCGGTGTCGTGCTCTGCCGCACCCTGCCGGGCGCGCGCGTCTTTATCGATGGCGCGGCAATGGGCGAAGCTGACGCCGAGGGCTGGGCCGTGCTCGGCTTTATCCGCGACGCCGGCGCGCGCGCGGTGATCACCGCGCAAAGCGGCGGCGCCGAAGCAGAGCAGCGCGTCGAGATCGCGCCGCGCCAGTTTGATGTTCAGCGCGTCGACGGCCTGCCGCAGCGCTCGCTGAGGATCGCCGACATCGCCGCCGCGG
>DAORMO010000072.1:325-13935 GCA_035440585.1 Terricaulis sp.
CGTGACGCCCACCGATCCCGCTGTGCTTGCGCGCATCCAGCGGGAGGCGGCGCTGAAGAACGAAGGCTTTGCCTCGCACGCCGCGCTTGCCGGCTTTCTCGATGGCTTCATCTGGCCGGTGGATGGGCGCATTTCAGGCCGCTGGGGCAATCAGCGCGTTTTAAACGGCGTGCCCGCCACGCCGCATTTCGGCGTCGATATCGCAGCGCCCACCGGCACGCCGATCCGCGCGCCGGCCGCGGGCGTCGTCACGCTCGCCAATCCGGACATGCATTTTGAAGGCGGCCTCATCTTCATCGATCACGGCCAGGGCCTCATCACCATGTATCTGCACATGAGCCGGCTTGATGTGGCGGTGGGGGATTCTGTTGCGCAGGGCCAAGTGATCGGCGCCGTCGGCGCCAGCGGCCGCGCCACGGGCCCGCACCTGTGCTGGCGTATGCGCCTCAACGGCCGCCAACTCGATCCGACGGTTGCGATCGAAGGGCTGCAAAGCGCGCGGGCGGAATTGCTCGCACCTTAAGAAACGAGTTGCGTCGTTTCTTTGAAGATTTGGCGTAGAGCCTTTTCTTGTTTGCGTGCTTCGAACCAGAATCCGACCCATGCGAGGCCGTAGAGCATCGCGATCACTATTGCCGCGCTTGAGCCGTCGTCCATCGCGACAAGGAATGCCGCGGCTGCGATGCCGACTAAAATCGCGGTGATATGCGGGCGCATGAAAACCGTGATGCGCGATCCGACGCCAACATCGTCGATGCGCCCGATAACGCACGGCACGAAAGCGTTCTGGTAGCCAATGATGCGCACAACATCAAAACCCTCAGCGGTGATGTCGCCCTCGAAGCGCTTGTCATTGGTGGAACTCGGCCAGCGGAATCTGAAAAATTTTTGCGGCTCGATATGGGCGCGCATCACGTTGAGAGCTGTGTGTTTGCGCATAGGCGAGATGAACTCGAACCTGTGAAACGGCAGCGGGTTCACGCCACCCCCGCCTTCGCCCACGCCTCTTTCGGCCAGCGCCTGTGCGCCCAGAACCATTGCTCCGGCGCTTCGCGGATCAGCGTTTCGATGAATTGGTTCACGCGCCGCACGCCATCGATCACCGGCGCTTCGCCTTCGCTGTCGTAATCGAGCGGGATCGGGTCATGCACCGTCACGCGGAAATGCGTGCCCTTGAGCCTGCGCCCAGAAATCGGGATCAGCGGCGCCTTAAAGCGCAGCGCAAGCCGCGTCGGCCCATCTGCGGTCATGCAATCATAGCCAAACAGGGGCGCCGCTACGCCCGCATTGTATTTCTGATCATTCATCAGCCCCACGCTTTTGCCCTGCTTGAGCGCGCGCAAAAGCCCCATGCCGCCTTCCTTGCCCTTGGCCGCCTGCAAGGCGAGGCCAAATTCGCGGCGGGTCTCGACGATGTATTTGTCGATCAGTGGATTGTTGGCGGGCCGATAGGTGAAATAACAATCGGGATCGACCTGCGCGACGCAGAGCGAGGTGACTTCCCAATTGGTGAAATGCCCGCCGAACAGCACCGCCGCCTTGCCGCGCTGGGCGATCAGCTTTTCTGAGCCGATAAATTCGATCTCGCCGGCGTTATATTTGTCCAAGAATTTGCGCATGTGCGCGAACTCGCCCGAAAGCCGGCCAAGCTCGGCGAAGCTGCCTTTGCGCACGTCATCGCGCCAGGCTTGGCTCTCATTCGGAAACGCCATGGCGAGGTTGCGCCCGGCGGTTTTCCACGCGCTCGTCATCGGTGCGATCGCGGGCACAAGCCCCGCGCCCCAGCGCGAGGCGCGCTCAAGCCCCAGCGCGCTTAAGCCGCCAACATAGGCGTTCCACGCCATCGCCTCGAGGCGGAAGCCGAGATTGAGTTCTTTGGGCTTAGCCATGGGGCGCACTCATCCGCGATCGGATCGGGGCAAGCAAGCGCTCCAGCGCCGCTTCATCCGCAAAGCGCGCCTTAACAGGCAAAACCGCAACACGCGCGCGCCAAGCAGGGCTGAGGCGGGCGGCGTCTTTCTCCGTGGTGATAAGCTGGGCGTCGCGCTCCTCGGCCAATTGGCTGAGGAAATTAAGGTCATCCTCGCTGAACGGATGATGATCGGGATAGGGCGCGGCCTCTTCAAGCTCAGCGCCCAGCGCTTCCAGCGTATCGAAAAACTTCTCCGGCCGCGCCAGCCCGGCGAACGCGACGAGCTTGCCCTTCGGCAAATCAGCCGCCGGCGTGATCGTAGCGTGAAGCATCGGCTTGGAGAAATCCGCGAGCCATTCTTGGACCGCCGGCGTCCCGCCGGCATCCGGGTTGGTCGTCCAGGCATGAGCAAACACAATCGCATCCGCGCGCGCCAAACCATCCGCCAGCCGCTCGCGCAGCGGGCCCGCCGGAAACACCGCGCCATTGCCCACGCCAAAGCCGGGATCGACCACGACGAGATTCAAATCCTTATGCAGCGCTGGGTTTTGAAAGCCGTCATCCATCACAATCGCATGCGCGCCCGCCGCGCACGCGGCCATCGCCCCGGCCAAGCGATCGCGCGCCACCCAGGCGGGGCCGTCATGTGCATGCAGCAGCGGCTCATCGCCAACCTCGCGCGCATCCATATCCGGCGTCACACGTAAGGGCCCCACTGCGCGCCCGCCATAGCCGCGCGACAGCATGTGCGCGCCCGGCCCCAGCATCTCGCGGATCGCGCGCGAGATCGGGGTTTTGCCCGCCCCGCCCACAGTGAAATTGCCGACGCACACAACAGGCGCGGGCGCATGGCGCGGGCGCTTGCTGCGCTGGCGCTGGGCTGCGGCTTCGGCGTAAATCCAGGAGAGCGGCGTCAGCAGCGCGCGCAACATGGGCGCAGCATCGCGCCCGCTTGGCTCCGCGCTCCAAAATTCAGGCGCCCGCATGCGCGCCTCCCGCCAGCGCCTGCAGCGCATCCACGCTCTGCGCGAACGCCGCATGGCCCTGCGCCGCAAAGGCGCGCGCCGCGCTGAGCTGCGATTCCCGCGCGCCTGCATCATCCCACAGCCGCGTCACCGCATCTGCGATTTCCGCCGCATGCGCCACGCGCACCGCCCCGCCTTGTGCGAACAGCGCCGCGAACACATCCGCAAAGCTCTCCACATACGGCCCGCTCAAAATCGCCGCATCAAGCTTGGCCGGCTCCACCGGGTTGTGGCCCTTCAGCGTCGGCAGCAAGCTGCCGCCGATCAGCGCTGCAGGCGCGAGCGCATAAAGCACGCCCATCTCGCCCAGCGTATCGGCCACATAAACCGCGCGATCGCCCATCGCTTGGCCTTGCGAACGGCGCGGGGCGTCATCGGCCAGCGCCGCAATCGCTGCGCCGCGTTCGGGATGGCGCGGGGCGATGATCAGCAGCGCATCAGGATGGCGCGCGCGCAACAAAGCGTGCGCTGCAAGCGCGATCTCATCTTCGCCCGCATGCGTGGAAGCGGCGAGCCAAACCGGCCGCGCGCCAATCTCCGCCGCCAACGCATCGCGCGCGCGCGCATCCACGTGCGGCGCAGGGGCGGCGAGTTTCAGATTGCCCGGCGTTTCGATGGCGCGCCCGGCGATTGCGCCCAGCGCCTCGGCCGTGCGCGCATCGGCGGCGGCGATCCAATCGAACGCGCCGATCACCCGCGCCCCCGCCGCGCCCCAGCTTTTCCAGCGCGCCAGCGATTTGGGGCTCATGCGCGCATTGGCCAGCGCCAGCGGCATGCCGCTTTCCTTCGCCGCGAGGATCAGGTTCGGCCACAGCTCGCTCTCCACGAACACGCCAAGATCAGGCCGCCAATGCGCAAGAAAACGCCGCACGCAATCGCCGCGATCAAGCGGGGCGTAGACATGGGCCACTTGCTTGAGCGCCCGCTTGGCCGCCAACGCCGCCGAGGTGCGCGTGCCCGTGCTGATTAGAAACGAAAGCGCGCCATCACGCGCCGCCATCGCTTCGATCAGCGCCAGCGCCACATTGGTTTCACCAACGCTCGCGGCATGAAACCAAACCAGCCGCCCCGCAGGCCGCGCCGCGCTATAGCGGCCAAAGCGTTCGCCCACCCGCGCGCCATCTTCTTTGCCGCTGCGCACGCGCGCATCGAGCCAAACGCCGGCGAAGGCGCCCAGCGTCGCCGTCGCGGCGCGGTATGAGGCGAGGGCGAGGCTCACTCGGCGGTCGCCGCCGCGCGCCGCTTGCGCTTTTCATCGGGCGAGGCCGGTTCGATGATCTCAACGCCGGCAAGGCGATCCGCCTCTGCGGCGATGCGGTTCATCTCCGCCTCCAATTGCGCGCGCGTTGCTTCCATCGCGGCGTCATCGGCATCTTCAGCCGGCGCAGGCACAGGCTCGCCCCAGATCAGCACGCCGCGCCCAAACGGAACCGGCAGCATCATCCGGTCCCAGGATTTGAACACCACCCGGTTGTTGGAAGACCACGCCATCGGCAGCATCGCCGCGCGGGTGAGTTTGCTCATCTGCACCGCGCCCTTGCTGGCGCGCATGCGCGGGCCCCGCGGCCCGTCAGGGGTGATGCACGCCACCTCGCCCTTAGCGATATGGCGCGCGATGGCGCGCGCCGCCTCAAACCCGCCCTTCAGCTGCGCGCCCTTGGCGGCCGAGCCGCGGATTACCCCCACGCGCACCGTCAGCGCCGCGTGCGCGATGATCTCGCCCTCGCGCGAGTTGGAAATCAGCATCTGCGCCCTTGGAACGCCGGGCCCGAACGCCCATAGCTTATGGGCCTGCATGAAACGCCCATGCCAGACGCAGGCGATAACCCGTCCTTGGCCGGCCCAGAAGGGTTCCGCTGCGGCGCGGTTGATCTCTTCCCAGCGCGTGGTCGCGCCGGCCAGCCGCATGTAAAGGCCGATGGCGCGCCCGATAAGGAATTGGACGATCGAATTGCCGAGCAGCTGTTTGAGCATGGATCCGTGGGCCGCGGCGCTTCCGGGGGGGCGGAAACGCCCTTATACGGGCCCGCGCCCGCTCCGCGCCAGTGCCGGGGCCGCTTTGGAGTGGATATGGCTGAGGTGAAACCCTCTCGTTTCGATCTGGCAACGCCAGAAGGGCGCAAACGCGCCGAGGCGGACCTGATCTGGGCCGATCACGGCTTCCTGCGCGCCGGCTTTTCCAATTTCCACTGGATCGAGCCGGGCAAGATGGCCCGCGCCAACCAGCCCTCGCCGCAAGCGATCGCGCGCTACGCCGCCCAAGGCTTCAAAACCATCCTCAACCTGCGCGGGCCGGGCGATGCCGGCTATTACGCGCTGGAGCAGGAAGCCTGCGCCGCGCACGGGATTGCGATGATCGACGCTCGCATGCACTCGCGCGAGCCGCCCTCGCGCGCCCAGGTGCTGCGCGCCAAGGAATTGTTCGAGACGATCCAGTATCCCGCGCTGATGCACTGCAAATCCGGGGCCGATCGCGCCGGCGCCATGGCCGTGCTCTACAAGCATTTCGCCATGGGCGCCCCGATCGAGGACGCGGTCGAGCAGCTCTCGGCCAAGTATCTGCACATCCGCCAGGGCAAAACCGGGGTGATCGATTTCTTCTTTGAGACCTATCTCCGCGAGGGCGGCGGCAAGCCGTTCCTCGATTGGGTGCTCACCGATTATGATCAGCCCACGGTCAAAGCCGCCTTCCGCGCCAATTGGTGGGCGAACATCCTGGTCGATAAAATCCTGCGCCGCGAATGAGTTGCCCGTCGGGCGCTTCTCCCGGATAAAGGCCTGATAGGGGCTGTCATGACGGTGAAGATACTCGGGCGCCGGTTCCCGGCGACGGCGACTTACGCGGTTGCGCTTGGCGCGGCTGTGTTGCTCGTCCTGCTCACCGTCGCCGCCGCCCTCTGGCAGGCGGACCATTACCGCGCGCTCAACGCCAATGTGCGCGATCAGGTTGAGGCGCGCGCCCACTTCCGCCTGTTTTTTCGCGGCCTGCAGGACGCCGAAACCGCCCAGCGCGGCTATTTGCTGACAGGCCGGGAGGAATATCTCTCGCCCTTCGCCAGCGGCCGGGCCGAGGTCGAGCGTGAGATGGCGCTGATTGAGGCCCAAGCCGGATCTAATCTGGCCCGCATTGCTGAGGCCAAACTCTTGCGCTCGATCGCCACCGGCAAGATCGACGAAATGGCGCTCACCATCGAGCTGCGCCGCCGTGGGCGGCTGAACGAAGCGCTGCTGATCGTCAATTCAGATCGCGGCCGCCAGGTGATGGAGGAGCTGCGCGACATTCTCGGCGCCGCCGAACGGCGCGAGCATGCGGAGATGCTGGAGGCCATGCGCGCGGCCGAAGCCGCCAGCGCGCGGCTGCGCCTCGTCGTGGTGCTCGCGGGCCTGTTGCTGCTTGGCGTCGGCGCGCTTTTGGTGATGACGGTGCGCAACGCCATGGCTGAATTGCGCGCCTCGCGCGATGAAGCCCAAGCTGCGCACCAAAGCCAGCTCGAAGAAATGGCCGCGCGCGAACGCGCCGAGGCCAAAGTGCGCCAGATGCAGAAGATGGAGGCGATCGGCCAGATCACCGGCGGGGTGGCGCACGATTTCAACAATATGCTGGCTGTCATCCTCTCGGCGCTGCAATTGGCCAAGCGCCGCATGGACAAGGGCCAAGAGGGCGCGCCGCAATTCATCGATAGCGCCATTGACGGCGCCCGCCGCGCCGCCGCGCTGACCAGCCGCCTGCTGGCGTTTGCGCGGCGCCAGCCGCTCAGCCCCGCCGTGCTCGACGTCAACCGCGTGCTCGGTGGCATGTCCGACATGCTTACCCGCACGCTAGGTGAGCAGATCGAGGTCGAAACCGTGCTCGGCGCCGGCCTCTGGCGCGTGCACGCCGATCGGCATGAATTGGAGCAGGCCGTGCTCAATATTTGCGTCAACGCACGCGATGCGATGGAGGGCGTGGGCAAACTCACGATTGAATCAAGCAACGCCTATCTCGATGAGGCCTACGCCAGCGCCAATCTGGACGTCACAGCCGGCCAATATGCGATGATCGCCATCACCGACACCGGCGCTGGCATGAGCCCTGAAACCAAAGCCCAGGCGTTTGAGCCGTTCTTCACCACCAAAAGCGTCGGCAAGGGCACGGGCCTTGGCCTCAGCCATGTGCACGGCTTTTTGAAGCAGAGCGGCGGGCACGTGGCGATCTATTCCGAGCTGGGCGTGGGCACCACGATCAAGCTCTATCTGCCGCGCACGCAATTGGCCGAAGCCGAAGAGGCCGCGCCCAGCATGTCCATCGCCGATGAGGCGCTCGCGGGCGATCCGGCCACGCTTGTGCTGGTGGTGGAGGACGATGATCGCGTGCGCACGCTCTCAGTCGCGGCGCTGCGCGATCTTGGCTACACCGTGCTGCACGCCTCGGGCGGGCCTGCCGCGCTCACGGTGCTCGAAGCCAATCCCGGCGTGGCGCTGCTGTTCACCGACGTGGTGATGCCGGAAATGAGCGGGCGGCAATTGGCAGATGAAGCCAAGCGGCGCTATCCGCAGCTCAAAGTGCTCTACACCACCGGCTACACGCAAAACGCCATCGTGCATAATGGCGTCGTCGACGCCGATGCGCGGCTGATCTTGAAGCCCTATTCGCTCGCCGATTTGGCGCGCAAAGTGCGCGCCGTGCTCGACGAGCGCTAAGGTCGTTGCTTGCGCTTAGTTCATCTTGCGAACGATGACGGCGCTGTGATCTGGCGCGTCATAAGCGGCGATGATGATTTGCGGCGTGCGCCCGTAATACCGGGCGATCACCAGCGGATGGCCCACATCATAAATCGCTTGTTCTTCGGCAAGGCCGGCGCAATCGCGCGCGTTGCGGCGCTCCTCCAGCGGCTGCGGGCCAGCGCGCGCGCCGCACACATTGGCCGCCGCATTATTGATGCGCAGCAGAAGCTGATCGGCGCCATAGTCTGAGTTGAGATTAAGGTCGCGGAACTCGACCACCTGCTCGCGCACCTCGTTGCGCGCGGTTTGATCCGTATCGCGGGCGAAGCTGGGAACCGTGAATGCGGCCAGCGCAAATGCGGAAACGCAAATCAGCGGGCCGGGCTTGAAAAAACGCGCCATCGTCAAAATCCTTCATCAGCCCCGCCGTCTGAAGGACAAACACCCCGATGCGCCGCTCTGTTCCGGGAACGAGAAAGGGCCGTGCGCGCAAATTGCTGGAAGCGCGCACGGCCAGTCACTCTAGGGTTCGGCTGCTGCGGGGAGCAGCACGGGCGCGTGCATAGGCGCGGGCCATAACAGCTTGATGACGCAAGCATGCGCAAAAGCGCAGAGCTAGCCTGCGTCCTGGAACTGCAATTGGCTGAGGCGCGCATAAAGCCCGCCGCGCGCAATCAAATCCTCGTGCGCGCCCATTTCCACAATGCGCCCGCCTTCGAGCACGAGGATGCGATCTGCATCGCGCACTGTGGATAAACGATGCGCGATCACCAAAGTGGTGCGCCCTTTGGAAAGCTGCTTGAGCGCCTCCTGCACGCGCGCTTCGCTTTGCGCATCAAGTGCGCTGGTGGCTTCGTCCAGCAAAAGGATCGGCGCATCGCGCAAGAAGGCGCGCGCCAATGCAATGCGCTGGCGCTCCCCGCCTGAAAGGTTTGCGCCGCGCTCGCCCGCGATTGTGTCATAGCCTTGCGGCAGGGCGGTGATGAAATCATGCGCCGCCGCCGCGCGTGCGGCCGCTTCGATCTCCGCATCCGAAGCGCCCGCGCGGCCGAGCCCGATGTTGGCGCGGATCGTATCGTTGAAGAGGGCCGCTTCCTGGCTCACTAGCGCCATGGAGGCGCGCAGGCTTTCCAGCGTTGCGCCCCGCACATCTTGCCCATCGATCCGCACCGCGCCCGCGCTGGCATCATAGAGCCGCGGCAGCAGATTGAAGATCGTGCTTTTGCCCGCGCCTGAGGGGCCCACCAGCGCCACCGTCTCACCCGGCGCGATGGAAAAGCTCACATCATGCAGGGCTGCGCCTTCGCCATAGGAAAAGCCCACGTTCTCAAACTCAATCGCGCCCTTGCGCACGACAAGCGGCTTGGCGTTTGGCGCATCCTTCACGCTGGATGGCTCATCCAGCAGCCCGAAAATCCGCGCCAGCGCCGCCAGCGCTTCATTAAGCACGGTGTTGAAGCTGGAGATCGCGCGCGCCGCGGGCGTCGCCACGCCAATCGCGGTGATGATGCCGACAAGATCGCCCAGCGTCATCGCCCCGCTCGTCACCCGCAAGCCGGCCACGAACAACACAGCCCCAAGCGCCAGCCCGCCGATCACCTCCATCAGCGGCTCGCTGCGGGCGCGGTTGCGCGCCAGCCGCAGCGCAATTTTGCGCCGCGTCTCAAACGCCTCGCCCGCGCGCGCGGTTTCGCGGGCTTCAAGCCCGTAGGTTTTGACAAAGCGCGCCGCGCCGAACACCTCCGCCAGCAGCGCCGAAAGTGCGCCAAGCTGCATCTGGGCGGCTTGGGTCTGCGTGCGCGCGCGCTTGGCGATCGCCCGCAGCGCCGGCCCCGCCAGCAGGAACATCACCGCCACCAGCAGCGTCAGCGCCCAATCGAACCAAATCATCAGCCCAATCGCGCCCACAAGCGTCAGCGCATCGCGGATCGCCACTTGCCCGCCGCGCACCAGCCCTTCGGCCACGACATTGATGTCGTTCACAAAGCGCGACACCAGCTTGCCCGGCTCTTCCAGCGCATGCCGCGCGAAATCGGCGACCATCAATTTGCCGAACATCGCGCTCTGCAAATCGCGCAGCACTTTGAGCGCGAGCCCTTGGCTCAGCACCGCTTGCGTATACATGGCGATGGCTTTGACGCTGGTGGCCGCGATCGCCAGCACCGGCGTCCAGGCGATGGCGGCCATGTTCTCGGCCGTGATCGCGTCGATCGCGTATTTGGTGATCAGCGCGTAGGAGGCGCCCGCCGCCGCCACCAGCGCCAGCACGGGAATGAGCAGCGCAATGGTCCCGCCATAGCGCGCCACATAATCGCGCCACAGCCGGCCGATGAGGGCGGAGGGCTTCACTCTGTCTGCGGCTTAGCGCGGCCCGTCCGCGCCCGGATCGAGCAGGCGGTGGGCGTGGATGATGAAATAGCGCATGCGCGCATTATCGACCGTGCGCTGGGCTGCGCCCTTCCAGGCGTCATAAGCCGCCTGGTAGTTCGCAAAAGCGCCGACGAAATCGACGGCGGCCGGGTCAACAAATTCGGGGCGATCGAGGTTTTTCAGCTCGCCGCCGATGACGAGATGCAGAAGTTGAGGCTGTTCGCTCATCGGAAAATCATCCTTGGCGCGGGTCGGGCATGAATTTTGTGCGCTCGATTAGCAGCGGATGCAGCTTTTCGCCAGCGGCCACAATGCCGCCCGGCACGCGCGGATCGCGATTGTTGAGCGCAACCGGCCCGCCCCACGGGTCTGTCACGCGCCCGCCGGCGGCCAGCACGATGGCCGCGCCTGCGGCGATGTCCCATTCGTTCTTGGCGCCGAACAGGATGGTCCCGTCCGCCTGGCCGGCTCCCACGATGCCCATGCGATAGGCGATCGATTGGCGCGTGATGATCTGCATCTCCGGCCACGGCTCAGGCCATTTGCTGGCCTTGAAGCGCTGCGCCTGGCCGATCATGCGCATGCCCTCCACCGCGTTGCAGCCGCTGACATGGACAGGGCGGCCGTTCAAGCTCGCCCCTTCGCCCGGCGCGCCAAGATAAAGCTCATCGGTCATGGGATTATACACCACGCCCGCAAACGGCTTGCCCTCTTCGGCGATGCCGATCGAGATCGTAAATTGCGGCGCGCGCGCGATCATCGCGGCGGTGCCGTCGATCGGGTCGAGCATGAACACGCGCGCCTTGCCGATGCGCTGGCTCAGATCATCCGGGGTTTCTTCCGAAAGCCAGCCATAATCGGGCCGCGCCGCGCGCAGTTTCTCGGTCAACAGATCGTTGACCGCGAAGTCCACATTGGTGACAGGCCCGGCCTCGCCCTTGGAATGGATCTCAAGCGGCTTTGTCAGCAGCGCGCGCGCCAGCGCCCCGCCTTCGCGGGCCGCAGCTTCGAGGAGCGCGAGATCAGACGCCGCCGATTGCAAGGCCGTCCACGAACAGGCTGGGGATTTGCAATGCGCCGTGCTCCTCGATGTCGGAGCCGGCGATGAGGCGCTTGTAGATATCGTTTAGATTGCCGGCGACGGTCACCTCCGAAACCGGATGCTGCACTTCGCCATGCTCAAACCAATAGCCCGCAACCCCGACAGACCAATCGCCATTGTTCATGTTGAGCGAGGGAGAGAACATCTCGGTGAGCAAAAGGCCCTTGCCGGCCTCCGCCATCAGCGCGGCGAGATCTTTTTCGCCCGGCTTCACAAACTTGTTCGCCGTGCCGATCCCTGGCGGGCCGCCATGGCCGGAGGAGGCGTGGCCGTTGGGCGCAAGGCCCAGTTGGCGCGCCGCCGCGCTGTTGAGCAGCCAAGTTTTCACCACGCCGTCTTCCAGCAAATGCATCGGCGCCACCGCCCCGCCTTCGCCGTCAAACCAGCGCGAGCCCAGCCCGCGTTTCACGAACGGATCTTCGCGAATCTCAAAGCCCGGCGCGAACACTTGCTCACCCAGCTTATCCTTCAAAAACGAAACCCCGCGCGCCACGGCAGAGCCCGAAATGCCGCTGATGAACGGCGAAAGCATGCGCCCCGCCAGCCGGCTTTCAAAAATCACGCCCGCCCTTTGGCTGGCGATCTTGCGCGCGCCGAGCCGCCGCGCCGCGCGCTCACCGGCTTTGCGGCCGATCTCTTCGGCGCCCGGCAGATCGGCGAAGAAGCGCTTGGTGCTCCATTCGTAATCGCGCTCCATATCATCGTCGCGTTCGGCGATGGGCTGGGTTCCGAACGAATAGGAGGTGCCGGTCTCGCCGCCTTCAAAGCCGTGCGAGGTGGCGTAGTAGAAGCTCGAAACCTCGCTTGAAGCGCCAGCGCCAGCGGAATTGGCGATGCCGGGAATTTTCAGCGACGCCGCCTCGCATTCCTTGGCGATTTCCAAAAGCTGCTCAGGGGTCGGGCGCGCGGTGTCGGCGATCTCAAGATCGGGGATCGCGCCCTTGGCCAGATATTGCTCTTCCAGCAGCCCGCAATAGCGATCCTCAGGCGCCGCCTTTGCCATCGCCACCGTGCGCTCAGCCAGCGTGCGCAGGCCCGATGCGGAAAAATCGGTGGTGGAGGCGGCGGCCTGGCGCTTGCCGATAAAGGCGCGCAGCGCCACCGAACGGGCTTCCTCCCGCTCCATGCTTTCGAGCGCGCCGAGCCGCACCTCGGCCGAGATGCTTTCGCTCGCGGCATAGCTCGCCTCGGAGGCCTCCGCCCCGGCGGCGCGGGCATAGTCGATCAAAGCCCGGAGGGCGTTCTGGGAATCAGCGTCAAAGGCCATGAGGCCAACATGGGCGCTTCGCCGCGCCCCGGCAATCGCCACCGCGGTAACTGGCGCCTACAGCCGCCCGCTTAACCCCGCATAAAGCAGCCCGCCGCCGATCAGCAGATAGGCGATCCAGCTCAGCAGCGTGCCCACCATGCGCCCGGCGTTCAGCGTGCCCATGCTGAGCCCGACGCCATGCGCAATCCGCCCGCCGGTCAAAGAAATTCCTGAGGCGTGCAGCAGCCAAAGCGGGGCTGCTGGCTCCAAAAGCGCCAGCGCCAGGATGCCGACAAGCCCTGCAGGGATGAATTCGGCGGCGTTGGCGTGGGCCCGTATGGCCCGATGCATGGCCGCATTGCCGCCGTCCCCCAACGCGATCTTGTGGCGCCGGCGCGCCGCGCTCACAAGATAGGCCAAGATCAGCAAAAGGATGATGTTGAGGCCAATATAAATGGCCGCCGCTTCCAATCGCATCATTGAGCGCCTCCCGCTTTGTTTCAGCGCTAACACGCAAAATCTGCATTTCAACCTTTTGTTTTGCTTTCAGAAACCGGGTGTTCATCGTGAACGGCCATAGTGGCTGAACAAACAAGATGCCTCGAAGGCAACGGGAATGGGGTGGACGGCGACTCTCGCCGTCAGCGGGCAAGTTTCGCGGTGACCGAAAGGCGACGGCCTTGCGGTCGCCGCGATAGCCTTTTGCCGATAAGCTCTCCGCAAAACGGAGATGCAGATGTTCAAACGCGCCGCCGCCCTGATTGTTTGTTTCGCCCTAAGCGCCTCTCTGGGCGCCTGCGGCCCGCGGGAGGAGCCCGCGCCGCCCGCGCCCACTGGGCCCGATCCTGCGGTGATGGATATCGAAATCGGCCGCTATGGCGCCATGCTCGATCAGGTCGAAGCGCTCACCATGGATCGCCCCGGCGCGGCTGAGCTTGCCAACACCGATACGCGCGTGCTGGCCCGGCGCCTACGCGAAACGGTGTGGACCTATAACCTCCAGCGCTCGCGCCTCTGCGGCCGCGGCCTCTTCCGCGACATCGCCTGCGGCCCTGCGTTTGAGCCTGTCTGGATCAACGAGCCGATGGACGCTGCGCCGACGATTGAAATTTTGGCCGAACGCCAAGCGGCGGTGGATGCGCTTGTGCTGCCGTTCTGGAACGCCGTCTGCGCCGACGCCCGCACCCGCGCGGTGCAAGTTGAAGGCGGCGTCTGCCCGATGGAATAGGGCTGGGATTATCCCTCCCC
>DAORMO010000073.1:0-4529 GCA_035440585.1 Terricaulis sp.
CCTCGGCCGCCGCCTCCGCCAGCGCGCGCGCAATCGCCAGATATTTTGCTTGCCCGCCCCCAGCGAGATCGACCCGCGAAAGCCAGCCCTCGCCGGCGCTTGCCCTGCGGCGGGGCGACACATTGGCAGGACGATCCTTCATGCATACACTTTATAAAATTGTATGGGAATGACAAGGAGGCATTGTATGGACCGCCACCTTCTCCACATCGATCCGCACTCGCCGATGTATACCGGCGTACGTGGCCGCTGCCCGCGCTGCGGCGAGGGCAAATTGTTCAAATCGCTGCTAACGCTGGCCCCAGCTTGCGAAAAATGCGGCCTCGACTTTTCTTTTGCCGATCCGGCCGATGGGCCGGCGTTCTTCGTGATGTCGATCACCAGCTTTCTGGCGGTGGGCTTATTGTTCATCTTGCAGGCGTTTTGGCGGCTGCCTGAGTGGGCGCTGCTGGCGATTGTTACGATCACGGTGTTCGCCGCCTCAATTGCGCTGCTTGTGCCGATCAAGGGCTGGCTGGTGAACTCGCAATATTTTTACAAGGCAGGCGAAGGCGTGCTGGCGGCGCCCGTTTCATCCGCGCCGTGCCAATGTGAAAATTGCAAATTGCGCTATAGCCGCGCCGCGCGCGGCAAGCGCAGCTAGAGCATCATCCGAAGAAGTGGGCGCCGGTTCTTCGACAAGATGATGCTCAATCAAAAACCTAGAGCCGCGTTTCGATCCATTGGAACGGGGCTCTAGTGGCGCAGCACGATCTTGCCGGCTTGCCCGAAGGATTTAAGCAAGGCCACGCCCTCCGCCGCCTGCGATAAAGGCGCCACGCGATCGATCGCGGGCTCAACTTTGTGCGCTTCAGCAAAAGCCAGCATCGCCGCAAACTCGCGCGGCGAGCCCATCGTCGATCCCTGAATGCGGATATGGCGTAAGAAAAGCTTGCGCAGCTCAGGCGGCGAAGCAGGCTCGCCCAGCGTTGCGCCGAAAAACACATAGCGCCCGCCGGGGCGCAGCGTATCCAGCAGCGCGTTAAAGCCATCGCCGCCGGCGCTATCGATGATCAGATGAAAACCCTTAGCCTGCGCGCCAAGCGCCGCCGCATAGCCAGCCTCGCGATAATTGGCGCCGCCGACAGCGCCGAGCGCCCGCGCTTTTTCGATCTTCTCTTCGCTGCTGCTGGTGACGAAAACCCGCGCGCCTTTCAGCGCCGCCCATTGGATCGCAAAGGTCGAAACGCCGCTGCCCGCGCCGGTGACAAGCACATTCATCCCGGGCCCGATTTCGCCATGCGTCACCGCCGCGCGCCAAGAGGTGAGCCCGGCGAGAGGCAAAGCCGCCGCCTGTTCAAAGCTCAAATGCGCAGGCTTGGGCGCAACATCGCTTTGCGGCGCGCAGATATAATCTGCAAACGTGCCCGCATCTGGCATGCCGAGCACGCGAAAGCTGCGGCCGGAAAACCGCTCATCATCACCCCAGGCGCGCGCCGGATAGATCACAACCGCCTGACCGATAAGGCTGGCGTCCACGCCTTCGCCCACGGCGTCGATCTCGCCGGCGCCGTCAGAGCCAATGATAATCGGCGTTTGCATGCCCGGATGGCGCCCCTCGACCACTGCAAGGTCGCGCCGGTTAAGCGCCGATGCATAAAGCCGCACGCGCACCTCGCCCGGCGCAGGCGCTGGGCGCGGCATATCTTGATAGACAAGCTTCTCAGGCCCGCCGGGCGCTGTCAGCACCACGGCCTTCATCAGAGCATCCGGCACAACGCCCCCGCCGCTTAGAGATTGTCCCGCATCACGCGCGCGTCGGTGACGATCACCACGCGCTTGGAAACGTCCATGAAATTATGCTCGTCATCACGCAATGGCTTGCCGGCGTCGCTATTGTACCAATCGATCCAGCGTTGCATGGCCGCGTGATCCGCGAACCACAGCTCCGCCACCGCGTCATAAGGCGCGGTGGCGCCGCCTTTCAGCAATGCATGGTTTTGCACATAGCGCGCGCTTTTAGCTTCCGCCGGCACGATGCGATCACCCAGCGGGGCGTGCACATCGTGCCAGTAGTCGGAAAACTGCTTGTGGCTAAGCCCTTCCTTGCGCGTGAGCAGGCCGATGACTTTGATCATAACGCCCTGCTCCTCGCTTAGAACCGGAAGCGCACGCCCGCCGTATAGCGCCGGCCCGCAATGTCATAGAGCTGGCCAACCGTCGGGTAGAACGTGCCCGCCGAGCCGGTGCCGGGAATGAAGGGCGCGTCCTTATCGAACAGATTGTTGATCGTCAGGAACGCGCTCCAGCCTTCGCGCACTTCATGCGCAACGGTGAGGTCGGTGTAGAAATAGTTGTCGACCGGCTCTTCGGCATAAACCTGGGTCGGGCCGAAATTCATTTCCCCGATCATGCTTTGCTGCAGCGTGATGTCAGTGCCGCCAATCGAGTATTGCACGGTCAGCGAGCCTGTCAGCTGCGGCAGCGCATAGGTCAAAGACCCCAGCGCCACGTAGCCGGCATAATCATAGGTCGGCGAAATCGAATTGGTTTTCTGCAGGAACTCATCGACCCAATTCGCATAGAGCCGCAGCGTGAGATCGCCCGGGCCCAGCGTCGTGCGATACGAGGCGTCAAGGTCAATCCCGCTCGTTTCAATGAACGAGAGGTTTTGGTTGATGACACGGATCGCCGTGGGCGCATTGGCCGGCGTGCGATCCGAATACGGCAATGGCCGCGTGATCAAATTGCAGGTCGGGGATGCGCCGTTGGAGGCGTTGCACTCGTTGAGAATATCCGTCGCGGTTTGCGTGGCGATCGCGCCGGTGATGTTCAGGCTGTAATAGTCGATCGAAAGCGCAAAGCCGGGCAGGAATGTCGGCCGCATCACAAAGCCTGCGGTGAAGGTTTCGCCTTCTTCCGGCTGGAGATCGGCGTTGCCGCCGGTGCGGATTTGGATGAACGGCGAGGTGCCGGTGTGCGGATCAACGAACACCGAGGTCACGATCGTCTCGCCCGCGAACAGCTCATAGAGCCCTGGCGCGCGAATGTCGCGTGAACCCGTGGCGCGCAGCATCAGCCAATCCACCGGCTCCCACGTCACGCCCAGCTTCCACGTCTCGACCGAGCCGCTGGTGCTGTAATCGGTGTAGCGGACGGCGGCATTGAGATCCAAGGATTGCGCAAACGGCGCATCGCGCAGGATCGGCACCGCCACTTCGCCGAACACTTCAGACACCTCAACCGAGCCGTTGGCGATGCCGACATTGAGGCTGTTGTAACGGCTCGTCCCGATCGGCGCGCGAATGCCGGTGTAATCAATCGGCACGGCAGGATCAGAGTTGGAGCTGAGATCAAGCTCTTGCTCACGATATTCCCCGCCGAACGCCACCGAAACAGCGCCCGCCGGCAATTCGAAGAGATCACCCTGGACGCTGCCGCTGATGGAGAACATCGAGTTCTCGACCCAGTAGCGCGAAACGCCCTCAACATAATCAAGCGCCGCTTGCGAAGGCGCGCCCACGCCAAACGGATTGAAGGCGACGCAGCCCGGATAGAGCCCCGGATTTGTGATCGACACGCGGCACACCGTGTTGCCCGCGCCATCGTCCACCGCATCAATCGCAGCCGCCAAACGCAGATAATTATACTGCCCTTGGCTCACGGATGTATCCGCCTGCCCGTACACGGCATCCGCGCGCCAGGTCCAGCCCGCGCCGATGACGCCGCTCAGGCCCGCCGCAAAGCTTTGATACTCGGTGGTCTCATAAGCATGCATCGGCCCGTATTGCGGGTGGATGGCCTGCACCACAAAGGAATCGCCCGCGCCCATTTGCGATTGGATGCTCGGATCCAAGAACGGATTGCCGCTATAGACACGCGCGCCGAGGATGAACCGCGCCTGCGCCGCATAATCAGTATCGCTGCTGGTGAAGCCGCCTTGCACATAACCAGTGAGATTCGGCGTGAAATCGTAGCTGAAGCGCGCAAAATATTGCTGCGTCTCGAGCGGCGCAATCAGCGTGCCATAGCCAGGCGTGTAAAAGCCATCTCCGCCAATGCGGATGGCGGACGTGCCGGTTGGCGTGCCCAGCACCATCGGGCGGATTGTGCCGTCCGGCTCAAACACTTGACCGGTCAGCGCCGCCACAGTGCTGGAGGTGATGCGCCCGCCAAAGGTTTGCTGGGTGGAAACCGCGCCAGTGTAGAACACAAGCGGGTTGCCCGCCGTGCCCGGCGTGCCGCCACCGACAACAGCGCCCGCCGCCGCGCCCTGCAGATCGCCGAAAGGCCGTTCTGAGCGAATAATGCCGTTGGTGTTGTAGGTTTCAGCGCTGAACAGGAAATGCGCGCGATCATTGAGCAGCGACGTGCCGAACGCGAGGCCAACGCGATAATTATCGAGATCGTTTTGTTCAGAAATGCCGTACTGCGCGACCCCGCGCACGCCTTCAAAATCTGAATCAAGGATGTAGTTGACGACGCCGCTCACCGCGTCCGAGCCGTAAGCTGCCGAAGCGCCGGCGGTGACGACATCCACGCGCTCCACC
>DAORMO010000073.1:4553-12545 GCA_035440585.1 Terricaulis sp.
CACATCCACCGCGCCCTTATAGGTCGTCGGCGGCACGCGCAGGCCGTCAAACATGATGAGGCTGCGGCTGTAGCCCACGCCGCGCAGGTTCAGAAGATTGCCGTGCTCGGCGCTGTTGGCGTTGACCTGCGTGTTGCCCTGCGGGCTCGATGAGTTTGAAAATTGCGGCAAGCGATTGAGGCCGTCCGCCAGATTGCTCGGCGCCACGGCGTTAAGATCATCGGTAGTCGCCACGGTCACGGGCGTGGGGGCGGTGTAGCCGTCGCGCACGATGCGCGAGCCGGTCACAACGATCTCGCTCGGATCAGAGGCCTCCTGCGCCCAAGCCGCGCCCGGCAGCGCCGCCAGCATCACCAATGACGTCGTCGCCAAGACCTCATTCTTCTTCGATGAGAAACCCATCTCGCGCTTCCTCCCTTTGATGCTGACTTTCTTGCCGCACCAATATTGCTCTTGAGTATACTTTGTAGCGATAGACGCGCGCGTGTCAAACCCAATTCCATGAGCCGCCAGTAGAATTACACACATGTTTTATTTGTATTTTTCCAAAAATGCGGTCGCGGGATACGCCCGCACAATGTATCCTCCGGTATATTTTTGTTGACGATGACCCCGGCGCCACGCAAGGCTCACGCCGCCCGCTGGCTTAGCGTAAGATTAAGTCGGCATGGGGGAGGTGTCGCGTGCTGCAACTGAAGAAAACATCCGTCAAAGCGCGCTCGCGCCAGGCTCGCCCATCATGAGCGCCCCGCCCGAAACCGCCCCCGCGAGCGATGAGCCGGCCCCCTATCCGCCGCCAGCAGTGGGCTGGGCTGCGGTGGTCGTACTCTTTCTGCTCGTCGTGCTTTCAGTGCTCGACCGCAACATCCTCACGCTGCTGGTTGATCCTATTAAAGAGGATCTCGGGCTGAGCGATGTGCAAATGAGCTTGCTCTACGGGCTCGCCTTCTCACTCTCTTATGGCATGGCCGCGATCCCCGCGGGATGGGCGATCGATAAATTCCAGCGCCGCATCGTGATCTTCTTCGGCGTCGTGATCTGGAGCGCCGCGACGGCGTTCACCGGGCTTGCGCGTTCGTTTGAAGCATTGTTCGCCGCGCGCAGCGTCGTCGGCGCCGGCGAAGCGGTGCTCTCGCCCGGCCAGCAATCCATGCTGACTGATCTTTTCCCGCGTGAGAAATTGGCGCTGCCGCTTTCAGTCTCCGCGCTCGGCCTCAAAGTGGGCGGCGGCGCGGCTTTGATCATCGGCGGCATGTTGGCCGCGATCTTTCCGCCCAGCGAAATCATGCATGTGCCCTTCCTCGGCGATCTCGCCGGTTGGCACATCATCTTCATCGTGATCGGCTTGCCCGGCGCGCTGATGGCCGCACTCATCTTCCTCATTCCAGAACCCAAACGCCGCCTTCTCAAAAGCGCAATTCCAGGAAAAACGCCGGGTTTTGGCGAGTATTTTAAGCTGATGCGCCAGCACGCACGCTTTTATTTCGGCCACCATCTGGGCCAGGTCGCGTTCATCTCCGTCATGGTCGGCGTCAGCGCCTGGGCGCCTGCGTTCTTCGCGCGCACGCACGGCTGGGGCGAAACCCAGATCGGCCTTTGGCTTGGCTCTATGATGCTCTGGGGCTCCGTGATCGGCCTGCCGATCCACGCCGCCATCGCCGATAAGCTGTTCCAGCGCGGCGTCTATGACATCCACATGCGCTACTCGATGTTTGCGGCGCTGCTCGCCGCGCCGATCGGCGTGGCGGCGTTCTTCATGAGCGATCCGATCATCGGCTGCCTGATGCTGGGCGTGTTCTTCATGCTCACCTCAGTTTACGCCAGCCTTCCGGTGGTTTCGATCCAGGCGCCCTTGCCCAGCAATATGCGCGGCAAGGCCGCCTCCATCATGCTGATCGTGATCGGCACTGGCGGCACGATTTGCGGGCCGCTGGTGATCGCAACGCTGACGGACCTTGTGTTTCAGGATACAGCCAAGCTCAATCAAGCCATCGCGCTCACGATCGGGGTGGGCCTGCCGCTGGTGGCTGCATTGTTTGCGATCTCGCTCAAGCCCACGCGCGAGCGCATGGCCGCGACGACCCCGGTTTAAGCCGGGGTCAGTCTTGCGCGATCACGCGGGCGGCGTTCAGAGCCGCGATCTCCTCCGCGCCATAGCCAAGCTCGGCGAGGATCGCGGCGCTGTGTTCGCCCAGCCGCGCAGCCGGCCCTTTGCGCACGCCGGGCGTGCGCTCAAGCCGCGCGAGCTGGCCGATCACCTTGATGTGGCCTTTGATGGATTGCGCATCCTCAAACACGCGCCCGCTCGCCTTCGCCCAAGGCTCATGCAGAAAATCGCTCATCCAATTGTGCTCGCGCACGATCTCAGCTGGCGCGCCGGCGCCATCTAGCGTGGCGAACGCGTCCTCTGCGCTGCGCGCCGCGAAAAATGGTTCCAGCAACGCCAGCAGCGCCGCATCATTGCGGCTGCGCGCGGCGGCGCCTGCAAAACGCGGATCATCCACAAGCGCTGGCGCACCGATCGCAGCGGCCAGCGCCGCAAACGCCGCGTCATCGCGGCACGCGATGCAAACCCAGCCCTCCGTGCAGCGATAAATCCGATCGAGCGCGCTAAAGCCTTGCTGCGCGCCATCGAGACGCATGCCGTACACTGTCTCCCCCGCAGCGTTCAGAAAGTGCGTCGCTGTTGTCAGCATGCTGGAATGCACCTGCGGACATTCCAGATAATCGCCGCGCCCGGTGCGATTGCGCGCCTCCAGCGCCATCAGCATGCCCACCGCGCCGAGCAAGCCGTTATACAAATCCTCGTTGCCCACAGCGCCCCACGCAGGCGGATTGCCTTCGCCGCCGCCTTCGTGCATCGCGCCTGTCCAGCAGCTCAGCAGCGGCGCAAAGCTTTTCAGCTTCGATTTCGGCCCGCTTGAGCCATAGCCCGGCATGTACGCATAAATCAGGCGCGGATTGGCTTGCAGCATCGCCTCAGCGCCGAAGCCGAGCTTCTCGGCGTTGCCGGGCCGCATATTGTGTAAAACGATATCCGCCTCGGCGATCAGCTTTTGCAGGATCTCTTGCCCCTCCGGCGCTTTCAGATTCAGCGCCAGATTGCGCTTGCCGCGCTGGGCGCCGTCAAACAAATCGGCCAGCGGCCGCATCTGATCGCCCTCAAGCGGCTCGACCTTGATCACCTCCGCGCCGAGATCCGAAAGGATCCGCGCGCCGAATGAGCAGGCGAAAAATGCGCCGAGATCGACAATGCGCACGCCGCTCAGCGGCGCGCCATCTTTGGCGCCTTGCCGCTCATCCGCGGCGCGCGGCGGCCGCGTCAGCAGCGCGCCGAGCGTCGCATTATCTGCACCGATCAAAGGCGCAGGGCGCGGCGCATCCGGCGCGTTTGCGCGAAAGCGCAACGCCGGCGCCGCTTGGCGGATCGCGCCGAAATCGGCGTCCTCAAGCGTCACCGCCTGCCCGGTCGCTTCGATCTGCGCATCCTTCAGCACCTGCGCCGGCGGCAATACCGGCAGCGCCGCCACATCCGCCGCATGCAGCAGCGCAATCCATTCATCGCGCGGGCGCTGCTTGAACGCGGCGTCAATTTCAAAACGCGCGGCTTGATATTCATCGTCCGTCAACGGAACGGCAAACTCCGCGCCCTTGATCGACTGAATGCGATCACCGAAACCGAGCAGATCCATCGTGCGCTTAAAGCCGGCGCCGCCTGTGGTGCTGAGATAAAGCTGCTCGCCATCACTGGCTTCGCACATGGCGCTGATGATGCGGGTTTTGCCAAAGCGCAGCGGCGATGAGCGATCCTTCGTCGTCATGAAGGATTGCCCGCCCTCCTGCCACCAATGCATCACCGAAAGCGCCGCCGCCGCATCCAGCAAGGACGCATCGATGCTTTGCCCTTCGCCACTCTCGCGCCGCGCGCGCAGCGCCGCCAGCACGCCAATGCTGGCCACAAACATCAGCCCATAATGCATCGCCGGATGCCCGAGATAGACCGGGCCCTCGCGCCAGCGAGACGTGAGCGTGCTCATCAACCCCAGCCGCGCCGCCGCGAGCGATTCCCCGTAAGGCCGGCTGCTCAGCGGCGTATCGCGCCCATAGGCCGAGAGCGCACATGTGATGAGCCCCGGATTGGCCGCCGCCAGCGCCGCGCGCGCAAGGCCCTTGGCCTCTTCCTGCTCTGGCGCCAGCGAATGCACGAACACATCCGCACGCGCGATCAGCGCCCGCAGCGTCTCAAGATCGGCGTCGCTCTCCAAATCAAGGGTGATGCTTTTCTTGCCGCGATCCCAGCTCTTGCGCGTGAGATCATGCGCGAAGAACGCCCCGCCCGGCGGCTCGATCTTGATCACCTCCGCGCCGTGATCGGCAAGCATCATGCCCAGCATCGCGCCAGGCATGATGGCGGATGCGTCGATCACCACGACGCCTGCGAGCGGGCCCGCCATTGCTAGCCTGCTTTGCCGGCGGCTTGCGCCTCTGGATAAAACTGCTCGGCCCAGCGGCGCATTTTCAAGAAATACTTGCCTTCAAAGCGCCCATACGCTGGCCGGCGCATATAGACCATGTTGGCCCAGATCTCGAAATCGGCCTGCTGCTGAAATTTCTGCTCTTCCACGCGCTTGAGCGCGCTGCCAACTGGCGCATCGCCTTCGCAGCCTTCGGCGTTCATATCCTGCTCAACCAGCACGCAGCCGAACATGTCGCTTTTTTCGTTATCGATCGGGGTGGTGTTTGAAAACACAATCGCCGGAAAGCGCCACGGCTTGCCCGGAAAATCCGGCACCCGAACCACCATCGCGCCAACGCCATGCGCCTCAGCCGTCGCGCGCGGCGGCTTGGCCTTCACGTAAGCAATCGGCCCATCGAGATCGAGTTCTGGATAATCGCTCTCGCTGCGCTGCGGAGAGATGAAGGTGTTTTTGTGCACGTAGATAAAGTGATCGATATCGACCAGATTCTCCGTCACGTATTGCGGCTGCGCTGACACATTGGTCCAGCCATAGGCGGTGTGCTCATTGATCGGCAGATACTTCTTATCGCCGCCGCGCTCTTCCTTCGGCGCGGGCCAGAGCGGATCGCGGTTCAGCGCGTCATGCCACACCCAGATGATGCCGCAGGTTTCCACCGTGGGGTAGCGCTTGATCCGCCGCCGCGCTTCAGAGGCCTTGCCCTCTGACGGCGCCATGATGTTGCGCCCGTCCGGCCCCCAGGTCCAACCATGATAGGGGCACACGATATTGCAGCCCTCGACGCGCCCGCCATGCGCCAGATGCGCGCCAAAATGCGCGCAAAACGCCGACATCACCACGGCCTGCCCATCTTCGCCGCGATACATCACTTGCTGCTGCTTGAAATATTTCAGCGCGCGCACATCGCCCGCTTTGAGCTCGTGCGACCAGCCCACCTGAAACCAGCCCGTGGGCATCACCGTATAGGGAAAACCAACCGCATCCGGGATATCCTCCAGAATCGGCACGTCATTCTCCATACTCATCGCACGCTCCCTATCGTCGCTTTTTCTCGTTATCCCACAGCGCCCGGATGCTCGCCGCCAGCGAGACCAGCATCGGGCCGATCTCGCGCTCAAGCTGTTGGGGCCGCAAACGGAACGTCGGCGCGCCGCAATTGATCGCCAGATACATGCCAGTTTCCGGCTCACGCATCAGCGGAACCGCAACGCCATGAATGTGCTCTGCCCAATCGCCTTTCGAGAGCGCAAAGCCGGATTTTTCCATCTGCGCCAGCGCCGCTTTCACCACCTCGCGCGCATCGGGCCGCTGCTGCGCCAAGCTGGTGAGCTTGGCTGAGAGCGCCGCCGGCTCAAGCATGGAGAGCAAGGCAAAGCCGATGGCCGAGCGCGAAAGCGGCAAGCGCGCGCCGATCTCGGTTGAGAACACATCCGGATCGCCGGAGCGCACGCATTCGATGTAAACAGAATCGAGCCCGCTCAGCAGGCCGATGGAAAGGTTCACGCCAATGCGGCTGGCGCATTCCTGCATCAAGGGCCGCGCCACGCGATGCACGCCCACATTCGCCAGCAGCGGATTGGCAAGGCTGAGGCCGCGCGCGCCCAGCCGGTATTTGGCGCGGCCAGCGTCGTAAACCAGATAGCCCAGCAGCGCGAGCGTGCGCGTGAGCCGCGCCGTTGTCGGCCGCGTCAGCCCCACGCGCAGCGCGATCTCCGAATTGCCCATCAGCGGCGCCTCAGGCGTGAACACCTCAAGCACCGAAAGGCCCTTCACCAGCGTCATGGCGACATCCGCCTCGCGCTCGCTATTGGAAATGTTGGCCTGCATGATTGTCATCTCGCACCAATTTTGCACTACAAGTCAATTTAAAAGAACGATTTTGGCGTTATCGTCCATATAATGGACACCTGCGCCTGTGAGCTTTCTACGGCGCCACGGCCGCTATCGGCGTTGACTTAGAACGATTTCGGCAAGCCGAGCACATGCGTGGCGACATGGCTCAAGATCAGATTGGTTGAGATCGGCGCCACTTGATAAAGTCGCGTCTCGCGGAACTTGCGCTCGATGTCGTATTCTTCGGCAAAGCCAAAGCCGCCATGCGTTTGCAAACACATGTCGGCCGCATACCAAGAGGCTTCGGAGGCGACGAGCTTGGCCATGTTCGCCTCCGAGCCGCACGGCAGCCCCGCATCAAACAAACGCGCCGCGTGATCGACCATCAAAGCGGCGCTCGTCTTTTGCACATGGGCGCGCGCGATCGGGAATTGCACGCCCTGGTTCTCACCAATCGCGCGGCCAAACACTTGGCGCGTCTTCGCATAGTCGCTGGCGCGATCGATGAAGAAGCGCGCATCGCCGATGCATTCGGACGCGATGAGAATCCGTTCAGCGTTCATGCCATCGAGAATGTAGCGAAAGCCTTTGCCTTCTTCGCCGACGAGATTGGCGACGGGCACACGCAAATTGTCGAAAAACAGCTCTGTTGTCGCGTGATTCAGCATCGTGCGCACCGGGCGGATGGTCAGCCCATTGCCCACCGCCTCGCGCATATCCACGATCAGCACCGTCATGCCTTCATGCGGGCGCGCCGCCTCTTCACGCGCCGTGGTGCGGCACAGAAGGATCATCAGATCCGAATGTTCGGCGCGCGAGATCCAAAGCTTCTGCCCGTTGATCACATAATGATCGCCATCGCGCCGCGCGAAGGTGGAGATGCGCGTCGTATCTGTGCCCGCTGTCGGCTCTGTCACGCCGAACGCCTGCAAGCGCAATTCGCCCGAGGCGATCTTCGGCAGATACGCCTCTTTCTGCGCCGGGCTGCCGTGCCGTAGGATCGTGCCCATGGTGTACATCTGCGCATGGCAGGCGCCGCCATTGCAGCCCGAAGCGTGCACCTCCTCCAGCACCGCCGTTGCGGCGCCAAGGCCAAGGCCGGAGCCGCCATATTCTTCCGGGATCAGCACGGAGAGGAACCCCGCCTCCGTCAGCGCGCGGACGAACTCCGTCGGGTAGGCGCGGTCGCGATCGAGCGCGCGCCAGTATTCACCGGGGAATTTTTCGCACAGGCGGCGCACGGAGGCGCGGATGTCGGCAAAGGCGGTGTCGGCGGGCTCAGCCATGAAGGATCGGCTCCAGAACAGGGTGTCCAACACCTAGACGCCGCGGGCTATGTCGTCCAAAACCTAAAGCGTCGTGTAGCCATGCCTTGATGTTATGACCCTCACCCAACTCGCCAATTTCATCCGCATCGCCGAGCTGCAGAGCCTCTCCAAAGCCGCACTGGTGGTGGGCGTGGCCCAGCCGGCGCTGTCGCGGCAGCTGCGCACGCTGGAGGCGGAGATGGGCTCGCCGCTGTTTGTGCGGCATGCCTGGGGCGTGGCGCTGACGCCGGCGGGCGAAACCTTGCTGGCCCGCGCCCGCCGCGTGCTGGCCGAAGCCGAAAGCGCGCGCGATGCGGTGCAGGCGCTGGCCAAGCGCCCGACAGGCCGCATCTCGCTCGGCGTGCCCGCTTCGG
>DAORMO010000073.1:12563-13910 GCA_035440585.1 Terricaulis sp.
TTGCCGCAACTCGCGCCGCTCTTGCGTAAGAAGTACCCCGATCTGCGCCCCTCCTTCGTCGATGGCTTCAGCGCCGCCCAGCATGAGCGCGTGGTCTCCGGCGATCTCGATCTCGCCATTCTGTATAGCGACCGCACCATCGGCCCGTTGCCGACCACCCCGCTGCTCACCGAAGATCTGATGCTGGTGGGCCCCGCTGGCGCCAAAGTGCGCGTTGGCGCCACGGCCGACATGTTGCGCGATCGCCCGCTGATCCTGCCAAGCCGCCCCAATCGGCTGCGGCTCCTGGTGGATGAAACCGCCTTCACCCCCGCTGCGCCGCCGCTCGAAGTGGATTCGCTGCCGGCCATGATCGCCCTGGTCGAGAGCGGCGCCGGTTTTACCGTGCTGCCCTATTCCGCCGTGGCGGACGCCGCCGAGCGCGGGGCGGTGCAGCTTTGGCCGCTGGCCGATCCCCCGCTCACGCGCACGCTTGTGCTGGTGCGCGCGCCCGAGCGTCACGCCTCCCCCGCTGTGCAAGCGGTAGAGGAAGAGATCGCGATCCTCATCAGCGCGCTGGCTGAACGCATGCGCTGGCGCGCGCTGGCCCCGGCGCCAAGGCGCGGCCATACTAAAAAGGCATGATCACGCGGCCGCTTCGGTCTTTGACGGGGCCGCGCGCGCTGCTTTAGCGTGGCGCATGGCGTCCTTCCGCACTCTTCTGTTTGTCCCCGCCGCCCGGCCCGAGCGGTTCGCGCGCGCGCTGGCCGCCGGCGCCGATTGCATCTGCCTTGATCTCGAGGACGCCACCGCGCCCGCACAGAAAGACGCCGCCCGCATCGACGCCGCCGCGTTTCTCCAAGGCGAACGCGACGGGCCCCCAGTTGGCGTACGCATCAATGCGCAAGACAGCCAATGGGCCCAAGCCGATCTCGCCGCCATCGCCGCGCACGCTGATTTCATCATGGTCCCTAAGGCGGCGTCCGCAGCGCAGCTTGCGCCGCTGGCTGCGCTCAAAACGCCGCTTTGGCCTTTGATCGAAAGCGTTGAAGGGCTGATGCGCGCCTGGGAAATCGCCGCCGCGCCGCAGGTGGCGGGCGTCTTGTTCGGCGCCTTCGACTACGCAGCGGATGTCGGCTGCGAGATGGCGTGGGAGCCTTTGCTGTTCGCGCGCAGCCAAGTGGCCGCCGCCTGCGCGCGGGCGCGGATCGAGGCCCTCGATTCACCCGATGGCGATCTCAGGGGCGGCGAGGCCTTCGTGCAATCGACGCTGCGCGCCAAGGCGCTTGGCTTCACCGGCCGCGCCTGCATCCATCCGGCGCAAGTCGCGCCGGCGAACGCCGCCTACACCCCGAGCGACGAGGAGAT
>DAORMO010000074.1:0-5789 GCA_035440585.1 Terricaulis sp.
GGGGGGGCGCGCCGCGCCGGGAGAGGGCGCAAGAGAGCGCGCTCGCCAATCGCTTCCTCCTCACCGCGAATATCGAGGCAAAAGACGGCGGCAAGGTCATCATCAGTGGCAATGAGCGCGTGATCCGCGCGCGCCTCTTGCAGGAGGCGGAATCCAACGTCGCCATCAAGATCACCGAGACGCACAGCAAGGATGCGTTTGAGGTCGCCGGGCGCGGCGAATTGCAGCTTGGCGTGCTGATCGAAACCATGCGCCGCGAAGGCTTTGAGGTGTCGATCTCGCGCCCGCGCGTGCTGACGCGCAATGAGAACGGCCAAACGCTCGAGCCGATCGAAGAAGCGGTGATCGACGTCGACAACGAATTCTCCGGCGTCGTCATCGAAAAGATGGCGCTGCGCAAAGCGGAGATGACGGAGATGAAGCCCTCCGGCGGCGACAAAACCCGCCTTGTGTTTCATGCGCCATCGCGCGGCCTGATCGGCTATCACGGCGAATTCCTCACCGACACGCGCGGCTCTGGCGTGATGAACCGCCTGTTCCACGCTTGGGCGCCTTGGAAGGGCGAAATCCCCGGCCGCCGCCACGGCGCGTTGATCTCCAACGATACCGGCCTCTCCACCGCCTATGCGCTGTGGAATCTGGAAGATCGCGGCAAGATGTTCATCGCCGACGGCGAGGATGTGTATGAGGGCATGATCATCGGCGAAAATTCGCGCGGCGAAGATCTCGATGTGAACCCGCTCAAGGGCAAGAAGCTCACCAACGTGCGCGCCAGCGGCAAGGACGAATCCATTCGCCTCACCCCGCCCAAGCGCATGACGCTCGAACAAGCGATCGCCTGGATCGAGGATGACGAATTGGTCGAGGTCACGCCCAACGCCATCCGCCTGCGCAAGCGCTATCTCGATCCGAACGAGAGCAAGCGCGCCGCGAAAGCCGCTGCGGGCTAAGCTTCCTCCCTGGCCACCCGTCATCACTGCGCGTAGGCGCCCTCCCCTCGCGGGGAGGGAAGCGGCGCCCCCGCGCCTTGCCTTCCCCGCCAAAACCCGCCATTGATAGCGCTACCATATAACAGGGCGCTTAAGCGGCCGGATGGGGAGGAAAAAGCATGCGTACTTTGGCTTCGGTTTTGGCTCCGGTTTTGGTTTTGGGAGCGCTGGCCGCCTGCACGCCGGCGGAAGACCCCGCCGCCCGCTATCTCGCACAACCGCTCGTCAGCGAGATCTACACCGCCGACCCTTCCGCGCACGTTTGGGACGATGGCCGCATCTACATTTACGGCAGCCACGATATCGATGCGGGCGTGCCGGAGGATGATCTCGGCAGCCATTTCGCCATGCGCGATTATCGCGTGCTGTCGATGGATCGCGTCGGCGCGCCGGTGACGATCCACGACGTGGCGCTGGATATCGCCAACGTGCCGTGGGCCGGCCGGCAGATGTGGGCGCCGGACGCCGCCTTCAAGAACGGGACATATTATCTCTATTTCCCGGCCAAGGATAAGGACGACATCTTCCGCATCGGCGTGGCGACATCCGCATCGCCCACGGGCCCCTTCACGGCGCAGCCTGAGCCGATCGCCGGCGCGTTTTCCATCGATCCGGCGGTGCTGGCCGCCAATGGGGAATATTATCTCTATTGGGGCGGCATCTGGGGCGGGCAGCTGCAGCGCTGGGAAAGCGGCGCCTACAACGCCACCGGCGGCGACAGCGATCTGGGCCAGCCCGATCAGCCCGCGATCCAAGCGCGCGTGGCGCGGCTTTCAGCCGATATGCTGAGCCTTGCCGAAGAGCCGCGCCGCATCGCCATCCTCGATGAAAACGGCGCGCCGCTGCTAGGCGGCGACATCGAGCGCCGCTTCTTCGAGGGCGCCTGGGTGTTTCAGCGCAACGGCGTTTACTATTTCACCTATTCGACCGGCGAGACGCATTTCCTCGTCTACGCCACGGGCGATAATCCCTATGGGCCGTTCACCTATCGCGGCCGCATCCTTGAGCCGGTGGAAGGCTGGACCACGCACCATTCGATCTTCGAGCATGAAGGCCAGTGGTACCTCGCCTATCACGACACTCAGCTCTCCGGCCAAACCCATCTGCGCAACGCCAAGATCACGCCGCTGACGTTTAATGAAGATGGCGCGATCCAAACGCTCACGCCGCAGCGCGATTAACCTCTCGCCCGTTTCAAAACGGGCCAGACTCCCGCAATACACGCGCGTTTCCGTGCCAACACGCACGGAAACGCGCAAAAAACCTCCGCCACGCGCGGCGCCGGCATTGCAACTCGCCTCTCGCATTAAGGCGGGGCCCATGGGGGAGCCGCCGCGAACGAAGGGCGCAATCCCATGGCTAACGCCATCGACCTCCATGTCGGCAAGCGGCTCCGCCGCCGTCGCCGGCTTTTGGGCCTCACCCAGCAACAGCTGGCTGAGTCCATCGGCATCCGCTTCCAGCAGATCCAAAAGTACGAATGCGGCGCCAACCGCGTCACCGCGAGCCGTCTTTATGAACTCGCCGTCGCGCTGAACGTGCCGGTCAATTATTTCTTTGAAGGCCTGCAAGCGGTTGCGGCCCCGGCCACGCCCGGCGCGCCCGCCAACGATCGCGATCTGATCGCGGCCGACGTGCTGAGCCAGAAGGAAACGCTTGAGCTCATCCGCGCTTATTACAAGCTCGGCGAGCGCCCGCGCCGCCGCCTGCTCGACCTCGCCAAAGCGCTGCAAGACGAGTCGACCGACGCGGCCTAACCCCAACCAGCCGTGTGACAAAGACGGGCTCGCCAGCGATGGCGGGCCCGTTTCTTTTTGGCCACGCCCCGCAGCAATCATTAACCAACCGACATGATCCGCTAGCCAACGCGCCTGGTTTCGGCCAGTTTTCGCGCCGGGGGCGCATCAGGCCACAACGATGCGCGCGCAATGAGAACAAGGGAGGGCCGGCTTCCGTGCCGAGCATGGGAGTGCGCGCGGCGGACTGATGCGACGGTCAATTGACGCGCGATGGGGGCATCGGGCGCAGGGGACTTGAGTATGGTGCGCGATATTGATCTTCACGTCGGCAAGCGGCTGCGCCGCCGCCGCCGGCTGCTTGGGCTGACCCAGCAAAACCTGGCGGATGCGTTGGGCCTGCGCTTTCAGCAGATTCAGAAATACGAATGCGGCGCAAACCGCGTCACCGCCGCCCGGCTCTACCAGCTGGCGCGCGCGCTGCACGTGCAGACGATGTATTTCTTTGAAGGCCTGCCCGAAGCGGCCGCCACCTATATCGGTGAGCAGAACGACATCCCCAGCGATGTCATGGCTCAAACAGAAACCATCGAGCTGATCCGCGCCTATTACCAATTGGGCGAACGGCCGCGCCGCAAGCTGCTCGATCTCGCCAAATCGCTGCGCGAGGAGCCGCAGCCCGCCGCCTGATGGCGCGGGCGCAAAGGCTTGTGCTAATCAGGCCGCGATGAGCGAACCTGATCTTCCGCGCCTTGCCGCGTTCGCAGCAACGCTGGCCGATTCCGCGCGCGCGGCGATCCTGCCCTATTTCCGCGCGGCGCCTGCCGTCACTGACAAGGGCGCGGGCGTGTTCGATCCTGTGACCGAAGCCGATTCCGCCGCAGAGCAGGCGATGCGCGCTTTGATCAGCGCGCACTTTCCAGAGCATGGCGTGCTGGGCGAGGAATTTGCCGAGACGCCAAGCCAAAGCCCCTATCAATGGATCATTGATCCGATCGACGGCACGCGCGCCTTCATCGCCGGCCTGCCGACATGGGGCGTGCTGATCGCGCTGGCGTATGAGGGCCGGCCGATCCTTGGCATCATGGATCAGCCTTACATTGATGAGCGCTTCGCCGGCTACGATTACGCAGGCCAGCGCGCCGCTGCGCTGACAGCACGCGGGCAAACCCGCGCGCTGAAAACCCGCGCCTGCGCCCGGCTTGGCGATGCGATCCTATGCACCACCGATCCGTATCTCTTTCACGGCGCCGAAGCCGACGCCTTCGCGCGCGCGCGCGGCGCCGCCAAACTCACGCGCTATGGCTATGATTGCTACGCCTATTCCATGATCGCCGCAGGCGGCGTTGATTGTGTGATCGAAAGCGGGCTCAAAGCCTTCGACATCGCCGCCCTCATCCCGATCCTGAGCGCCGCAGGCGGGGGCGTGTGCGATTGGCAAGGCGCGCCCGCGCCTAAAGGCGGCCAAGTGCTGGCTTATGGCGACCCGCGCGTGCGTGATGCGGCGCTGAAGGCGTTGGCTGGATGATCTCCACGCTCGCCATCGCGGGCTATCGCTCTTTGCGCGATCTGCGCCTGCCTTTGGCGCAACTGAATGTCATCACCGGCGCAAACGGCAGCGGCAAATCCAGCCTCTATCGCGCCCTCGCCCTGCTGGCCGACATCGCCCATAATCGCGCGCTGCAATCGCTGGCCAAAGAAGGCGGGCTTTCCTCCACCCTTTGGGCCGGCCCGGAAAAATTCTCGCGCGCGATGAAAAGCGGCGAGACGCCGGTGCAGGGCGGCCGAAAATCACCGGTGAGCTTAAAGTTAGGCTTCGCGAGTGACGACTTCGGCTACGCACTTGACCTTGGCCTGCCTATTCCAAACAGATCGGCATTCGATCGAGATCCGAACATCAAGGCCGAATCTGTTTGGATAGGTGAAAAGCTTGCTCGCGCGAGCGTCATCGCCGAGCGCGTGGGCCCAGCCGCACGCACGCGCGACGAAACCGGCGCCTGGCGCTCAATCAGCGCGCAGCTTTCACCATTCGATAGCATGATGACCCAGTGCAGCGACCCGAAAGCTGCTCTGGAGATCTTTTTGGTCCGCGAATCGATGCGGGACTGGCGCTTCTACGACCATCTGCGCACGGATCGCGACGCGCCAGCGCGCAAATCGCAGACTGGCGTTTACACACCGGTCCTCAGCGGTGATGGAGCCGATCTTGGCGCCGCGATCCAGACTATAAATGAAATCGGCGCCGCGCAGGATCTCACCGAAACTATCGAAGACGCTTTTCCCGGCGCCTCTTTGGAAGTGGAAAGCGCATACGGTCATTTCGAGGTGCTGATGCGCCAGCATGGGCTGCTGCGCCCGCTGGCGGCGAGCGAGCTTTCGGACGGCACGCTGCGTTTTATTCTTCTCTCGGCTGCGCTGCTTTCGCCGCGCCCGCCCAAGCTCATGGTGCTCAATGAGCCTGAAACCAGCTTGCACGTTGATCTTTTGCCTGCGCTGGCGCGGCTGATCGCGCGCGCCGCGCGGCGTTCGCAGATCATCGTCGTGTCGCATGCAGCCGGGCTTGTCGAAGCGCTCAGCGCGCAGAGCGGCTGCAATCGCATCGTGTTGCGCAAGGAGCTTGGCGAAACCCTTAGCGACGCTGAGGCCCCGCCTTGGGCTTGGCCCACACGATGAAGCCAGCCCGGCGCGCCGTGACGCGCGCCGGGCTTTCGCTCATGCGCAGTTTTTCGCCAGCGCCGCGCCCATCGCGTCGAGCCCGCGTTTGACCTGACGGCCGAAATATTCGCTCACATAGAAGCGGCGCAGCAGCCCGCCGAGCTTCACCTCCTGCTTGAGCATTCCATCTTCGATGGCGAGCTGATAGCGGCCATCGAGCAGGCCGGGCGCGCCATATCTCAGCGCGCCGCGCAGAAAATGCGGCGCTTTGGTGCGGTCAATGCTGAGATTGAGCGAAACCATGCGATCCTCCGGCGCGGGATCGAGCAGCAGCTCGACATTGCGCCGATCATAGGTTTTCGCCTGCACCACGAACGGATTCCAATGCGCGTAGCTGCGGAAATCCATG
>DAORMO010000074.1:5829-13901 GCA_035440585.1 Terricaulis sp.
CGTGGAGGATTGAATAAGCATGTGCGTGTTCTCCCGCGCGTTTGCGCGCGCGTTCGTTCAAATCAAAATGTGAAGGCAAGCGCCGCTTAAGCGGCGCGGAGAACAGGCGGAGGGCCGCGCGCGTGGAAATCATGGCGCGGCGCAGCGGGCGCGGGCGCATTGGCGCTGGTTTGATACGAGCGGCCGAGCCGCGCGGGCGGCGCCAGTTCAAATGCACGCGCCGCCGGCGCGCCATCGAGGCTGAGATGCGCCGCCCATTGGCTGAGCGCACGGCCAATCGCCGCAAGCGGCGTTTGATCGCTCGACCGCGCCGTGACGGGCGCGGACGCAGCCTGCACAGCCACCGCCGCGCGCGGCGCGCCATCGACGCGATCGATCTGCGCAAACAGCGCCGCCAGCAACAGCAGCGCCGAACCAAACGCCGCCGCCCCGCGCAGCAGGGCTTGCCCGGCTTGAACCGGCAAAGACGGAGCGGACGGGCTCATGGCGCTGATGTAGGCTTCTGCGCGCGCCGCGCCAATGGGTTTAAGCCGGGCCAGCCGCACCCGAGGCAATGCGGCGCAGCGCCTCTTCAAACACTGCGGCGGGCTGCCCGCCCTGGATCATCCAGCGGCCGTTCACGACCACCGAAGGCACAGCTTGAATACCGCGCTGGCGCCACAGCGCCTCCTCGGCCCGCACCTCTTGCGCATATTCATCCGACGCAAGGATCGCCGCCGCGCGCGCGCCATCAAGGCCGACGCTTTGCGCCACCTCGGCCAGCACGCCCGCATCGCTGACATCGCGGCCTTGATTGAAATTGGCTGAAAACAGCGCCTCTTTCAGCGCGCGCTGCTTGCCCTCCTGCCCCGCCCAATAGAGCAGCCGATGCGCGTTGAACGTGTTCCAGATGCGGCTCTCTGGGCTCCAATTAAACGCAAAGCCAACCTCGGCGCCGCGCTCGGTGATGCCGGCGCGCGCGGCCTGCGATTGCGCGGCGGTGGAGCCGTATTTGCGCTGAATGTGCTCGGTCACATTCTCGCCCTCGGGCGCCATGTCGGGGTTGAGCTCGAACGGCTGGAAATGAATCTCCGCCTCGATCTCGGGGCCAATCTTCTCCAGCGCTTGCGTGAGCGCGCCAAGCCCGATCACGCACCAAGGGCACACAACGTCGGACACAAAATCGATCTGCAGCTTTTCGGCCATTAGCGGTACAGCTCCGGCCGGCGATCGCGGAAGAAGCCCCAGGCGGCGCGATATTGATCGAGCACGTCGAGATCAAAGCTGTGCGTCAGCACGCCCTCTTCGTTCTCACCGAACGCTTCAACGAGATCGCCGCGCTGATTGGCGATGAAGGAATGGCCGTAGAAGGCTTGGGCGTGCCCGCCCACCTTCTCCACGCCGATGCGATTGGCGGCGACAACCGGGATCGCGTTCGACACCGCATGCCCCTGCATCGCGCGCCGCCACGGCTCGCGCGTGTCGAGATCGTCATCCTGCGGCTCCGAGCCGATCGCGGTGGGATAGAACAGCACGTCCGCGCCTTGCAGCGCCATGGCGCGCGCGCTTTCGGGAAACCATTGATCCCAGCAAATGCCGACGCCCACGCGGCCGAACTTGGTGCTCCAGACTTTGAAGCCGGTATCGCCGGGGCGGAAATAATATTTCTCCTGATAGCCGGGGCCGTCAGGAATGTGGCTCTTGCGATAGACGCCAAGCTGGGCGCCGTCGGCGTCCAGCATCACAATCGAATTGTAATAGTGCGGGCCATCTTTTTCGAAGATCGAAACCGGGATGGCGACGCCCAGCGCTTTGGCCACCGGCTCAAGCGCTTTCACGCAAGGATGGGACGCCGCCGGATAGGCGTGCGAAAACCAATGCTCTTCTTGGCTGACGCAGAAATACGGGCCCTGATAAAGCTCGGACGGCAGGATCATTTGCGCGCCGCGGCCCGCGGCCTCGCGCACATAATGCTCCACCTTGGCGATATTGGCGCCGAGATCTTCGCCGAACGAAGCCTGGATCGCCGCCACCGAGAGTGTTCTTGCCATCAGATCAAACCCTTCCGCCGCTCATATAGGGCGCGCGGCGCGATTTTCACGCCGGCTCCTGCTGCGTGATGCAATGGAATGAGCCCCCGCCCGCGAGGATGGCGTGCGAGGAAAGGCCAAGCACTTTGCGATCCGGGAAAAGCGGCGCCAGCGCTTTGAGCGCATCATCGCCGCTATCGGAATAAATCGGCACGACCACGACGCCATTGCCGATGAGGAAATTCATATGGCTGGCCGGCACGGCCTCGCCCTCATCATCAACCACCAGCCCCGGCGAGGGAATTTCGATCACCTCTAGCTTGCGCCCACGCGCGTCCGTCATGCCGCGCAGGGTGAGCGCGATTTCGCGCAGCACGTCCACGTTAGGATCATCCTTGCCATAAGGCGCCTGGCACACGACGCGCCCGGGCCCGACAAAGCGCGCCAGATTATCGATATGCCCATCGGTGTGATCGTTGAGCATGCCTTCATCGAGCCAGAGAATTTTCTCCACGCCAAATGCACGCTTTAACTCCACCTCGGCGGCGGCTTCTGTCCAATGGCTGTTGCGATTGGGGTTGAGCACGCATTGGCGCGTGGTCAGCAGCGCGCCTTCGCCGTCCATCTCCACGCCCCCGCCTTCGAGGATGAAATTGTGGCGGACCAATTCCGCGCCTGCATGCTCTGCAACCTGCGCGGCCACCGCCTCATCGCCGGCCATGATGAATTTGCCGCCCCAGCCATTATAGCCGAACGCATGCGCGCGGCCTTGGTCATCAAAGATCGGCCCGATATCGCGCAGCCAGATATCGCCATAACGGCCCTGGATCAGCTCGCCCGCGCCGCCCAGCGCCAGCTTGGCCGAGGCTTCGCCCTCGCGCCCATCCACAAACACGCGCACACGCTCCCCGCCCTCGTGCAGCGCACGGATCATGGCGGCGACCTCAATGCGCGCGGTGTCGAAGGCATCGCCCCAATAGGCGGGCTCACGCGGCCAGGCGGTCCAGATCGCTTTGTGCGGCGCCCATTCGGGCGGAATGCGCGTGGTGGTGGTCATGAGGTGAGCGTTTAACGCATCGGCGGCGGCGAACAAGCGCAGGCGTGCGTGCTGGCGCCCCCCGCCCGCCTGGGCTAAGACCCGGCCCGGGGGGAGTTTCCAGAATTTAAGGGCCCATGCCGAACGCCGCGCGCGCCGCCTTCGATCGACCGAGTATCGCTTTTGTGCTGCTGCTGGCGGCGCTCACGGGCTTGCGCGTCTATCTGCTCACGATCTCCCCGATCGATCTCAATTTTGACGAAGCTCAGTATTGGACATGGTCGCGCACGTTTGAGTGGGGCTATTTCACCAAGCCCCCCATGGTGGCTTGGGCGATTGCGGCCACAACCGCGCTGTTTGGCGACGCCGAATGGGCGGTGCGGCTGGCCGCGCCGTTTGCGCACGCGCTCACCGCCACTGGGCTTTATCTGCTTGGCCGCTCGATGTTTGGCGGCTGGGCCGGCTTTTGGGCCGGCTTTCTGTGGCTGACCATTCCGGGCGTGTTCTTTTCGTCCAACATTATTTCCACCGATCCGCTGATGCTGCCCTCTTGGGCGCTGGGGCTTTACGCCTTCTGGCGGCTCACGGTGACGCGCGCCTGGATCTGGGCGGTGCTGGTGGGCGTCGCCATCGGGCTGGGGCTGCAAGCCAAATACGCGATGCTGTATTTTCCCGTCGGCATGGCGCTGGCGGCGTGGTGGGTGAAGCCGGTGCGCGAGGCGCTTTCGGGCTGGCGCTGGGCGCCGATTGCGCTGATCGCGCTTTTGATCATTTCGCCCAACATTGTTTGGAACGCACTCAACGGTTTTGTCACCGCCTCGCACACGGCGGAAAATCTCGATCTCAACAGCCCGCGCTTTTTCAATCTCGATGAGCTGTTTGAGTTTGAGATCGGCCAGGCGCTGCTGATCGGGCCGCTGATCTTTGCGGCGCTGTTTGCGCTGTTCTGGCGCGCGATCCGCCGCACTGGCAGTTTGACCGATGAGGATAAATTCCTGCTGGCCTTCGTGCTGCCGGCGTTTGTCGTGGTCTCCATCATTGCGTTTGTGACACGCGCCAACGCCAATTGGGCGGTGGTGTGTTATGTCGGCGCGATCACCTGGGTGGCGGGGCGCTTTATCGCCTCGAAGATGAGCCGCCGCTTTCTCGCCGCCGCCGCCGCGCTCAACATCGCTTTTGGCGCCGCGATCGTGGCAGCGCCTTTTGCACCGGATTTTTCGGCGCAGTTCAAAAACGTGCGCGCCTCGCTGCGTTGGGAGGAAACCGCGCGCGAGATTGCGCTGCGCGCCGCCGCCCAGCCGGGCGAGGCGCCGTTCACCGCCGTGCTGGTGGATGACCGGGCCACCTATTTTGAGCTGGCTTATTATTGGCGCCACGCCCGCCGCGCCGGCGCGCCCTTGCCGCCTGTGCGCATGTGGCTGCTGCACGGCTATGCGCGCAATTCAGCGGAATCGATTGATCCGATGCGCGCCGAAGAAAGCGGGCGCGTGCTGGTGGTGCATTCCTCGCGCGATTATCTGCCGTTTGTGGCCGCTGATTTCAGCAATTTCCGCCGCGTCGAACGGCTCACCGTGCCGCTGGGCGGGGAGTATAACCGCGAGCTGGAAATCTCCGTCGCCGAAGGCTTCCAGCCGGCGCCGCGCGATGCAGCGTTTCGGCAGCGGCTGCTGGAAATGCAGGGGCGGCGCTAAAACTCATCCGCTTCCCCGCCGAGCGCCCGGCGAACGCCGGGCCGAGAGCGGGGATCCAGGGGTGGCCGCAAAATGTTGAGCGTGTGGCGCTGGATCCCGGCGCGCACCCCAGCTTTCGCCGGGGCTGCGTCCGGGAAGCGGCCATCATGCCTTAAGCCGGATCGTAATCGGGAAATGCGCTTCCGCCATGCTCCGCCGAGCAGGCGTTGTGGCGGAACAGCGCGAACAATTCGCGGCCTAGCCCGCGCTGATTGTGCGCCAGATCCAGCTGCGCCGGCGCGCGTTCGCGCCAATCGGCTGGGCTGATCACGTCAAGCACGCCGGCCTCGCCATCCACGCGCAGCACATCGCCTGAGCGCACTCTGGCAATCGGCCCGCCCTCGGCCGCTTCGGGCGTGACGTGAATGGCGGCCAGCACTTTGCCGCTCGCGCCCGAAAGCCGGCCATCGGTGACGAGCGCGACTTTGAAGCCGCGATCCTGCAGCGCGCCCACCAGCGGCATCAGCTTGTGCAATTCCGGCATGCCGTTCGCGCGCGGCCCCTGCCCGCGCACCACCAGCACGCAATCCTTATCAAGCTCGCCCGCTTTGAACGCCGCCTGCACTTCCGCTTGCGTATCAAACACCAGCGCCGGCGCTTCAACGATCCGCTTTTCTTCCGCCACCGCCGAAACCTTCACGCACGCGCGCCCGAGCCCGCCCGCCAGCAAGCGCAGGCCGCCATCGGCGGAGAACGGCGCCTTGGCCGAACGCAGCACGGTTTCATCGCCGCTGACAGCCGGCGCATCGCGCCACGCCGCGCGCTCACCCGCCAGGAATGGCTCTTGCGCATAAGCGCCAAAGCCTTCGGGCGCGACGCTGAGGAGATCGCCGTGCAGCAAGCCGGCGTCGAGCAATTCGCGCGTGAGAAAACCCATGCCGCCCGCGGCGTGGAAATGGTTCACATCCGCCGCGCCGTTCGGATAAATCCGCGAGAGCAGCGGCGTGACATGCGACAGCTCGGAAAAATCATCCCACGTGATCTCGATCCCCGCCGCGAGCGCGATCGCCGGTAGATGGATGAAATGATTGGTGGAGCCGCCTGTGGCCATCAGGCCGACCATGGCGTTGATGATGGCCTTTTCATCCACCACGCGGCCGATCGGGCGATAATCATCGCCAAGACCAGTGATCGCCGCCGCGCGCTTTGTGGCGGCGATCGTCAACGCGTCGCGCAGCGGCGTGTTGGGATTCACAAACGCCGCGCCCGGCAGATGCAGCCCCATCAATTCCACCATCATCTGATTGGAATTGGCCGTGCCGTAAAATGTGCAGGTGCCCTGCGCGTGATAGCTTTCGGCTTCCGCCTCCAGCAGCGCTTCGCGCCCGATCTTCCCTTCAGCGAACAATTGCCGCCGCGCGGCTTTTTCCTTGTTGGGCAAGCCAGAGGGCATTGGCCCGGCGGGCACAAGAATGCACGGCAGCCACGGAAAGCGCAGCGCGCCGATCAGCAGGCCCGGCACAATCTTATCGCACACGCCCAGCAGCAGCGCTGAATCATACGTCGCGTGCGAGAGCGAAATCGCCGTGGAAAGCGCAATCGCGTCGCGCGAAAACAAAGAGAGCTCCATGCCCTCAAAGCCTTGGGTGACGCCATCGCACATCGCCGGCACCCCGCCCGCGACCTGCGCGACGGCATGCACCTCCCGCGCGGCTTTGCGGATGATCTCCGGATAGTGCTCATACGGCGCATGCGCGGAGAGCATGTCGTTGTAGGAGGTCACAATCCCAATCGAGGGCCATTTGCCGCCGAGCAATTGGATTTTATCCTGCACCGCGCAGCCGGCGCTGGTGTGCGCCTGGTTTGCTTCGGCGATCTTGGTGCGCGCTGGTTTGCTTGGATCGTACGCCTCGATTAGATCGAGATACCGCCGCCGCCGCTTGGCGCTGCGCGCGATGATCCGCTCGGTAATGGCGGCGAGTGTGGAATTGAGTTCGGCCATGTCGCTCTACCTAGAGCCCCCTCCCAATGAGGAAAACCTCTGCGAAATAACGTCGCCGCGCGCAGCGCGGACGCAACACATCGCGCGCCGCGCTCGTGCTCCCCCGCTAGGGGGAGCTGTCATGCGCAGCATGACTGAGGGGGCGGCGCCAGCGATTGCCGACGTTTGCGCCCACCCCTCCGTCACGCGGCGCCGCCGCGCGCCACCTCCCCCTGACGGGGGAGGACAAGAAATATTCTCTCGCCCTTCACTCCGGATCCCACCAGGCGCGCCCGTCGCGATCCAGCATCAGCGCTGATTGCGTCGGCCCGTTCGAGCCTGCGGCGTAAGCGTTCGGCTCCCCGCCCTGCTCTTCCCACGCCGCGAGCAGCGCATCGGCCCATTCCCACGCGGCGTCGACCTCGTCGCGCCGCATGAAGAGGCCAAGATTGCCGCGCGCCACGTCCATCAGCAGGCGCTCATACGCATCGGGATAACGCACGCCGAATTCTTCTTCGTAGGTGAGATCAAGCGCCGCCGATTTGATGCGCAGGCCGCCGGGCCCCGGCTCTTTCATGTTCAGCCAAAGCTTCACGCCCTCATCGGGCTGCAGCCGCATCACCAAACGGTTCGGCCCGGCCGCGCCTGCGCCAAACAAAGGCACCGGTGTTTCCTTGAACTGCACCACGATTTCCGAGCGGCGCCCGCCCATGCGCTTGCCGGTGCGCAGATAAAACGGCACGCCCGCCCAGCGCCAATTTTCCACCTCAGCCTTGATCGCCACGAAGGTTTCGGTTTTCGAGGCGGCGCCAACTTCTTCGTTATAACTCGGCACGGCTTTGCCGTTCACAAGGCCGGCGCGATATTGCCCGCGCACGGTTTTGCTAGCCACATCAGCGGGGCCGATACGCTTGAGCGCAGAAAGCACTTTGAGTTTTTCGGTGCGGATCGCATCGCCATCAACGGAATTGGGGCTTTCCAGCGCCACCAGGCAAAGCAATTGCAGAATATGGTTTTGCACCATGTCGCGCAGCGCGCCGCTTTTATCATAATAGCCGGCGCGCCCCTCAACGCCCAAATCCTCCGCCACCGTGATCTGCACGTGATCGATGTAGTTCCGGTTCCAGATCGGTTCGAAGATGCTGTTGGCGAACCGGAGCACCAACATGTTCTGGACCGTTTCCTTGCCCAGATAATGGTCGATCCGATAGACCTGCTTCTCGTCGAACACCTCGTGCAGGCGACGGTTGAGTTGCTGCGAGGTGATCAGGTCGGTGCCGAACGGCTTCTCGATCACGATCCGGCGCGAGAGGTCCCCCTTGAGCGGTTGCTCCTCGCCGTCGAGCGCCAGCGCATGGGCCGTGCCGAGGCCGGCG
>DAORMO010000075.1:0-6876 GCA_035440585.1 Terricaulis sp.
AACTGATCCCATTCCGTGACAATCACGAGGGCATCCACCCCATCGGCGGCGGCATAGGCATGGGGTGCGAAGCCAATTTTGTTGCCGAAAACCGCACGGGCCTGCCCGATGCTCTCGGGGTCGAAAGCGGAAATCGTCGCCCCGGCCGCAAGCAGATCATGGATGATGGTGACGGAGGGGGCATCGCGCATGTCATCGGTGTTGGGTTTGAAGGTGAGGCCAAGCACGGCGATGGTCTTGCCCTTCACGTTGCCGCCCAGGGTTTCGATAATCTTTTGCGCCATCTTCTGCTTGCGCGCGGAATTCACGCGCACGGTGGCTTCGATCAACTCGATCGGCGCCTCGTAATCGCGGGCGGTTTTCATCAGCGCCAGCGTGTCTTTCGGGAAGCACGAGCCGCCATAGCCGGGGCCGGCATTGAGAAATTTGCGGCCGATGCGATTATCAAGCCCAATGCCTTTGGCGACCTCTTGCACGTTGGCGCCCACTTCCTCGCAGAGATCGGCGATCTCGTTGATGAAGGTGATCTTCATGGCGAGGAAGGCGTTGGCTGCGTACTTGATCAGCTCAGAGGTGCGGCGCGCGGTGAAGATGATCGGCGTTTCGTTGAGGAAGAGCGGGCGGTAAAGCTCTGTCATGATGTGCTGGGCGCGCGCATCATCGGCGCCGCCGACGACGACGCGATCGGGCCGCTTGAAATCGTTGATCGCCGCGCCTTCGCGCAGGAATTCGGGGTTGGACACCACGGCGAATTCCGCGCCCGGATTAGTTTTCTTGATGATGGCTTCCACCTCATCGCCGGTGCCGACAGGCACGGTCGATTTGGTGACGATCACGGTGTAGCCTTGAATCAGCCCCGCGATCTCTTCGGCGGCGGCGTAGACGTACGAAAGATCAGCGTGCCCATCGCCGCGGCGCGACGGCGTGCCCACGGCGATGAACACCGCATCGGCCTCGCGGATGGCTTGGGTGGCGTCCGTCGTGAAAAACAGGCGCCCTTGTTCGACGTTGTTTTTTACCAGCTCATCAAGGCCGGGCTCGAAGATCGGGATCTCGCCTTTATGCAGGCGGGCGATCTTGGAGGCGTCTTTATCAACGCACGTCACCACATGGCCGAAATCGGCGAAGCACGCGCCCGAGACAAGGCCCACATAGCCCGTGCCGATCATTGTCACGCGCATGGATTAGATCTCCTGATTGTAGGCGCCGACTTCGGCGAAGCCGCCAAGGCGGGGCTTCACCTCTTCGCGGAAGAGGGCCTTCATATCGGCTTCGCTGCTCATGCTTTCAACCACGACAACCAGTTCCGGTTTGTTGGATGAAGCGCGCACCAGCACCCAGGCGCCATCTTCAAGCGTGACGCGCGCGCCGTTGACGGTGTTCACGTCGCGGATGGCGCGGCCGAGGATTTTGCCGCCCTCGTTTGCGAGCTTCTGATACTGGGCCACCACCTCATCGACGATGCCGTATTTTTTCTCGTCGTCGCAATGGGGGCTCATGGTGAGCGAGGTGAAGCTTTGCGGCAGCGCCTTTTTCAGCTCCGAAAGCTTCTTGCCGGGATTGCGATCCAGCATGGCCAGCACGGCGGCGGCGGCGACGATGCCGTCGTCATAGCCATAGCCCAGCGGCTCGCGGAAGAAAAAGTGCCCGCTCTTTTCAAAGCCGGCCAGGGCGCCAAGCTCTGTGGTGCGGCGCTTGATGTAGGAATGGCCGGTTTTCCAATAATCGACCTTGGCGCCGTTGGCGGCCAGCACAGGGTCGATCGCGTAAAGCCCGGTGGATTTCACATCGACGACGAAGGTGGCGCTCGCGTGATGGGCCGAAAGATCGCGCGCCAGCATGAGGCCGATCTTATCGGCGAAGATTTCCTCGCCCTCATCATCGACCACGCCGCAGCGATCGCCGTCGCCATCGAAGCCGAGCGCGAGATCGGCGCCATGCGCTTTCACGGCGGCGGCCATGTCGTGCAGCATTTCGGCGTCTTCAGGGTTGGCGTTGTAGTGCGGGAAGGTCCAGTCGAGGCCGGTGTGCAGGTCGATCACCTCAACGCCCATGCGGCGCAGTGCTTCGGGCGCGAAGGCGCCGGCCGTGCCGTTGCCGCAGGCGGCGATGACTTTGAGCGGGCGCGAAAGCTTCACGCGGCTGGCCGCGTCGGCGATGTAGCGCTCGGCCATGCCTTCGACGCGCACATAGGCGCCGCCCGCGCGCGGCTTGAATTTGCCGCCCAGCACGATGTCTTTCAGCTTGCCCATTTCGTCGGGGCCGAAGGTGAGCGGCTTGTTCGCGCCCATCTTCACCCCGGTCCAGCCGTTCTCGTTGTGGCTGGCCGTCACCATCGCCACGCAGGGGATGTCGAGCGCAAATTGCGCGAAATAGGCGGTGGGCGAAAGCGCAAGGCCGATGTCATGCACTTCGATGCCGGCTTGCATGAGGCCAAGCGTCAGCGCTTGTTTGATCGATTGCGAATAGAAGCGGAAATCGTGGCCCGTCACGATCTTCGGCGCGACGCCAAATTCATGGATCAGCGTGCCAAGCCCAAGGCCCAGCGCCTGCACGCCTAACAGGTTGAGCTCTGGGGGTTTTTCATTCCCCTGGATGCCAAACCACCAGCGCGCGTCATATTCGCGGAAGCCTGTCGGCTTCACCAGCGGCAGGCTTTCAAACTCTGAGGTATTGGCCGGCAGGCTCGCGCGCGGGGTGGGCAGCATCGGGTCTTTCCGTGGTGGCGGGATAAGCGCCCGGGTTTGGGCGAAAACGCCTTAAAGTGCAATCGACGCCTGGCGCCCAGGTGAGCGCCCGCAGCTATGCGCGCGGCGCGCCGCACGCGCATGCGGCGCAACGTCGCCCATGCGCACCATTGATATTGAGAGTCACTCGCAATATTGCGTCGGCATTGGGGCAGGTGAGGGCTCGCCCCGTGGCAGCTGGCGTGGCGCGCGCAAGAGGCGCGATGCACGCTTGGGCTGCTAATGAGACTTAGTAGCGATCGGGTGGTTTATGTCAGGGAAAGTGCGTTTTCAATTGTTGGCGTCGGCGGCTGTCTGGGCGCTGTCCTGCGCGGGGGCCGCATCTGCGGAAGAGCAGCGCCGTGTGGTCGAGAGCGAGGATATCGTCGTCACCGCGTCAGGCTTTGAGCAGCGCATCATCCAGGCGCCGGCGAGCATCAGCGTGCTGCCGCGCGCGGAAATCGAGGAAAACCGCGCCACCAGCCTCGCGGAGGTGTTGAGCGCGGTGGAAGGCGTGGATGTCGGCGACGCAGTCGGCAAGACGGGCGGGCTCACCATCAATATTCGCGGCATGGGCAGCGATTACACGCTGGTGCTGGTTGATGGCCGCCGCCAGAACACGGCCGGCAGCGTCACGCCGAACGGCTTTGGCGAAACCTCATCGAGCTTCCTGCCGCCGGTGTCGGCGATCGAGCGCATCGAGATCGTGCGCGGGCCGGTCTCGACGCTTTACGGCTCGGACGCGATGGGCGGGGTGGCCAACATCATCACCCGCGCGGTTGGCGATAGCTGGGGCGGCAACGTCTCAGCCAACGCCACGGTGCAAAGCGATGATGATTTCGGCAACATCTATGGCGGCAATTTCTATGTGAACGGCCCTGTTGTTCCTGATCTGATCGGGGTGGCGCTGCGCGGCTCCTATTCCGAGCGCGAAGCGTCGGCGCTGAGCTACACCAATGTCGGGGGCGCGCCGGTGCCGATCACGGGCTTTAACGGCCGTTCCTCCACCGCGAACGAAATCTGGTCGCTCGGCGCGCGCGTGAATTTCGCGTTCCACCGCGATCACGATCTCTGGTTCGATTACGACACCGCCAACCAATGGTATGACAACAGCCGTTCGCAAATGGGCACGGCCACCACCGCCGGCGGCTACGGCCCGTCGATGGAATTTAACCGCGAGCAATTTGTGCTGGCGCACAATTGGCGCCTTGGCCCCGGCGAATTGCAGACCACGCTTTCGCAAGGGACCACCGAAACGCTGGGCCGCATCATCCCGAACGGCGTGCCCGGCGCAGGCGGGCCGCGCACGCTGGAAAGCACCAATTCGATCTTCGACACCAAATATTCCTCTTCGGTGGGCGCACACACGTTCACGCTGGGCGGGCAATACTGGGATGCGGAGATGGTTGACGGGGTGGCGCCTGTCGCGTTCGAGCATCAGCAATGGGCGCTCTTCGCCGAGGATGAATGGCGCTTCACCGAAACGCTCGCGCTCACTGTTGGCGCGCGCTACGACAATCACAGTACGTTCGGCGATCACATCAGCCCGCGTGCGTATCTGGTGTGGAACATCAGCGAGCAATTCACGCTGAAAGGCGGGGTGAGCCAGGGCTTCAAGACCCCGCGGCTTGAACAATTGACCGACGGCATCAACGGCTTCGGCGCGCAAGGCACGCTGCCGCTGCTGGGCACGCCCACGCTGCAGCCGGAAACATCAACCTCGACGGAAATCGCGCTGCTGTTCAACAACGGCTCGAATTTCAGCGCCACCCTCACGCTGTTTAACAACCAGTTCGAGGACAAGATCGCCACCGGCACGCCGGTGACGAACTGCACCTTCGGCGTCACCGCCGCCGATTATGCTTCTGGAAGCTACTCGACCACGGGCTGCGTGGATGTCGGCTATTGGCCCAACCACGCCACGTTCGGGCAAAGTGTGAATATCGACGAGGCGGTGACGCGTGGGGTGGAAGCCTCGCTGCGCTACAATTTCCTCGAGCGCTGGCAGCTGACCTCGACCTACACCTACACCGACAGCGAGCAGGAAAGCGGCGCCAACGCCGGCCTGCCGCTCACCAACACGCCGCAGCACATGCTGAACGCCAATTTGCGTTGGCAAACGACGGAGCGGCTCGGCGTTTGGTTGCGCGGACAATATCAGAGCGAGCGTTATCGCGGCGCGGGCGCAGCGCGCGTCGCGCTTGGCGATTATAGCGATTACACGCTGTTCCACCTCGGCGGTTCGTTCGAGGTGACAGACAATGTGCGGATCGGCGCCACAATCTATAACCTCTTTGACACCGATTTCGTGAGCTACTTGCCGAACGGCAATCCCGCGAACCCGACCTACGCGCCCGAATATGCGATCAACCAGGAGCCGCGCCGGCTCTGGGTGTCCGTGGGCGTCGATTTCTAAGCGGGACTCCCATCCGCGACCTTAAGCGCGCCGCTCAGCGGCGCGCTTTTTTCTTGTCCGCGCTTGACGATGGGGCGGGTTGGGCTGAACAAGCGGCCCATGCCTTTTCTCGCGCTTCTCCGCCACGGCCAGAGCCAGTGGAATCTCGAAAACCGCTTCACCGGATGGGTGGATGTCGATCTTACCGCTGAGGGTGAGGCCCAGGCCCGCCAGGCGGGCGCCTTTCTGGCTGCGAGCGGGGTTCCGTTCGATAAGCTCTACACCTCGGTGCAAACCCGCGCGATCCGCACTGGCAATCTGGCGCTGGCGGCCGCTGGGCTTGCCTGGCTGCCGGTGGCGCGCGATTGGCGGCTCAATGAGCGCCATTACGGCGCGCTCACTGGGCTCGATAAGGCCGAAACCGCAGCCAAGCATGGCGATGAGCAAGTGAAGATCTGGCGGCGCTCGTATGATGTGCCGCCGCCGCCGCTGGAGACGGGGTCTGAGTTCGATCTTTCCAAGGATCGCCGCTATGCCGGCGTGCCCGTGCCGGCCACGGAATCGCTGAAGCTGACGCTCGAGCGCGTGCTGCCCTACTGGGAGGCGGCGGTTGCGCCGGATTTGAAGGCGGGCAAAAATCTCGTCATCGCCGCGCACGGCAATTCGCTGCGCGCGATCGTGAAGCATTTGTTTGGCGTGCCGGACGATCAAATCGTCGGCGTGGAAATCCCCACCGGTAATCCGATGCTGATTGAGCTTGATCCGGGCCTCAAGCCGAAAAGCGTGCGCTATCTGGACGAGAAGCGCGCGGAAAAGCTGCCGCCGCTGCCTGCGTGAGCGATGCTGATTTCATGCGGGCCGCACTTGCCGTGGCCGCGCGCAATGTCGGCGCAACAGGGGATAATCCCTCTGTTGGCTGCGTGATTGTGAAAAATGGCGCGGTGGTCGCCGAAGGCGTCACCGATGTGGGCGGGCGCCCGCATGCGGAAGAAACGGCGCTTGCTGGCGTCGATGCGCGCGGCGCCACCGCCTACGTCACGCTAGAGCCATGCGCCAAGCGCACAAGCGGGGCGCTATCCTGCGCAGATCATCTCATCAAAGCTGGCGTGGCGCGCGTGGTGATCGCCGCGCGCGATCCGCACCCGTTCGCCGATGGGGCAGGCGTTGCGCGCATGCGCGAAGCCGGGATCGCGGTGGAGCTGGGGCTGCTGGAAGATGAGGCGCGCGCGCAGAACGCGGATTTTTTCGCGCGCTGGGATAAGGGCTGAGCGCTCCGCTGTGGCGTTATCTCAGCAGGCTTTTCAGCGCGGCGTCCGGCGTTGCGCCTTCCACATGGATGCGCCCCCACAGTCCCAGAAACAGCAGCGGCCAGCGGCGCTCGGCGTGGGCGTCATCGGTGAAGATCGTGCGCACGGTGTCGGCGTCAATCGCGGCGGCGATGGCTTCAACGCTGGCGAGGCTTTCGCCCAGTTCGCGCGCGCGCGGGGCGATCCAACTCGCCACCGGTACGGTGAAGCCGCGCTTCTTGGCCCAAGGCGCGGCGGCCGGGCAGTGCCGCTCTAGCCATTTGCGGAGCAGGTATTTGCCGAAGCGCCCGCGCACTTTGAGATTGTCCGTCAAGTGAAATGCGAACGCGGCCACCTCCGGATCAAGGAACGGCGTGCGCCCCTCAAGCCCATGCGCCATCAGGCAGCGATCGAGCTTGAGAAGCAGATCGTTCGGCAGCCAGGTTGCGATGTCGGCGTATTGCGCGCG
>DAORMO010000075.1:6892-10087 GCA_035440585.1 Terricaulis sp.
AGGATGCGCAGGATGCGGTGCGGGTTGAGCGCGTCGGGGCCGAGTATGGCATCCACTTGCGGCTCGGCGGGGCGGCCGCCCAGCCACGAAGGGCGCAAGCTGCGGCGATAGCGGCTATAGCCGGCGAACAATTCATCCCCGCCCTCGCCAGTGAGCACCACAGTCAGGCTTTGCTTGGCGGCGGCGGCGAGCTTGTAAGTCGGCAGCGTGGCGTAATCGGCGACGGGATCATCCATAGCCCAGGCGATTTGCGGGGCGATGCTCCAGAAATCTTCTTCGGTGAACAGCGTCTCGCGCCAATCGAGATTGAGCGCGCGCGCCACCGTTTCGGCCTGCGCCCGCTCCTCGCGCGCGCCGGGGGCGTCAAAACCGCAGGTGTAGGCGATCACCGGGCGCTGATTGAGCCGCGCCATCAGCGTGGCGATCGTCGCGCTATCGATGCCGCCTGAAAGAAAGAGCCCATAGGGCACATCCGAGCGCTGATGCACGCGCACGCTTTCTTCCAGAATGGCGTCGAGCGCCTCCAGCGCGCGCGCTTCATCGCCAATCGGTGCACGTGGGCGGGCGATCAACGGGCGCACGCGGCGCTTGATCAGCTCGCCGCCGACAAATTCCGCGATCTCGCCCGGCTCGAGCCGGTACACGCCCGGCCAGGCGGTTTCTTTGGAAAGCGCGTAATTGAGGCTTGCCGCTTGGCTCATGATTTCGGCGTTGGCGTGCGCCGCGCCGAACACGCGCGGCTCGGAGGCAAAGCGCGCAACGCCATCTGCGACATGCACGTAAAGCGGCTTGATGCCGAACGGATCTCGCACCAGCCAGGTGCGGCCATCGGCGCCGATCAGACAGAAGGCGTACATGCCGCGCAGGCGATCGAACGCAGCCTCGCCCTCTTGCGCATAGATGTGCAGCAGCGGTTCAAAATCGGAGCCGGTGGAAAGCTTGCCCTCAAGCTGAAACGCTTGCGCGAGTTCGATGTAATTATAGATCTCGCCATTGCCGATAATGGTTGAGCCGGCGGCGGAAAGCGGCTGCCAGCCGCCTTCGAGATCGATGATCGAAAGCCGCGCATGCGCGAGCGAGCGATGCTCCCCCTCGGAGACGCGCACGCCATTGGGCCCGCGATGCTCAAGCTGGCGGATCAGCGGCTCGGCGCTGTCATCGGCTCCCAGCACGCCGGCGATGCCGCACATCAGCCGCCTCCATATTTGGCGAACACGTCGCGCCATTGGGCGACGATGGCGGCTTCGGAAAACGCGCCCGCCACGCGCGCGCGGCCGGCGGCGGCGAAGCTTTGGCGGAGGGCGGGATCGGCAAGCAAGGCGGCTGCTTTTTCGGCCAGCGCTTCGGCATTGTCGATGGGGATAAGGAAGCCATCCTCGCCGCTGCGGATCAGCGAGGCGGGGCCGGCGGCCTGCGCTGCAATCACCGGCAGATCATGCGCCCAGGCCTGAATCACCACATTGCCCAGCGGCTCAAAGCGCGAAGGAAACACGCATACATCGGCGCTGCGATAGAGCGCCGGCGCATCATTGCGCCAGCCGAGAAAGCGCACGCGCGGCGTCACGCCCAGCTCATCGGCGAGCGCCTTGAGCTTATCTTCCTCCGGCCCCGAGCCGGCGATCCAGAGATAGGCTTCCGGCAGCAGCTTCAGCGCGCGCAGCGAAACATCGTGCGCTTTGCTTTCATGCAGCCGCCCCATGCCGAGCAGCAGCGGCGCGTCATCGGGCGTGGCGAAATGCGCGCGGGGGATGGCCGCGCCTTGCCCAGCGGCGGCGAAATTGGGCACGTAATGCGCGCGATCTTTCGGCCAGCCCTCGCGCACCATCCAATCTGTGATGTCTTGCGTGTTGCCGACAAGCGCGTCGAAATCGCGATAATTCTTGAGTTTGTAATAGCCGCCGAGGCGGCCGATGCGCGCGTATGGCCCTGGCGGGGTGCGGCGCGCGGCGCGGTTCATCCAGGCCAGCACGATCTGCGCGCCGAAGCTTTTCGCCAGCTTCGTCACCGCCGGGGCGGTGCCGAAATCGAAAGGCTTGGAAAACAGCTCAAGCCTGGTTTCAACGCCGAGACCAACGAGCGCCGCCTCACGCCCCGCATGCGGGCGGATCACCGCCGCTTGCGCGATCCCGGCGCGCGCGAACGCGCCGACCAGATCGGTGAAATAGGTTTCAGCGCCCCCATCGCCCGAGGCGCCGAGCGTGTGCAGCAACCTCATTCGGCAGCGATAAGCGTGGATTTCGCCAGCCGGTCAAACGCCATCAGATCGCGCACCAGCCCTTCGAGCTGATCGAACGGCACCATGTTGGGCCCATCCGAGGGCGCGTTATCCGGATCGGGATGTGCTTCGATGAACACGGCGGCCACGCCAATCGACACCGCCGCGCGCGCCAGCATCGGCACGAATTGCCGCTCGCCGCCGCTGGTGTCGCCGCGCCCGCCGGGCTGCTGCACCGAATGGGTGGCGTCAAACACAACCGGCGCGCCGAAGCTTTTCATGATCGGCAGCGCGCGCATGTCGGAAACCAGGGTGTTGTAGCCGAAGCTGGCGCCGCGCTCGCAGGCCATGACCTGGCTGTTGCCCGAGCCGGTGATCTTGCCGATCACGTTTTTCATGTCCCACGGGGCGAGGAATTGGCCCTTTTTGACATTGATCGGCTTGCCGGTTTCGGCGGCGGCGACGAGCAGATCGGTCTGCCGGCAAAGGAAGGCCGGGATCTGCAGCACGTCGACCACCTCGGCCACGTCGGCGCAATGATCGGGCAGGTGCACGTCGGTGATCACCGGCACGCCGAGCTTGGTGCGGATCTCCTCGAAGATCGGGCCCGATTTCAGCAGGCCCGCGCCGCGCTTGGTGGAGATGCTGGAGCGGTTGGCCTTATCGAAGCTGGTTTTGTAGATGAAGCCGGCCCCGGCGGCGGCGAAGAGATCGCGCAAAAACTCAGCCGTCTCAAGCGCATGGCCGCGGCTTTCGAGCTGGCAGGGGCCGCAAATGAAGGTGAGCGGCAGCTCATTGCCGATCTCGATCGGCGTGGATTCAACGCGCTGAATGCGAATGATAGGCGAGGGGGCGCTCATGGCTCGGAATGTCCTCTTCTGAGGCTTCCCACATAGGCCGCCTGGGCCGTTCCCTCAACCGGGGGAACCGCATCAGCGCTGCCGGGTGACAAGCTCCCCGCCGCATGCCAACAGCGTCCC
>DAORMO010000075.1:10103-13823 GCA_035440585.1 Terricaulis sp.
CCGCCATCGCCGCCGGCCAGGACACCATCCGCACCGAGGCGCGGGCGCTCGACACGCTGGCCGAAGCGCTGGCCGGGGCGCTGGGCGCGCCGTTCACCGAGGCTGCGCGGCTGCTGGCCGAAACCAAGGGCCGCGTGATCGTCACCGGCATGGGCAAGTCCGGGCATATTGCGCGCAAAATCGCCGCCACCTTGGCCTCCACCGGCACGCCGGCGCAATTTGTCCATCCGGCTGAAGCGAGCCACGGCGATCTCGGCATGATCCTCGAGAACGATTGCGTGCTGGCGATCTCCCGCTCGGGCGAGACGGGCGAGCTTTCGGATCTGCTCTATCATTGCCATCGCCTTTCCATTCCGCTGATCGGCATGACGTTCAAGCCGGGCTCGACGCTGGCGAACACCTCCACCGCCGCGCTGGTGCTGCCCGAATGCGGCGAGGCGGCCGAGGATGCGCCCGCGCCGACAACATCGACGACAATGTGCCTGGCGCTCGGCGATGCGCTGGCGGTGGCGCTGCTGAAAGCGCGAGGTTTCACCAAGGATAATTTCGGCGCCATCCATCCCGGCGGCAAGCTTGGCGCGGCATTGAAGCGCGTGCGCGACATCATGCGCGTGGGCCAAAGCGATCCGCTGATCGAGCCCGCAACGCCCGTGCCCGCCGCCATGGCCGCGATCAGCGCGGGCGGGATTGGCGCTGTCGGCGTGGTCGAGGGCGGCATGCTGATCGGCGTGATCACCGATGGCGATCTGCGCCGCAAGCTGACGCCGGAAATGTTCAGCAAAACCGCGCGCGACATCATGACGGCGAACCCAAAGGTGATCGCGCCCGACGCGCCCGTTGCCGACGCCATCGCCATCATGAACGATAAACGCATCACGCTCTTGTTCGCGGTGGATGGCGGCAAGCCAGTCGGCGTGGTGCACATGCACGACCTGCTCGCGGCGGGGGTACGTTAGCTTTCGGCGTCGGGCAGGTGGCGGTTCAGCTCCATGCTGTCATGGAGGATGCGCAGGATCGTCAAGGTTTCTGTGTCTTCGCGATAGAGCAGCAGATGGCGCCCGCGCCGGCCCGGCTTGGCCATGTGCAAGCTGCGTAAGCCTTCGCCAATTTCATCGCGGGTTTTGCCGCGCGCTGGGCTGCTGAGCAGGTCGTCTATCGTGTCGAGAATAGCATCGACATAAAGGCCTGCTTGGCGATCGCCGAATTTTTCGGCCGTCCAAGCGGCGATTTCAGCGAGATCGTCTTGCGCGCGCTGGCTAACGACGATGCGGCGGGCTTGCCGGCTCATTCGCCGCGTTTGGCGTTGCTGATCGCCTTGGACGCCACATCTTTGAGGTGCCGACGCAAAGAAGCCGCATCGGAGAATGTCGCCGCTGGCTCTTTCTCCAGGCTAGCGATGCCGATCTGGGCCGCTTCACGCAGCGCGGCCAGCTTTGCGGCCTCCTCAGCCTCGCGCTTTTCGATCAGGCGCAAGCCTTCGCGCAGGACTTCGCTTGCGTTTTGATAGCGGCCAGCTTCGACGAGCGTGTCGATCAGCTTTTCCTGCCGCTCGGTGAGTACAACATTCCGCGTCGCCATGCGCCGCCTCCTATTGGCATATTATGCCAACAAGAGGCGGTGCGCTAGCTATTTCGTGGTGTAGCCGCCGTTCGCCAGGATGGTTTGGCCGGTGATCCACCAGCCGTCTGTCACCAGAAAGCGGATGAACGGCGCGATATCTTCGATATCGGTGAGGCCGGTTCTGCTGAATGGCGAAAGCGCGGCCGCACTCATGTGATACGCCACCGCCTCAGGCGCCTCCTGTCCGTAGAAAAACGGCGTGTCCATCGGGCCGGGGCCGACAGCGGTGACGGAGATGCCGCGCGCGCCGAACTCTTTCGCGGCCGCGCGGGTGAAATGCTCCACGGGCGCCTTGGCGCCTGCGTAGGATGAATAGAACGGCGTGAACGCGCCGAGCAGCGAAGTGACTAGCGTGACGATGGCGCCGTTATCATTGAGCTGTGCGCCCGCTTCTTTGAGGAAGAAGAACGCCGCCTTTGAATTGATGGCGAACATCTCATCGTACTCGGCCTCGCTGATGTCGCTGAACGGCTTCTTCAGCACTTTGCCGGTGGTGTTGATGGCGATGTCGATGCCGCCCAGCGCTGCTTTGGCCTCGGCGAACAGCTTGGCCATGGCCGCGGCGCTGGTCAGATCGCCCTGAAGGATTTCGGCCTTGGCGCCGGCGGTGCGTACGGCGGCGGCGGTGGCTTCCGCGTCGGCCTTGGAGGCGGCGCTGTTGTAGTGGATGGCGACGCCCGCCGCGCCTTGGGCGGCGAAATCGCGGGCGATGAGGCCGCCGAGGTTTTTGGCGCCCCCGGCGATGAGGGCGGTTTTTCCGTTGAGGGTGCGGTTGGTCATGGGCGCTGCGCTCCTGGCTGATGCTGAGCGCCAAGCTATTGGTTCCGCATATGGGAATAATCGTGCTAGCTCTGACATTACTTGTCAGGATTGGCGAACAATGGATCGGATCGAGCACTTGGCCATCTTCGTGCGCGTGGTTGAGAGCGAGGGCTTCACCCGCGCCGCCAGCCTGATGCAGCTGCCGCGCTCGAGCGTGTCCTCGGCGGTGAAGGCGCTGGAGGCGCGGGTCGGCGCGCGGCTGCTTTATCGAACCACGCGGCGCGTTTCCCTGACCCATGAGGGCCAAGCGTTTTATGAGCGCTGCGTGCGGCTGCTGGCTGACTATGAGGAGGCCGAGGCGCTGTTTCGCCAAGGCGCATCCCAGCCGCGCGGGCGGGTGCGCGCGAACGTGCCGGGGCGGATGGGACGCTTGCTGTTTGCGCCGGCGCTGCCGGATTTTCTCGCGCGCTATCCTGACATCGAGGTTGAACTCGGCAGCACGGACCGCGCGGTGGATCTGGTGCAGGAGGGCGTTGATTGCGCGGTGCGTGTGGGGCCGCTCAGCGATTCAAGCTTGATTGCGCGGCGCGTGGGCGATTTGCGGCTCATCAATTGCGCCAGCCCGGCCTATGTGCGCGCGCATGGCGCGCCGCAAAGCGTTGAAGACCTTGGCCGCCATTACGCCGTCAATTACGCCTCGCCTTCCACCGGGCGGATCGAGGATTGGGAATATGTCGAGCGCGGGGAGGCGCGCTTTGCGCCGATGCGGGCGCGGGTCACGGTCAATAGCGCCGAGGCCTATATCGCCTGTAGCCTTGCTGGGCTCGGCCTGATCCAGATCCCGGCCTATGACGTGCGCCATCATGTCGAGGCGGCGGAGCTGCTTGATCTTGCGCCGGGCCTGCGCGCCGCGCCGATGCCGCTGACGATCCTCTATCCGCACCGCCAGCACTTGTCCCATCGCGTGCAGGTGTTCGTCGATTGGGCCGAGGCGCTGTTGCGCGAGAAGGCGCTCGCTGCTTGAGTGCGGGGCCTATTTGAGGCGGGCGCGGGGAGTGCGCGAGTGCCGACGATGGACCGCCTGTTTCTCGGTTTGGTGCTTAGCGGGCTGACGATCGCCAGCGCTCTGCATCTGGCTTGAATGGCGCAGGCGGAGGCGATCTCTTGGGGCGATGTCGTTTTTCACTTCATCGGCTGGGCGTTTTTCGCGGTGATCGCGGTGTTTATCGTGCAATTGCCGATTTGGGCGGTGCTGCATCTTTTGCGTGTGCCCGATTGGGCTGGATCGCTTGCGGCAGGCGCCGCCGCTGGCGCGTCGTGTGCAGTGGTGTTTCGGGT
>DAORMO010000076.1:0-4722 GCA_035440585.1 Terricaulis sp.
CCCGCGTCGAGGTGCGGCTGTTTCTCGGCTTTGCGCTGATTGTCGGCCACACTCCAAAGCTTGCGCGCGCCGGTGATAAAATCATTCGCCCTCGACGCCAGATCATCATCCAACGTCTCGCGCTCGCTCCACACGTCAGCGCCGGCGAGGAAGGTGGCGATGCGCTGCTCAATATCCGCGCGCGCTTCGGCGAACATCGCGCCGCTGTTGTGGCCCAAACCCGGTTGCTCGTTAGACATGCTTCCACACCTTCCGCAAACGGATCGATGAAATGTGCTTGTGAGAAACGCCGTACAGCGGCGCGATCACCGTGCCGGGTTGAGTGCTTGCGCGGATCGCGCGGATATCGTCGGCTGTAAGCCGCGCTTCGGGGCGTTGCTCGCCACGCGCCACTTTGCGGCGCGCACGATTTTCCTCAGGCGAAAGCCACCGAAGGTTTTCCAGCCGATTGTCAGCGCGATCACCATTGATGTGATCCGCGTGCGCGGTCGGGGTTGGCGGCGGCCCATAGAACGCTAAGCACACCAGTCGATGCACATACGCCTCGCGGTCATGCCCGATCGAGACGCGCTGGTAACCGTTCGCCTTTGTGTGCAATTTTCGGATCGAACCACCAAGGCGCCGCACGCGACCAAGGGTAGAGACGAAGTAAGGCTCGCCTGGAACCTTGGCCCATCGTTCGGATTGCCCGGCGCCGGGCGTGTGCTCGGCGAGGCTCAAAACGGCTCCTCCTCATCGTCGGCATTGGTGATGCCGGTGGGCGTCTCGCTGGCGACCGCCGCTTCGGTGACAGCTTCCGCGTCGCCCGTCGTATCCTCGGCTTTCTTCTGCGCCTCCGCGATGGCGAGGTCGGCAAGCCCTTTGGCGGCGGCAGCAAGCAGCGCATCCATGTGGGCGCGCTTGTCGGGGGCGTCGCAGAACAAAGTGATCTCGGCGCTATTGCCAGCGTCGTCCTCGACAACCAACGACACCCATCTGTGCTCTACGCTGATGCGCCATTGCGCTTTTGCACCGTGGGAAAATTGCGCTTCAGTTTTCATTGCGCCACCGCCGGGCCAACGGCCGCAATCGTCATGGCGGTGTGAAACGCGCGCAACGTGCCGGGGTAAGCGCGCAACGCGCCAACCAGCTCATTCGCGTACTCGCGCACCTCGGCATGCGTCATCACTGACAGCTCATCAGCGGTGCGCATCGCGGCGGTGGCGATTGCCTGTTCATCCATGTGTATTCCCTCCTCTAAGTGATGATCGATCGCGTCAGATCGCTGACCGCCGGCATCGCCAGCAGCCGCTCAAATTCCTCAGCCGTGATGGGTGAGCCGCCGCAGCGCGTCCAAATCGTGCACACGTCCGCGTGGCGCAGAAACTGATCGTCGCCGATGAACGCGACCATGATCTCATCGCCGATCAGCTCGCCGGTGTCGGCGTCCGTCTCGCCGATCCAATCAATCTGCACGCCGACGTGCTGGCCGCGCCGCTTGCTCCGGTAAAAGCCGGGCTGCGGCTCATCGGGATGGATCGGCAGCACCTCGCCCGCTATGCGGCGGCGCCAATGCTCCCACGATTGCTCGCGCGGGGTGGGCTTTCTCATGGCCACCGCCCCTCGGCACGCATCAGGTCGATGATGTTTGAGGTGATCGCCCCCGCGTGTTTTGCACGATCCATGCTTGCGGCCCACGCCGCCGTTTGTTCGGCCACAGCACTCATCCGGGCGTTGGCCGCGATCAACACCCGCGTGGCGCGGATCGCGCGCGCCGTTGCCTCCAGCGCCGACGCTTGATCATCAAGCCCGCGCAGCAAGTCGGGATCGTTAAGGCTCACCGTCCGCCCCGCTGATAGGTTTGAAGATTGCAATCGCGTGCGGCGGCGGCGACCAGCGGCCAAAGCGGCGCCGGGACGCGAACACGCTCAACCAGCGCCCCATCCCACGCGCGCTGATGCTTCCAAGCGGGCGACGCAACCACGCGCACGCTGAGCACGCGGGTGTGCGGGTAAAGCTGGCAGGCAATGCCGAAGTCGCTGAGCGGGGTGAGCTTCGCGGCGGGCGCGGTCGGGCCTGTTTGGATCGGCTGCTCAGCGTCGATACTGCGCCACCGGCCCTGCAAGGCGGGGTCACCCACCAGCGCGAGGAAGCCGACGCGGGCGGGCGCGCCGCTGGGGATGGCGAGCCAAGGGCCGGTGATCGCCGCCTCGGCCGGCAGCGTCAGAACCCGATGATCGCCCGCAGCGGCGTTGATGCGCATGGAACCCTCCTCAACGGGCCGCGCGCTGCGGACCCCGTTAAGGTAGGGTTAACGAGGACAAATCCTCGCGTCAAGCATAAACGAGGATTTATCCCCTATTCACCGCGAGGACGCGCCAGCGGACTCGGAACATCGAACCCATCGCGCCACGTTGAACGGCGCTCAGCCAACAGGTCGGCGCTAACCGGGCGGCCGTCAGGGCATTGATAGCGGACCTCCCACACGCGCGGTTGGCCCAACTCGTAAAGCTCGATGATCTCGCACCCCAATTCGGCCAAGGGGGCTTGAGCGGCGGCCCGCCAAAACGGCATCGGCTCGGCGGCTCCCGGCATTTCCGCAAATATTCCTGGCAATGATCGTTGCACAAGGATTGTCGCATCGGTGCGATGAAACCACAGCGAAAACTCGCGGCCGCCCACGTCCACCTTCGCGTCGCGCATTCCACTTGGATATTGTGTGACGCGCCCCATACTCGCACATGCGCTCAACGCGCAAATCGTCGCCAACAACGCTAGCGATCGTTTCACTCCGGCCATTTCCACCCCCAAAATTAACGCCGCGCCGGCAGGTAGCCCCCAATCACCAGCGCCGCGATCCTCACCTCATCGTCAACGTCCAGCGGCTCGCCGAGCGGCAACGGGCCATTCCATCGCGGATTACGCGACCGCGGCCAAAGCTCAACCTTGCCGCCACGCCTGATCTCAATCTGCTTTAAAGAACGCTCGATAATGCCGCCCTGCTGCCGTTTCCGCTCAATCGTCACGAAGTCCTCAGAGCGGGGCTTGTAGCCAATGGTGATGGCGTCCACCACGTGCACCCACGCTCCCTCGGGATAGAACAAATCCATGGAATCGCCGCGCACCAATTCGAGCCATTGGGCGTCAGCGGGATAATAGGGATCGGCGGACACCGGCGGGCCTCGCTTCGGCACCTGCACGAGATCGTCGCGCTCAAGCCAGGCGCCGGCCTGCACCGCAAAGCGCACTGGTAGAGGTTGGCCGCTCGCCAGCGTCGCGCGCGGCGGGCCACCGGATCGCACCTGATCCAGTAATTCCCCCAGCACCTTGGCCTGCTCTGCTTCCCCAGCGAGGGGCGGCGTCATCAAGTCGCCAAGCGACACCCCCAGCACGTCCGCGACCTGTTGAAGCTTGCTGGCCTGCGGGTTCTGCGATTTCCCGCTCAGCCATTGGCGCACGTATGTGGGATTGAGCCCCGCCAGCCGCGCCAATTCGGTGAGGCTCGGAATCCCGCGCGCGCTCATCAGCGTGTGAACGTGAAGCTCAAGGGCGGTGGCAGGACGTTTTCCCATACCGGCCAGCATGCCGATATGGGGATATTTCCGCGAGCGGGACGTATCCCCCCTTGACTTACGAGGATGTATCCTCGCGTATTGCGCGTCGATGGTTAACAATTCCTCACCGCTCGATGACGCCCCGACCGCGCCGCTCTCCCGGTTTTTGTCCAATGTTTCCACGCTCTGTGAGAAGCTGGGACGCCGGGAGACGGCCCTTTCTCGCCAGCTTTTCGGCCATACGCAGCGAATTGCGCAGGTAAGAGCGGGCTCGGACCTCGGCGTTCGCCGCCTCGCGCAAGCCGAAAGGGACCTCGCCCGCATCGCTGATGTGGCGGGCGTGACCCTGCCCGCACCCTTCGGCGAGGACAAATCCTTTCCCGCTCAAGGCGTTGGAACCGGCCCGGCTACCGCATCGGGCGAGGACGGCCCGAATGCTTAATCGCGCCCACCTCCCCCGCGTGTCGCACCGCAAGGTGCTTCCCGCACACCGCGTCGCCGTCACGGCGCGCATGGATCAGGTGCACCTGCTCGGGTGGGCCAAAGCCCTCTGCGCGCGCTGGGGCATCACGCCCAGCTACCTCTCAACGATCGTTTTCAATGACGGCAAGCGGCTCGATGCGCTCGCCGCCGGCGCATATCTGCGGCCGGAATCCCTCGCCGCCGCCGTGCAGCGGATGGCCGCGCTTGAGCGCAGCTCACCTCCGCCGCGCGGCTACCGCCCGCGCGCGAAGCCCGCCCAGCACTAACCCCACCCGCTCCCCCCACGGCCAGCAAAAGGAGTCCCCGCCATGGCCCCACGCATGACGTCCAAACCCAAGAACCAGCGGGGCGGCAAAAGCGCCGCCGCCAATGACGACACGCACGACGACGATCTCGACGCCGACGCGCTGCCCACCGGCGACGCCATCAAAGCGCACCTCAAGTCGCTTTCCGGCCTCAAGGCCAAGGTGTCGGAAATCACCGGGCAGATCGGCGCCGAGGTGAAGCGGGCCGAAAGCGATCTCAACATTCACCGGGGCGCGGCCGCCTTCGTGCTCAAGCTCCACCGCATGGACGAAGAAAAGCGCGACGAATTTCTGCGCCACTTCGATTCCTATCGCCTGCAGATGGGCTTCGGCCGGCAGGATGATCTGTTCAACGATCCCACGCCGGAAAGCCCGGCGCCGGCGCTGGCGAACTAATCGCC
>DAORMO010000076.1:4738-13141 GCA_035440585.1 Terricaulis sp.
CGATCTCGGCACCAAAACCGGCGCGTGTTTCGGCATGCCCGGCGATGCTGTGTCGCGCATCGAGTGCGAGACGTGGGCGCTGCCGAGCGGTGGCGCTGATGACGTGGGCCCCATCATGGCGGCCCTGCGCGATCAGCTGGAAGATCGCCTCATGCGCGGCATTGAGGTGCTGGTGTTTGAAGCGCCGTACACAGCAAGGCATCAGGTCAATGGCCGCTGGGTCGAGGCGCCGAACCAAACCCGCCGCGCGTATGGCATGGCGGCGATTTGCGAGGAAGCCGCCTACCGCCGCCGCATCCGCTGCATCGAGGTGGTGACCTCGACGCTCAAGAAAGAATTTGCAGGCCACGGCCGCGCCGACAAAGGCATGATGATCGCCGCCGCGCGCCGTCGCGGCTTCATCGTGCGCAATGACCACGAGGCCGACGCCGCCGCCTGCTGGACGCATGGCGTGCTGCACATGTGGCCCGAGCACGCCGCCAAATACGATCCGCTGTTCGCCGGGGTGCGCTAATGTGGAGCCACTACCCGGCGCCGTTTTCGCGCATCCACCGAACTATCGTCTCAAGCTCCGCGGCGCTGGCGTCGCGCTTCAGGTTGTTGCATCGCCAGCATATCAGCGCGACATTGCCAAGCACGTACCCCTCTGCCGGTCGAATGCGATCGATGCTCGGGGACGCATCCTTCTTGCGCCCATCGTACTTAAAGCCAAAATCAAACGCGCGCCCGCAACACGGGCAGTTAGGCGCGCTCTCCATCGCCGCGCGTAACCAATCGGTTGTGAGAATTTCCCGATCAAACGGGAGCCCCAGCAGGCGCGCACGATCTATCATGCCTTGCCGCATGATGTTCGCGCGCGCGGTGATTGGCGCGCGGTCGATCCTTTCGCGCCGTCGCCGCGCCTGTTCCTCACTGTGGCGTTCGGCATACAACTCGCGCCGGCGCGTCAGCACTGCAGTGCGGTGGCGTAACTTCCATTTCGACAAGTACTCGCGCCGACAAGATCGGCACGTATGCGTGAGGCCATCGCGGCACACTTTGCTTTGCACGAAATACTCGGCGGTCGCGGGCTTCTGCGCCCCACAGGTAGAGCAACTTCTCATTCCCTGCACCATACGCCCATGGACGGTTTGGGGCAACGAAACCACACGCTTTCCCGAGGTGCGCACATGACCGATTGCCCCCATTGCCGGCGTTTCCGCGAGGAGCGCGACGAAGCGCTTGAGGCGCTGCGGCAAGTCAATGCGTTGAATGCGGCGCAGCTCGACATGGAGCGCGTTCGGCGTTGCGCGTTTCTGTTCAAGCTGCAACCGATCCCGGCGCGTCTCTTGGTGCACCTGACTTGCGCGCGCCCGCTGGGGCGCGAGTATTTGGCGAAGGTTTCCGGCAGCAAATCATCGATCGCCGTTAACGCCGTGGACGTTCGGCTTTCGAGCGTCCGAGCCGCGCTTCGCCCGTATGGCATTGTGCTGCGCAATCGCCATTCGCTGGGATGGAGTATCGACGCTGGCGATTGCGCGCGCATCATCGCCATGCTCGACGCGGAGGCGCAGCCATGAGCTATTGCCTCTCGTGCCGCTGCGCCGTTGTGTTCGATCTGCCGCCAGCGCCGTCCCGCGCCCTCGCCGCCCTGCTCGATGGCAAGGTGCACACCATCGAGGCATTGCGCGCCGCGATGCGTTGCCATGGCGGATCAAGCAACGCCATTTCGATGCAGATCAAGCGCGCACGCGATGCGCTCAAGCGCTTCGGCTTCACCATCAAAAACCATCCGGGGCGCGGCTATTCGATCTCCGAGGCGCACAGCGCAGCAATTCGCTTCATGCTCGCGGAGGCCAACTAATGGCCCGCGCGCGCCCGGTTCACAATCTCAGCCCGCGCGAATCCTCGCTCGCCATCGCCATCGCTGACGAGCGCGTCGGCGCCAGTGAGCGCGCCCGCGCGCTGCGGCTGAAAGAGCGGATCGAATCGTATTGGCGCGATCGCGGCTTTGCCGTGGTGGTGGAGCTTGTTGACGCCGGCTTTGATCCAGCCGTGCGCGGCGCGCGCGTCGATCTGCGTAGCAAGCTCAAAAATGGACAGCCCACTGAGGAGGGGGAATAAAATGGGATGGGAGCGCTCATATAAGCCATGGTCGGAAGCCGAGATCGATACGCTTCGCGCGCATGCCGGTGAAACGACAACGGCTATAGCTGATGCCATGGCGCGGCGTGGCCGCGTGATGACGCTCCAAGCCGTGCGGGAAGCCTGCGTGCGTTTCGGCGTCAAATACGCCCCCAGGGGCGGGACCGGCTGGCCCGCCGATCAGGTGGATATGGTGCGGGCGCTTGCCGCAAAGGGCCACACCGCTTCGGCGATCGCGCGCGAACTGGCAAAGAAACGCCCTGGCGTGACGCGCAATGCCGTAATCGCGCAGTGCCACCGTCGCGGCATCAAACTTAAGGGCTCGCTGAGCGGCGCAGAAAAAACCACCATGGCGCGCGCCAATCTCGGCAAGCCGCCGGTTGCGCGCACGCCTAAGCCGCCCAAGCCCAAACCGCCCAAGCTCAAAAACCCCGGCAAAACGAAATTCGGCCAGCCGGCGCCTGCACTCAATCCGCCGCCGCCGACGAAAGGCGCGCCCGGTGCGTTCGATCCCCTGCCCGGCGTCAAGCCGGTGGCGTTCGCCGATCGCACGCCGTTTCAATGCGCGTGGCCGCTCGGCGATTTCGACGCCATCGCCACCCATTGCTGCGGTGCGATCGCCACGCATCGCCGCTATTGCGAGGCACACCACAAACTGAGCCTTGCGCGCTACGTTCCGTCATACCTGCAAGACGCCGAAAAGGTGGCGGCGTGAGCGTTCACGATCTCAGCGTCGAACAGGCGGTGCTCGGCGCGCTCCTGTTCGACAACGCCGCCGTCGAGCATGCCGACCGCCTGCGCGCGCATCATTTCTTTGATTCCGTGCATGGCCGGCTGTTCGATGAGATCCTCAAGCGCGCGCGTGCCGGCGATCTCGCCGATGCGGTGACGCTCAAGGATTGGGCCGCGCACGACGCCGGCATGGTTGGCCTCGGCGGGCCCGACTATCTGCTCACGCTGATCGACAGCGCCGCCGTCATGTCCTCGTACATCGCGCCGTATGCCGATCAGCTCATCGACCTCGCCCAGCGGCGCGCCGTCATCGCCGCCGCCAATGAGGCGATCGTCGCGGCGCGCACCGGCGAGCCCTCGATCGCGCCCCTTGAGGCCAAGCTGCACGAGATCGATGCAGCTGATGCCGGCGCGGACAATTGGCGCCCGATCGGCGACGTGGTGAGCCGCGCCGTCACCGCCGCCAGCGAGGACAAGCTGCAGGGAATCCCCTCCGGCATCACGCGCCTCGATGAAATGACGGGCGGGCTGCAGGGCCTCATCTTCATCGGCGGCGCATCCAGCATGGGAAAGAGCCTGTTTGGCGCCGCTATCATGCGCAACGTCGCCAAGCAGGGCTATGGCGTCGGCGAGTTCCACCTCGAAATGCTGGATGAGCAAATCGGGGGCCGCACCGTCACCGCGTTGGGATCGAACCCCGGCAGCGAGTTCGGCAATCCGCATTATCTCTCTCTGGCCCGCAACGCGCTCTCACCGTCGCAATGGGATCGCGTGCGCTTCGGCCAGCAAGCCGCGCAAAGCCTGCCGATTTGGATCGACGCCCGGCCGCGCCGCACGCTCGCGCAGATCGAGTCCGCAGGGCGGCGCTTGATCCGCCAATGGCGCGCCGCCGGCATCCACCCCGGCGCCTTCATGATCGACCATGAGGGCTTGATCGCCCCCGAGCCGGGCCAGCGCTTCACATCGCAAATCGAGCGCACCAATGCGCGCGCCGAAGGCCTGCTCGCCCTGCAGAAATCGCTCGGCGTGCCGATCGTCGTGCTTTGCCAGATCACCAAGGAAGGCAAGCGCGCCGATGGCGACGAACGCCTGCCCACCACCGATGATTTGAAATATGGCGGCGCGCTCGCTGAGGCCGCGAACATCGCCATCCTGCTGCACCGCCGGGCTTATTACGCCGAGCGCAAGCCCAAGCACATGCGCACCCAGGATGACCTTGATGCGGTCGCCTCGCGCGATTGCACCGTCATCGTGGACAAGGCGCGCGGCGGAAAGCGCGGGCACCTCACCGTGCAAATGGATTTGCCAACAGCGGCTGTGTGGGAGGCGGCGTGATGAAGAACAAGATTTCCGACCTAAACAATCACCTGTTCGCGCAGCTTGAACGATTGGGCGATGAGGATCTGACGTCAGAGCAGATCGAGCGCGAGTGCCAACGCGCCGAGGCGATCTGCGCCGTCAGCGAGCAGCTCATTCGCAGCGCGACCGTTTCGCTCAAGGCCGCTGAGTTGATCGCCAACAATGGCGGCGAAGCGAATATGCGCATCCGCGCCGGCGGCGCCCTGACTCCGCTCATCGAGGGCACGCCGGAGAAGTCTCAATGAAGGGCCGCTATATCCCCTACTCCGTCGAGGAAATGGCTTGGCTAAAGGCCAACCGAAAGATGGTCATCAGCGAGTACGCCGCCGCGTTCAATGCACGCTTTGGGCGCGATGTGTCGCCGAAGAATCTTCACGCCTTGCGCAAACGTCAGGGCTGGAAAACGGGCCGCACAGGCTGCTTTCCGAAGGGCAATGCGCCGTACAACAAGGGTAAGCCGCACCCTGCGCGCGGCCGTTCTGCCGAAACGCAATTCAAGCCCGGCGTTCGCCAGGGGGCGGCATCCAAGCTCTACAAGCCGATCGGCACGGAGCGTCTCTGCAAAGATGGCTATCTGGAACGCAAGGTTCACGATGGCATGCCGTTGCGATCCCGATGGCGCGCGGTCCACCTTATTCGCTGGGAGGAAATCAACGGCCCGGTGCCGGACGGACATTGCCTCAAGTGCCTCGACGGCAATCGCCTCAACACCGATCCGGAAAATTGGCTGCTGATCCCGCGCGCCCTCCTACCTAGGTTAGTGCCCGGCAAGCATGGCCAAGGGATCGACTATGACGCGGCGCCGGCCGAGCTTAAGCCGGCGATTCTAGCAACAGCGAAGCTCAAGCACGCGGCGCGCACCAAGAAGGTGTCGGCCTGATGCTCAAGTGGAAGCCTCACCAGCTCGACGGTGGAAGCCTCGTCATCACCGAATGCTGCGGCATTGTCGAGCCGGCGCGCGCCATCATCGCGCACGTACCGAAGCGAGATCAGAAGCGCGGGCAACCGCCCTTCCGTCGCCGCTGCACCGCGTGCGGGCCAACTCAATCCAACCATCCGGGGCCACGCTCATGAGCACGATGCCAGCCTTTCAATTCTACCCCGCCGATTGGCAGGCGAACCCAAACCTTCGGCGTTGCACGCACGAGGAAAAGGGCGTGTGGATCGACGTGATGTGTTTGCTGCACGATCAGGCCGAATATGGCGTGATCCGTTGGCCGCTCGCGGAGATCGCCACAGCCGTCGGCAGCACGCCTAAGAAGCTGCGCGGGCTCATCACCAAAGGCGTGCTCAAGGGCGCGGACAAAGGCGAATGCGAACCCTTCGTTTATACGCCGCGTTCTGGCGGCAAAGACGGCGAGCCCGTTGCGCTGATCGAAGCGCAGGAGGGCCCAATCTGGTACTCCTCGCGCATGGTCAAAGACGCCTATGTACGTCAGCGGCGCGGCTCATCCACCCGTTTCGATGATGACGGCAACCAACCACAAAAGCGCAAACCAAAGGCCGCACCAAAGGACACACCAAACACCACACCAAAGCCCCCTTTGGGTGCGGACATTGGTACGGGCTTAAGTGACGGCCCTTCATCTTCATCTTCATCTTCAGATTCCCCCCTACCCCCCAAGGGGGCGGATGGGGGGCTTTGGTTGGATCGGATGAAGCTCATCGCGGCCAAGGTTCCGAACCTTGACCGAACAAGCCCCGGAGCGCACAACCCATCGCCGCTGAAAAAGCTTGAGGCCGATGGCTGCGATTTCGACGCGGACATTTTCCCAGCGCTGGTGGCGATCGGCGAAGCGTGGAATCGCCCCACGCCCATTCGCAGCCTCAGCCTGCCCAGCTTCGCCGACATGGCCCACGCCAACCGCGAACGGCGCATGGCGGGTCACAGCACCGCCGACGCGAAGGAATGGCAACGCCGGTTGCTCAATTGGCGCGCCGATCGCACATGGCATGCCAGCTGGGGCCCGAACCCCGAGCAGCCCGGATACCTTGGCCCGGCATCGGAGGCGGCTTGACCTTGAAGCTGATTGACCCGGTTTTCGACGCGATGGAACGCAGGCTGCACGACGCCTGCCTCACCATCGCTGCCCTGCCCGGCGATGGGCCCAAGAGCTTTTTCTCGACGTGGCCCCGCTACAAGCTCGAATGGTGGGACGCCGAAGAATGGGGCTCGCACCGCACCGATGCGGCCGTCACCGCGCGCCTCATCAGCCCGGCGCGCTTCACGCCGACGCCGGCGCAGGTCGATGATTGCTTGCCCGCGCTCGCGCTGCTTGACGGCCAACCACGCCTGCATCGGCGCGTGCTCATGCTGCGCGCCCAGCAGCAATGGTACGGCCAGCACGCCGCCGCTGATGAAGCCTATGCGCATTGGCGTGGCGGGTGGCGCATGATCGGCGAGCAACTCGGCATAAGCCATTGGTTGGCGCGCGCGAGTCACCGCAAAACCATTCGCGCGGCGATTTCCGTCAAGCCCACGCGGTACAAAAAACGCGCATGATTTCAACGTCACTGTAAAAAGCCCTTCCAAAAATCTCGCGTTGGGCTTTTTTCCGGCTGCTCGGCTCGGGCGGCGCGGACCGTTTGCCCCCTCCTCAAGCGGTCTTTCCATCCCACGCGCTGACCCGAGCCACGCACCGCCTCCACAGCCCACTTTCTCCCCCGCAGGATCACACATGCCACCACGCCCCGATGAAGGCCGGGCGCTCAGTGGACCGTGCTTCTGCGACAAGCTCACCGATGAAGCCTGCCGCGTGATCAACGCACACAGCGATGAAGCCCGCATCGTTCGGCACGTCGCCTGCGATGAATGCGGGATGCGATGGCGGCAAATCGAAATCAGAGGCGCGGGCGAGTGATCGATGGGTCCTTCCCCGCGATCCGCGTAGTACGGGCGGACGGGGGCCCCGATGCTTTGCAGTACGATATCTGCGCATAATGGTATGAAAATCAGGCGCTTACGCACAAGATGTAGCGCGCGCCAAGCTGAACGAAATGTGGCGGGTCGCGAATGAGCGCTGATGAAGCCGGAAAAATCTGGGTTTCGACCGCCGAAGCGCAGCTGCGACTTGCCGAGGCTGGCGACAAAATCAGCCAGCCGGTGCTGACCAAGTATCTCAACCGGTTCGCCGAAATTCCGCGTCGCCAATCCGAAACGGATGGGCGCGTGACGGAGATCGACCTCGAAGCGCTGCTCGCGCATCGGGCGGCGAACGTGCGCGCCACCGATCGCCGAGCCAAGTCACCGCGCCGGAACGCCGAGGCCGAGGAATTGCGCCTGCGCGAACGCCGGGCGCAGGCCGAGTACCGGGAATTTCAACTCGCCGAGCGCAAGGGCGAGCTGATGGCGCGCGCTGAGGTGCTGCGCGCCGTGCATGGCGCCGGCATTGCGCTGGCGCAGGCGCTGCAACGCACCCGCCATGAGCGCGACGCAGCGCTCGACGCGGCGAAAGACGTGCGCGCCAAGGCTGCGGCGCTGGTCGAGCAGGACGCAAAACTTCAACAGGCGTTCGCCGACGCATTGAAAGCGCTTGGAGGCGCGGAAACCACCGATGACGGAGACTTCGGAGACACCGCCGACGCCAGCGACGGCGCCGACGCAGCCGAAGCCGCCTAAAGAACCTTGGAGCGCCGACACCCGATGGGTGTTTGCGCAGCTCGCCGCGGCGGTTGCGCCGAAAGAGCGCCTTCCATTGGCCGAATGGGCCGAGGCGAACATCGAATTGAGCGCGGAGACGAACTCCCCGCGCATCGGGCCGCTCGATTTGAGCGATGTGGGCTTCATCAAGCCCATCCTCGCGCGGTTAGACCCTGCCGATCCGTGTCGCGGCGTCAATGTGTTGGCCTCGGCGCAGTCGGCAAAGTCACTCATCGGCCAGATTTGGGCGATGCACTCCATCGCGGAGAACCCTGGACCGATCGGGGTGTATCTCCCCTCGATCGATGACGCGCGGAAGTACGCCGAGGAGAAGGTGCAGGCCCTCATCGACGGGTCGCGCGCGCTGAAACATCGCGTGCGGAAGGTTTCGTCCCGCTCTGGCGTCGGATCCAACACGCTGCGCAAGCGATTTCACGGCGGTTCGATGCGGATCGCCACCGCCTCAAGCCCGAATGCGCTGCAAATGGTGAGCTTCCGCGACCTCATCCTTGAGGAAGTCGCCGGCTATGAGTCGGACGTGGGCGGGC
>DAORMO010000076.1:13153-13775 GCA_035440585.1 Terricaulis sp.
ATCGATCAGGCGCGGAAGCGTCAGCGCGCCTGGCTTAAGCGTGGCGCCAAATGGCTGCAGCTCAGCGCCGGTGGCGTGGCAGGCAAGTGCCCATCGAGCGAGGCGCATGAGAAGGGCACGGCTTACGAGCTGTATCTGCCCTGCCCGCATTGCGACGGGTACGAACGGCATGAGTTCGAGGACATGCGCGCGCCGACGGAGACGATCGGCCCGCACTTCGCATGCCGGCTCTGCGGTGGCTTGATCGAGGATCACCACAAAGAGCCGATGGTAGCGGCCAGCGAGTACATCGCCACCTATGAGGATGGCGATGAAGCCAACCCGGCGCCGCCGCACGCATTCGATGCGAGCGAGCTTGAGCGATGGAAGGCGCGCCCCGAGAACGGGCGCACGCCATCGTATCGCTGGTGGGTCTATGTCTCGCCCTTCGTGGGTTGGGATGACGTTTGGGCCGAAGCGGTTGAGGCGAAATCATCCGGCCTCGCTGCGGAAAAGACGTTCGTGCAGCAAACGCTCGCGCGAAAATGGGATGAAGGCCGCGACGCGCCCGACCACGTGAAGCTTTTCGAGCTGCGCGAGGATTACGAGGAAGGCGTGTGCCCCGCTGGCGCCTACCTGCTCA
>DAORMO010000077.1:0-6119 GCA_035440585.1 Terricaulis sp.
AGACCTGTCGCAGATACCCAAAGCCTTGTGCGCGCGGCTTATCCTGCCGCGAAGCCGCCGGGGGATACATCAGCGGCCCCCGAGGGGCGATTGACTTTTTGTTCATATCCCTGAAACCGCCGTTACACTTGGCCATTACTCGCTGGGGTGCGTCACCCCGGCCACAGCCCCATGGGCCCCACAGGGCATGGCCTTGCGGGATTCGTGCCGATTCACCGAAAGCGGTAATTGAGCGCCTGCGCCGTCGCGCGGCGCGCGAATCCAGGCGGCGTTTGGCCGGCGCCGGCAACGACGAACGCACCTCAATAGGCTCCGCAGCGCCGCAGATCAGGTGCAGCGCAGCATATTTGGCGCGATCAGGGCGATCAGCGGCGGCCAAGACGGTTCATCCCAACGCGCGGCCAGCCCCGTTCGTCGGCTAGCCGCTACGAACCGCGGCGCGCCTGGGCGCGGGAGCGGGACGAACGGTCCTGGGGAAAAGTTTACCGCCGGGGGTTCGTTCCGCTTCGTTTATTAAATTTACGAAAGCTTAGCGCCGCAGCGCCGCCTGTGCGGCAGCCAAGCGCGCAATCGGGGTCCGGTACGGCGAGCAGGAGACGTAATCGAGCCCCGCCGCGTCGAAGAAGGCCACCGATTGCGGATCCCCGCCATGCTCGCCGCAGACGCCGAGCTTGAGATCCGCCCGCGCGGCACGGCCGCGCTCCACCGCAAGCTCGACAAGCTCGCCCACGCCCTCGGCGTCGACCGTCACGAACGGATCAGAGGCCAGCATGCCCTTCTCGACATACGTGCCGAGGAATTTGCCAGCGTCGTCGCGCGAGAGCCCCATCGTGGTTTGCGTGAGATCATTGGTGCCGAAAGAGAAGAACTCGGCCGCTTCCGCGATCTCTTTCGCGCGCAGCGCCGCACGCGGCAGCTCAATCATGGTGCCGACGAGATACTCCACGTTGCGCCCGCGCGCGGCGAACACATCAGCGGCCACCGCATCGACGCGCGCTTTGAGCGTGACGAATTCCTTCTTCGAGATCACGAACGGGATCATGATTTCAGGGATCGGCGCCTCGCCCGCTTCGGCGCGATCGCACGCCGCTTCAAACACAGCGCGCGCCTGCATGTCGTAAATCTCAGGGTAGACGATCGCCAACCGGCAGCCGCGGAAGCCGAGCATCGGATTGCTCTCGGCCAAATCCTTCGAGCGCGCGAGCAGCGCCTTTGCATCGAGCCCGGTGGCTTTCGCCACGTCGGCGCAATCTTCTTCCGTGTGCGGCAAGAATTCATGCAGCGGCGGATCGAGGAAGCGGATCGTCACAGGGCGCGCGCCCATCGCCGCGAAGATCTCGGCGAAATCCTTGCGCTGGTGCGGGAAGAGTTTGTCGAGCGCGACGACGCGCACCTTTTGGCTCTCGGCCAAAATCATCTCGCGCACGGCGGCGATGCGTTCGGCGTCGAAGAACATGTGCTCGGTGCGGCAAAGGCCGATGCCTTCGGCGCCGAATTTGACGGCTGTCGCCGCATCTTCCGGCGTTTCGGCGTTGGCGCGTACTTTGAGGCGCCGCGCCTTATCGGCCCAGGCCATCAGCGTGCCGAAATCGCCAGTGAGCTCAGGCTGCACCATATCGGCAGCGCCCATGATCACCTCGCCGGAGGATCCATCCACCGTGATCGTGTCGCCCTTCTTGATGATGCGGCCCAGCGCGCGAAACTCGCCCGCCTTCTCATCAATGCGGACATCACCGGCGCCAGAAACACAAGGACGGCCCATGCCGCGCGCCACAACGGCGGCGTGGCTCGTCATGCCGCCGCGCGCGGTGACGATGGCTTTTGAGGCGTGCATGCCGTGAATATCTTCGGGGCTGGTTTCCTCACGCACGAGGATCACCGCCTGCCCGTCCGCCGAAAGCTTTTCAGCTTCATCGGGATCAAACACGACAACGCCCACAGCCGCGCCCGGCGAGGCCGGCAGGCCTTTGCAGATGATGTCGCGCTGATAGCCGTCAGCGATGGTGGGGTGCAGCAATTGATCGAGCGCCGCCGCGTCCACGCGCAGCACCGCTTCGTTTTCAGTGATGAGCTTTTCTTCCACCATATCGACGGCGATTTTCAGCGCGGCTTTGGCCGTGCGTTTGCCGTTGCGGGTTTGCAGCATGTAGAGCACGCCGCGTTCGACGGTGAATTCCAGATCCTGCATGTCGCGATAATGCGCTTCGAGCTTCTGGTAGACAGCCACCAGCTCCTGGAATACCTCCGGCAGCGCTTCTTCGAGCGACTCGCCGCTCTCGCCCATTTCCTCACGCGCAGCTTTTGTCAGCGCGCGCGGGGTGCGGATGCCGGCGACGACATCCTCGCCCTGAGCATTGATCAGATATTCGCCATAGAAGCGCTTGGCGCCGGTTGAAGGATCGCGCGTGAAGGCAACGCCGGTGGCCGAGGTGTCGCCCATATTGCCAAACACCATCGCCTGCACGTTCACAGCCGTGCCCCAGCTTTCGGGGATGCTGTTGTGCTTGCGGTAGAAGATCGCCCGGTCGTTCATCCAGGATGAGAACACAGCGCCGATCGCGCCCCAAAGCTGCTCCTTCGGATCAGCGGGAAAGGGCTTGCCGGTTTCGCGCGCGACGATCTTTTTGAATTTGCCGACGATCTCTTTCCAATCGTCCGCCTCCATCTCGACGTCCGAGCGATAGCCTTTGAAATCCTTGTGCGCGCCAAGATCATCTTCAAACGCGCCATGCTCAAGCTCGAGCACCACGTTGGAATACATCTGGATGAAGCGGCGATAGGAATCATAGGCAAAGCGCGCATCGCCCGAGAGCTTAGCAAGGCCCTCGACGGTATCGTCGTTGAGGCCAAGGTTCAGCACCGTATCCATCATGCCCGGCATCGAAGCGCGCGCGCCCGAGCGCACGGAAACGAGCAGAGGATTGGCCGGATCGCCGAACGTCTTGCCGGCCTTCTTTTCCAGCGCGCTTAAAGCCGCTTCCACCTGCACGGCGAGTTCCGCCGGGTATTGCCGGTTGTTGGCGTAAAAGGCGGTGCAGACTTCGGTGGTGATGGTAAAGCCGGGCGGCACCGGCAGCCCAAGCCGGGACATCTCGGCCAAATTGGCGCCCTTGCCCCCCAGCAGCGCTTTCATGGAGCTATCGCCCCCGCTCTCGCCGCCGCCGAAACCGTAAACCCAAAGCTGTGCCGACATTACGCGCCCTTCCTGGCCCCGCCTTAAGCAAGGGAGCTGCCACCGCGCGAAGGCGCAATGACTGGGAAGGCCCCGACGGCCGCCCCCCGCTCCCCAACGGGGAAGAGTTCAGCCCTCGATCTTGGAAAAATCCGCGACCTGAGAGAGCGCTTCACGTAACCTTGTGAGCAGCAAAAGTCTATTGCGGCGCAGCAAAGGATCTTCGGCGTTAACGAGGACTTTTTCAAAGAAATCGTCCACCGGCGCGCGCAAGCCGCTGAGCGCTTTCATCGCTGCGGCGAAATCTTCGCCCTCCACAGCCGACCGCGCGGTCGGCAATGCGCTTTCGAGCGCGGCGTGCAGCGCCTTCTCCGCAGCCTCTGTGAGCTTGCTCACATCAAGGCCGGCGCTGATATCGCTATCGCTGAGCCCTTTGCCCTTCTTCTCCTCGGCCGCGAGAATATTCGCCGCGCGCTTATAGCCCGCCAGCAAATTTTTCCCGTCCTCGGTCTTGAGGAAGGCGTCGAGCGCTTCAACGCGCGCGACGATGCGGACGAGATCGTCGTCGCCAAGGGCGAAGACGGCGTCCACGAGATCGTGGCGCTTGCCTTGGTCGCGGAGTTGGACTTTGAGGCGATCGGCTAGGAAGGCGAGGATATCGTCAACCTGTGCAGCATACTCTGCCGACCTTGCGGAGCCGTACAGTTCTGCGGCTGTTTGCGGACGCTTCTTATCCATCGCTAGTTGTTGTACGAACTCGTCGAACTCCGGCGTGCCAGCCACCTCAGATAGAACACCTGCTATCCCGCCCTCGGCTTTCCGTATTCTGTTCTTAGCAACCGCAATAACACCGCCAGCGAAAGCAAGTCCGCCGAACAGCCGCAGCGGCACCCGCACCTTCGAGCTCCACGCAACACGCACAATGCCTAATGCAGCGCGACGCAAAGCATATGGATCAGACGATCCCGTCGGCTTTTCGTTCGCCGCCCAGAAGCCCGCCAGCGTATCCAGCTTATCGGCCAGCGCCAGCGTGACGGCGACTTTATCGCTCGGCACGCGGTCATTGGGCCCGAGCGGGCGGTAGTGATCTTCGATGGCGGCGGCGATGCTTAGACCTCCTCCTCCCCCTTGCGGGGAGGAGACCGGGAGGTGGGGGGCGTTCAAACGCTCAGGCGCCGGAGCGTCGGCACGCCCTCTCCCCCGCGAGGGGGGAGAGGGTTCAGCGCCAATCTCGGCCAGATAAAGCTGCCGCCCAATCTGGCCTTGCAGTTCGGGAAACTCGCCCACGGTTTCCGTGACCAAGTCCATCTTCGCCAGCTCAGCCGCGCGCTGCACAAGCTTAGCATCCGCGCCCGTGACGCTGCAAAGCTCAACCGCCAGCGCCTTCACGCGCTCCACCTTATCCCACACGCTGCCAAGCTTTTGGTGGAAGACGATCTTCTTGAGCTTTTCTTTTCGCTCCTCGGTGAACAGCGGCGTCTTGCGATCGCTATCCCAGAAAAAGCGCGCATCGTTCAGCCGTGCAGAAAGCACGCGCGCATTGCCGGCCGCGATGGCATTGCCGCCATCCTTAGCTTCCACATTCGCCACCGTTATGAAATGCGGCGCGAGCTTTTGCGTTTTGGGATCGCGCACCGCGAAATATTTCTGGTGCGTGCGCATGGAGAGGCGGATCACCTCGCCCGGCAGATCAAGAAACGCCGGATCCATATCGCCCAGCAGCGTCACCGGCCATTCAACCAGGCCCGCCACCTCTTCGAGCAGCCCGGCATCCTCAACCAGCTCAAGCCCCTTGGCCGCGCACAGCTTCTGCGCTGCTTCAAGGATAATGGCTTTGCGCTCGTCCCGATCGATCAGCACTTTGGCGGCGCGCAGCTTGGCGGCGTAATCGGCAAAATCCTTCGGCTTAATCGCGCCCGGCGCATGGAAGCGATGCCCCTGCGTTTCCGGCTTTGCGCCTACGCCTTCGATTTCGATCTTCACCGGCGCGCCATCAAACAAGCACAGCACATTATGCAGCGGGCGCACCCATTGCAGATCACTCACGCCCGAGCGCATCGACTTCGGCCACGGAAACGCGCGGATGATCTCAGGCACGATGTCCTGCACAATCGCCGCCGTCGCCCGCCCCGCGCGCTCAATCCGCGCGACGTAAAACGCGCCTTTCTTATCTTCGACCACCTCTGCCTGATCGATCGACGCAAGCCCTGCGCTTTTCAGAAAGCCCGCCACCGCCTGATCCGGCGCGCCCACGCGCGGGCCTTTCTTTTCTTCGTTCACATCAGCGGCTTTGGCCGGCAGATCTTCGATTACAAGCCCAAGCCGCCGCGGCGAGGAAAAGGTTTTAATCGCTTTGGCCTCAAGCCCCGCGCCCTTGAGCTTATCGCCCATCAGCCGCGCAAGATCCTCTTCCGCCCGCTTTTGCATGCGCGCCGGAATTTCTTCGGAGAAAAGTTCGAGAAGGAGTTGGGGCATGCGCTACTCGTCCCCCGCCCCCTCGTGGGGCGGGGCTAGGGGTGGGGGGCGATCCGACACGCCCGCGTTCAGTCGCTCACGCACTTGCGCAACCACCCACGCTGGCCGATCCCAAACATCATTGTTCTGGAAACGCAGCACGCGAAAGCCTTGCGTGATCGCGTATATCTCTTTGGCCTTGTCATTGGCCTGCACGTCGGCGCGCGCATGGATCGAGCCGTCGATCTCAATCAGCAGCCGCGCGGCGTAGCAGGCGAAATCGAACACGTAATCGCCAATCGCAACTTGCTTGCGAAAACGCGCGTCTTCAATCTCGCGCAGAAGCTTCCACAGCAGCGCCTCCGACGAGGTCATCTCTTTGCGCAAGCGCTTGGCGCGGAGATTGGCGCGCGTGCGATCCTTCTGGCGCGCGGCGCCTTCCGGATCAGGCGCCCAGCCATGGCCGAGTTGGCGCGGCGCGGTTGCACGCCCC
>DAORMO010000077.1:6137-13571 GCA_035440585.1 Terricaulis sp.
AGGGGGCGGGGGTGCTTCCGCTTCGTCTTGCGGCGTCATTGCTGGCTCTCCGCCCAAGCGCTCGCGCAGCCTTTCGCCAGATCGCGTACACGGGCGATGAAGCTTTGGCGTTCGGTGGGGCTCACCACGCCGCGCGCGTCGAGCAAGTTGAACAAGTGCGACGCCTTCAGCGTGTAATCGAACGCCGGCAGCACAGCGCCCGCCTCCAGCAAGCGCTTGGCCGTCGCTTCCGCATCGGCGAACCAGCGCAGATTTTGCTCAGGATCGCTGAGTTCAAAATTGAAGCGCGATTGCTGCTTCTCGTTTTCGAGAAACACATCGCCGTACGTCAGCGGATAGGCGCTGTCGGGATCGTTGAACGGCAGATCGTACACGCGATCGACGCCGAACACATACATCGCCAGCCGCTCAAGCCCGTACGTCAGCTCCCCGCTCACAGGCCGCACATCGAGCCCGCCGACTTGTTGGAAGTACGTGTATTGGCTGACCTCCATGCCATCGCACCACACCTCCCAGCCGAGCCCCCAGGCGCCGACTGTCGGGTTTTCCCAATCGTCTTCCACGAAGCGAATGTCGTGCAGCAGCGGATCGATGCCGATGGCGGCGAGCGAGTTGAGGTAAAGCTCCTGCAGGTTCGCCGGGTTCGGCTTCAGGATCACCTGGAACTGGTAATAGTGCTGCAACCGGTTCGGGTTCTCGCCATAGCGGCCATCCTTGGGCCGGCGCGAGGGCTGCACGTAAGCGACGCGCCAGGGCCTCGGCCCCAGCGCGCGCAGCGTGGTGGCCGGATGCAGCGTGCCCGCGCCCACCTGCTCGTCATAGGGCTGCAAAATCGCGCAACCCTGCCCTGCCCAATAGTTTTGGAGCGTCAGGATCACATCCTGGAAACAGCGGGGCGGGCGGTTGGACATGGGGGCAGACGGGTAAAGCCGCCCGCCCCCTTATTCAAGAGTCCATTCAGGCGCGGGCGGGCCGTTAACGCGCCGGGATCCGCTCCACCGTGACGCCCCGCGCGCGCAGCATCTCGATCACGCTTTCCGGGCCCACGAGGTGCCCTGCGCCCACCGCGACGAAATCAACGCCCGAGCCGGCCAATTCCTGCGTCAGCACATCGACCCAAGCTGCGTTGCGGCGGGTAAACATCGCCTCATAGGCTTCAGGGAAATCGCCGCGCATTTCGCCGATCACCAGCGCTTCCAGCGTTTGCATATCGCCGGTTTCCCAGGCGGCGGTCATCGCCTCCACCAGTTCGCCCGCGCTTTCGGCCTCGTCGATCGAATAGATCAGCATTTCCTTCTGCGCCTCATCGCTGAGGCCGGCGAAGAAGCCGATTTGCTGCTCGGCCGTTTCAAACCAACGCGCCTCACGGCCATTGGCTTGCGTCCAGGCCGAGATCGCACGGTCAACGCCCGCTTGCGGATCAAACCCAGCCTGCAGCATCGGAATGACGCTGAGCGTCAGCGAGGCCAACCACGGGCGCATCGGCTCCAGCGCGCCTGCCGGCAGGCCAAGGCGGGTGTAAAGCGCGCTAAGCCGCGCCTGCTCATCCTCGGTGAGCCAGCTCGAGAGCGGCTGATCGGCCGGGGCCATGCCCAGGCGCAGCGCCGCTTGCTGCGCGTTCGCTTCAGCTGCGGCGTTGATCTCGGTTTCGGTCCACACCGTTTCGGCTTCATTCAGCGCTGCATCCACATGCGCGCCGCCCCACGGTTCGCCCGCGCGCCGCAGGTGGATCGTGCCGTAGAGATACATGGTGGAATCCGCATCGCGCGCGACATAGAGCGCGGGCCCCGTTCCATAATCCTGCGCCCCCGTCGTGGTGGCGCACGCGCCGAGCGCGAGAAGCGCGCAGGCGCCGATCACGGTGCGTTTTGTGAGATGTGCAAACATGGTTTCTCCTCGGCGCATTTATACGCATCGCTGTTTGGTTGGGTAAGAGATGATTATTCCGCAGCTTCCGCGGCGCTTTGCTCTTCGATGAAAATCTGCTCAATCGTCAGCCCGAATACGCGGGCGATTTTGAACGCGAGCGGCAAGGATGGATCGTACTTGCCCGTCTCGATCGCGTTCACGCTCTGGCGCGACACATCGAGCCGCTCGGCCAAATCCGCCTGGCTCCAATTGCGCTCCGCGCGCAGCACTTTGAGCCGGTTTCTCATTTGTAGCGCGCCCGAACAAAGAACGTCGAGACGCCCCAGGTGACGATGACCGCGGGGATCGCCCAGATCAGCGGCACGTGCGGAAAGCCCGCCCAGGCTTCAAGGAAGCCGTAGCCAAACGCCGCGATGGTGACGACGCCGAGCGTGATCAGCGCGGCCTCGGCCTGCACGCGCCGCTGAAACTCATCGAGCGCGCGAAAGAAGGTGAGATACGTGCGCAGCATCAGCAGCGCCGGCAACACCGGCAGCAGCGCCAGCACGATCACCAGCCATTGCGGCGGGCTCATCTGGCGGATCACCACCACGCCAAGCGCGACGAAGGCCATATAAGGCCCGCCCGCCAGCAGCATGCCGCGCGTATAACGCCGGCCCGCCTGCTTCGTGCTTTCAGGATACTCGCAGCTCATGGCGCGCGCTCCTGCTGAGCGGCCGGCGCGGAGTTGCTTTGGGCGCTGCTGGCGACGGATCCGGCGCTGACCGCCGCCGCGATGGCGACCGCGATCGCCACCCAATAAGCCCGCAGCTTCTTCCGATCCTTCATCCCCGCCTCCGTCGTGCAACCTTGTCCGTTAGACAAGCTTCATTTACATCGCAGGGGGATTTAGTCAAGCGTCCTTTTCATATAATCCAGCCTGCTTGACGGATTTGCGCTTCACCAGGAATCCGCGCCAAGTGCGGCCATGCGCGGGATTTGCGGGATCGACGAGGCGGGGCGCGGGCCCTGGGCGGGGCCGGTGGTGGCCGCCGCAGTGATCCTGCCCGCCAAGGGCCGCCCCAAGGGGCTGGCCGATTCCAAGCAGCTCAGCGCAGAGGCGCGCGAGGAGCTGGCGCTGGCGATCCGGGCTTGCGCCATTGTCGGCGTCGGGCTGGCTGATCCGGCGGAAATTGATCAAATCAACATCCTGCAAGCCACCTATCTGGCCATGCGCCGCGCTGTGGCGGGGCTGGGCCAAACGCCGGCTGCGGCGCTGATTGACGGCAATTCCGCCCCGCCGGACATGCCCTGCCCGGTGGAAACGATTATCGATGGCGACGCCTACGTCGCCTGCATTTCCGCCGCCTCGATCATCGCCAAGGTGGAGCGCGACCGGATGATGACAGCGCTCTGCGCGCAATATCCGGGCTACGCCTTTGCGCGCCACAAGGGCTACGGCACGCCTGAGCACCAGCGCGCGCTGGCCGAGCTTGGCCCCTCGCCGATCCATCGGCGCAGCTTCAAGCCGGTGCGCCTCGCCGCAGGGGAAGCCGCTTAGCCGCAAGCGCGGTTGTCGCAGCGCGGTTTACGCAGAACCCGCGCGCGCCTAGTTTCGAGCCATGACGCATTCCCGCACTGGCGCCGACGCAGGCGACCTTTCCGTTCGCTTTGTGCTTTTCCTGTGCCTTGGGCTTTACGCCATCTACATCGCCGCAGCCCTGCTCGTGCCGCATGAGCTCTTGTGGCAAGGCCCCGCGCGCCATCCTGTCACGGGTGAGCCGAACTGGGAGTTCGGCCTTGCGGAAACCACGCAGAATATCTTCCTCGCCATTGCGCTTGTGATGTCGGCCACGATGTTGGCGCGCTCTAAGAGCACGCCGTATCGGATCTGGATGGGCGTTGTGTTTCTCGGCGTGCTGTATCTGCTGGGTGAAGAGACAAGCTGGGGCCAACACTATTTCCGCTGGGGCGTCGGCGGCTGGTTCGCCGAGAACAACGATCAGCTTGAGACGAACCTGCACAACACATCACACTTATTCGATCAGCTGCCGCGCAATGTGCTTTATCTCGGCATGGTGGCGGGCGGCATCGTGCATCCGCTGCTTAAGCTCGCGCGCAAGGGGCGCGGGCTGATTGATAATCCGTGGTGGTGGGCGCCGACGCTGGCGTCGCTGCCGCCTGTGGTGTTCGCCTTCATCGCCGGCGCGCCGAAATCGATCGATAAAACGCTGACGCGCCTTGGAGTCGAAACATGGGTGGAGGGCTTCCGGCTGGAAACCTCCGTCGGCCGCGCCAGCGAGATGGAGGAATGCTTTATGTATTTCTTCTTCGTGATTTATCTCTGGTCGCTGATGCGGCGGCTCAAGGCGCGGGCGGCGGCGGGCTAGCCTCGCGCCGCGCCAAGCGCGCTTCGATCAAGCCAAGCAACAGCATCGCCGGCGCAATCAGGATGCCGCAGAGCCGCGCAAGCCATGTGGCGTCCGTGAACGCCCAATAGGCGCCAAGCACGAACACAACGCCGGGCGCCGCAGCCTGGACGATGTGCAGCCAGCGCCGCCCTTTGCTGACCCCGCCAAGCAGCCGCCCGCCATCGCGCGACATGACGATGAACAGCAGCGTCAGCGCGAACGCCGCGCCCGCATTGACGCACCAATAGAGCCCAAGCGCGTCATTGCTCAGAATGTTCGATCCGAACGTCGCCGCCGCGAACGGCAGCAGCACGATGAACACCAGGAACAGCAAATTGCATATCGCCGTCGGCCAATCGAAGGCGCGCAGCTCCCGCGTCACCGCCATGTGCACCAGCCACCACATCGCCGCCAGCGCGAAGCTGATGAGGAAGGCGCCCAATTGCGGCGCCAGCGCCGCCGCCTCCGCCCAGAAGCGCCCCTCCTCGATCCCCGCCGGCAGCCGCACCTCAAGCGCCAGCAGCGTCAGGGCGAAGGCGAACACCGCGTCACCGAAGAAAATCATGCGCTCAAGCGCGCGCTTGTCTGCAGTCACCGGGTCGGCCATCGGGGCTCCAATTCGTTAACGCGAAAAATTTTCTGCACCTGAGTCATTTCGGCCTGTTGATTCCTGATTCGCGTCAAGCGAGAATCCCCAGCTGAGGGGACCACATGAAGCGCCAGGCCAAATCCAAGATCAAAGCCCGCATCGCGGAGGCCCCCACCGATGGCCTGCGCGACACCATTATAGAGGGTGATTGCATCGCCGCACTCAAGGCCCTGCCTGATGCGTGCGCCGATCTTGTGTTCGCGGACCCGCCCTACAACCTCCAGCTTGGCGGCGGGCTCACGCGGCCAGATCAATCCATCGTCGATGGCGTCGATGATGATTGGGATAAGTTTGACGATTTCAAATCCTACGATGACTTCACCCGCGCCTGGCTCGCCGAGTGCCGCCGCATCTTGAAGCCCGATGGCGCGATCTGGGTGATCGGCTCGTATCACAACGTGTTCCGCCTTGGCGTGGCGCTGCAGGATATGGGCTTCTGGATCCTGAACGACGTGGTGTGGCGCAAGACCAACCCGATGCCGAATTTCAAAGGCACGCGCTTCACCAATGCGCACGAAACGCTGATCTGGGCCGGGCGCAGCAAGGAGTCGAAATACACCTTCCATTACGACGCGCTCAAGCTGTTCAACGATGATCTGCAGATGCGCTCGGACTGGACGCTGCCGCTCTGCACCGGCGCTGAGCGCCTGAAGGATCGCGAAGGCCGCAAGGCGCACCCGACGCAGAAGCCCGAGGCGCTGCTGCACCGCATCGTGCTGGGCACCACGAAGCCCGGCGATCTCATCGTCGATCCGTTCTTCGGCACGGGCACGACGGGCGCGGCGGCGAAGCGCCTCGGCCGACACTATCTCGGCATCGAGCGCGATCCCGAGTACGCGAAAGCCGCGCGCGCGCGGCTGGCGAAAGTGGAGCCCGCGGCGGCTGAGGATCTGATGATCACCAAATCCAAGCGCGAAGAGCCGCGCGTGCCGTTCGGCAACGTGATCGAGGCCGGCTTCATCGCCCCTGGCGATACGCTGATCTCTCCGAACGGTAAGAAAGCGCGCGTGCGCGCCGACGGCAGCTTGGCCTCAGGCGATGTCACCGGCTCGATCCACCGCGTCGGCGCCTATGTTTCCAATGCGCCCTCCTGCAATGGATGGACGTTCTGGACACACGTGGACCGCAAGGGCCGCGAAACCAGCATCGATATTTTCCGCCGCGAAATTCGCAAGCAGATGTCTTCCGCACCTGGCGTGTGACGATTTGGCGAAAACACGGTAGCGATATGCGCCGTGTTTCGCAGATTGCAGCGCATATTGTGCGCTCGTCGTACGTTGCGAACGCCCCGTCGCAAACGCTGCATGCGGACACATCCAAGCAGCATTTGGGCGGCATCTCCCCCGCGTGAACTTGAATCACTGGGAGATATAAATGAAACACGTTCTCGCCGCCGCCATCGCCGCCGCCGCGTTGCTGGCGCCGCTTTCGGCCAATGCGCAAGAGCGCATGAGCGATGCGGGCTTCCTTGCCGCCAATCGCTGCCTTGCTTTTGCTGAGCTGCGCCAATTGGAAGGCGATGGCGCCAATTTCAGCGCGCTGCGCGATGCGACTGACGCGCGCCGCCGCCCGCCGGCGATCACCGATCAGGTGCGACAGATCAATCGCTCCACGCGCGCCCGCGCCAATACGCTGAGCGTTGAGGAGTTGCGCAGCCGCCGCAACGAAGCGTGTGAGCGCTTCAGCACGCAAGGCCTAGTGCAACTCGGCAGCTCAACCGCGTCATAATCTTTGGGATAGCGCCGCGCACCACGCGCGGCGCTTATTCCGCCGCCATCGCCTGCGCGCGTTGCAGATCAACGCTGACGAGCTGGCTTAAGCCTTGCTCGGGCATCGTCACGCCATAGAGCCGATCCATGCGCGACATGGTGACGGGATTGTGCGTGATGACGATGAAGCGCGTGCGCGCCAGCCGCTTCATTTCTTCCAGCATGCGGCAGAAGCGATCGACGTTGGCGTCATCGAGCGGGGCGTCCACCTCATCGAGCACGCAGAGCGGCGCGGGGTTGGCCAGGAACACGGCGAAGATCAGCGCGGTGGCGGTGAGCGCCTGCTCCCCGCCTGACATCAGCGAAAGATTGGTGAGCCGCTTGCCCGGCGGCTCGGCGAAGATCTCGAGCCCCGCTTCAAGCGGATCATCGCTTTCGGTGAGCTTCAAATTTGCGCGCCCGCCTTCAAACAGCGTGGCGAACAGCTGCGCGAAATGGGCGTCTACTTCCTCGAACGCGCGCGTAAGGCGCAGGCGCCCCTCATTGTTGAGCTTGGTGATGGCGCCGCGCAGCTTGGCGACGGCTTGGGCCACATCCTCTTTCTCGGTGGTGAGGCTATCGATGCGTGATTGCGCTTCGGCGAGCTCTTCTTCGGCGCGGAGGTTCACCGGGCCTGCGGCGTCACGCTCTGATTTCAGGCGATCAAAGCGCCGCTCGATTTCCGCGAGCGGGCCTTCGCCCAACGCACTGTGCAGCAGCGCGCCGGCGCGCGGGCCGAGCTCTTCGGGCGCGCAATCGGCCTGCTCACGCGCGAGCG
>DAORMO010000078.1:0-1160 GCA_035440585.1 Terricaulis sp.
GGGTGCCACCCAGTTCCTCCTCAAGTCGTTGGATCGCGCGTGTGAGCGTGGGTTGCGAAACACCGCTGCGCATGGCCGCTTCGGTGAACACCTCAAGCCGATCGGCCCCGCCCTGCTCGGTGAAGGCGCTTTGATAGAAGCGGCGCGCATCGGCGATCTGCCAGCGCACCATGGCGTCCACGATCAGGCGTTCCTGATCGGAAGCGACATAAGCCTGCCCGCCCAGCGTGATGCCGAGATTGCGGCGATCATAAATCACCACGCTTTCGACGAAAGGCATCTTGAAATAGAGGCCCGGCTCATCCTCGCCAGGGGCGTTGATGGTGCGGACATACTCGCCGAAGCGCAGCACGATGGCCTGGCGATCCTGACGGACTATGAACATCGACTGGCCGATCAGGATCAGCACGAAGAAGGCGATGCCCGCGATGATGAGAAGATTGCGTTGCATCAGCGCTGCCCCTCCGGCTGGCGACGAACAAGGCCGTCGAGCGGCAGGTACGGCACCGCGCCGCCGCGCTGATCGAGAATGATCAGATTGCCGCGGCGATACACGTTTTCCATCGTCTCGGTGTAGATGCGATCCCGCGTGACTTGCGGGGCCTGGCGATACTCGTCGTAGACGGCGGTGAAACGCTCGGCTTCACCGGTGGCTTCACGCACCACCTGCTCACGATACGCTTCCGCTTCGCTGACGATGCGGGCCGTATCGCGCTGGGCGTTGTTGGTGAGGGTTTCTGCGTCCTGGCCGGCGTTGACGACATCGTTGAACGCTTCGATCACCGCGCCCGGCGCGGCGGCCCGCAGCAATTCCACCTGCAGCACGCGCACGCCCGATTGGTAATCGTTGAGCGTGGCTTGGGTGAGCTCTTCAACCGCTTGTTCAACAGCGGCGCGATCGGTGGTGATGATCTGCTCCAGCTGGCGCTGGCCGATCACTTCGCGCATCGCGCTTTCAGCCACCTGGCGCACCGCGCCAAGCTCGCCCGTGTTGGGATTGTTCACCGGGTTGCGCACGTTGAACACAAACGCGCGCACATCCTCGATATTATAGACAACCCGGAAATGGACCTCGACGATGTTGCGATCGCCGGTGATCATCAGGCTTTCATCGGGATTGTCGCGGGTTTGGCGGTTCACCGTGGTGAAGCCAATCTCAT
>DAORMO010000078.1:1301-4410 GCA_035440585.1 Terricaulis sp.
CAAGAGCCAGCCCCCGAACAAGACGACCGCAAGAAGCGGCCACGGAAACGGCCGGCCGCTGCGGCCGCCAGAGCCGCTTCCGCCGCCGCCGCCCATGCCCATACGGTCACGGAATTGGCGCAGCATATCGTCGAGATCAGGCCCTTGCGGCCCTTGCGGTTGGCGCGGCGGTTGGCCCCATGGCCGGCGCGGGCCGGAGCCCCAGGGCCCCTGGCCGCCGCTTTGGCCGCCGCCGCCCGATTGGTCATTCCAAGGCATTCGCTTCGTTTCCCCGCCGGTTCTGGAGGTTGCGCGCGCCAATTCTGGCGGCGATGCCGGGCGGCTTGGCAAAAGCCCCCACGCGCGCCGATATGTGGCTCATGTGCTAAAGGATCAAGCATGAACAACCAGTTGGCGCTGACGCAAGAACAGATAGAAAAGCGCCTCGATGCGATAAATGACCCTGTGAGCGGCAAGGGTTTGTTCAGCTCTGGGCGCATTTCCGGGCTAAAAGTGCGCGAAGACGGCAAGGTCTCGTTCACCATCGAGGCGCCGGCGCATGCAGCTGCGCAATATGTCGCGCTGCGCGAAAAGGCCGAAGCGGCCGCGAAAACCGCGCCGGGCGTGGCGAGCGTGACCGCCGTGCTGACGGCGCATGAAGCGCCGAAAGCCGGCATTGGTGCGGTAAAACACGTCATTGCGGTGGCGAGCGCCAAGGGCGGCGTTGGCAAGTCCACAGTGGCGGTAAACCTCGCCTGCGCATTCGCCTCATTGGGGATGAAAACGGGGCTGCTTGATCTTGACGTCTACGGCCCCTCCGCGCCGACGCTGCTGGGCGTCGCGGGCCGCAAGCCGCAGATGAACCCGGATAAATCACTCAATCCGCTTGAGGCGCATGGGCTGAAAACCATGAGCGTCGGCTATCTGGTGGATCCCAGCCAAGCGATGATCTGGCGCGGCGCGATGGCGACAAGCGCGGTGCGGCAAATGCTCGATGAGGTGGCCTGGGGCGATCTCGACGTGCTGGTGCTGGATCTGCCGCCGGGCACGGGCGACGTGCAGGTGACGCTGGCGCAGCGCGCGGCGCTGGCGGGCGCGGTGATTGTCTCCACGCCGCAGGAAATGGCGCTGGCCGACGTGCGGCGCGGCATCGCGATGTTTGAAAAGACGCACACGCCAGTTTTGGGCGTGATCGAGAACATGGCCTATTTCGAAGACGCGACAGGCGCGCGTACGCACATATTCGGCGAAGGCGGCGCACGGCGCGTGGCTGAAGAAGCAGGCACACCGTTTTTGGGTGAGCTGCCGATCGAGGTGAGCTTGCGCCAAAGCGCGGATGCGGGCGCCCCACTGGTGGCGAGCGCGCCGGAGCATAAGCTGAGCCAACGCTTCCGCGCGATTGCGCAGGCGGCGCTGGCGAACGTGGCGCGCCTCGGCAAGCCGGCGCCAAGCATCAGGGTGATTTAGGATGAGCCCTTAGTCCGTTGTCGATCCAACGATTGCCGTGAGACGGCGGTACGTCGGATTGTAGATCGTGAACAAGAACACACCCCACCACTCCATTCCCGTGGTGAAGATGGGCGACGCGCGTGGCAGATCTGGGCTCGACCAATCCTGAATGTCGCAATCCATCCCTGGCGGCAAAATAACAGTCAGAACTTTATCAAACAGCGATTGCACTTCCGCACCAGTTGCGCGTAACGGATATGGTGGCGGGTAAATGCGTAAGCAAAATTTCCGCCGCTCCCACGTTCCGGCAGCAGCCCGCCGGTCAAGGTTGAGCTTTCATCTCGTAGCGCACGCCAATAATAGCCGCGCGCCGCATCAAATTCTTGCTCCAGCAGAAGACCTCTATCGAGATCAAAGTGATCTCCGAAGAAACCTTTCCGGCTGAGCTTGCGAAAGCCAATCGCACGCAGCGCATCAGCGTCCAACAAAGGCACAAGTTCATGCATCGCCGCGATTGCGGTTTCGATCTCGCCATCAGCATCATCAAACACCGCGAAATCGAGCGCCCCGCCAATGGCGCGGAAGCGCTTGAAACACGCAGGTTCTGGCGACAGACGATGCACCAGTCTATTCCAGCTTAAGCACGCGGATCATGTTCGTCTTGCCCGCACGCCCGAACGGGATGCCGGCGATGATGGCGACGCGGTCGCCGGCTTCGGCGACGCCGAGTTCGCGCAATGCGGCGTCGGCTTTTTCGACCATTTCTTCGACGTTCTCGACATCCTCCGTCACCTTCGCGCGCACGCCCCAGACGAGGCTGAGCCGGCGCGCGGTTTCGGTGAGCGGGGTGAGGCCGATGACGCCGCAGCGCGGGCGCTCGCGCGCGACGCGGATGGCCGATGAGCCGGTGGCGGTGAAGGCCACGATGGTGGCGCAGCCGATCGTATCCGCGATGTGGCGCGCCGAAAGCGCGATGGCGTCAGCGGTTGTAGCTTGCGGGGGCGTCATGTCGCGCGGCAGGCCGGCCCAATATTCCTCATCACTTTCCACCGCGCGGATGATGCGATCCATGATCGCCACCGCGCTTTGCGGATGCCGGCCAACGGCGCTTTCAGCGCTGAGCATCACCGCATCCGCGCCCTGATAAACGGCGGTGGCCACATCGGAGGCTTCCGCGCGCGTAGGCGTTGGCGCATCGACCATGCTTTCCAGCATGTGCGTGGCGACGATGACGGGCTTGCCCGCCGCGCGGGCGGCGCGGATGATCTGGCGCTGCGCGATCGGCACCTGCTCGGGCGGCAGCTCAACGCCGAGATCGCCGCGCGCGACCATCACCGCATCTGACAATTCGACGATCTCATCGATCTGCGTGAGCGCGCTCGGCTTTTCGATTTTGGAGATGATGCCGGCGCGATCACCGATCAGGCCGCGCGCCTCGCGCACATCTTCAGGGTGCTGCACGAAAGAGAGCGCAATATAATCGACGCCGAGATCAAGCGCGTAGACGAGATCTTCGCGATCCTTCTCCGTCAACGCCGAAATCGGGATGCGGCGCGTGGGCACGTTGAGGCCCTTTTGGTTTTTCAGCACGCCGCCAAAATCGACGCGCGCTTTCAGCTGCGTGCGGCCCACTTCAGTGACGGTGATTTGCAACTTGCCGTCATCGAGCTTGAGGATATCG
>DAORMO010000078.1:4430-9576 GCA_035440585.1 Terricaulis sp.
GCACGATCTCAGGGTGCGGCAAGCGAATGAGGCCAGGCCCGCCCGGCTCGGTGGAGGCTTCGAGCGTGATGATCTCATTGTAGCGGAGCTTGATCTCCCCGCCCTCGAACGAGCCGACGCGGATTTTCGGCCCCTGCAAATCGGCGAACACGCCGACATGCGCGCCGGCCTTGGCCTCCGCCTCGCGGATGGCGGCCATGCGGCGGGCGTGATCTTCCTTTGCGCCGTGGCTGAAATTGAGCCGGAAGCAATCCACCCCGGCCTGGATCAGCATCGCCAGCCGCTCCGGCGGATCAGACGCCGGGCCCATGGTGGCGACGATTTTACAATCGCGTGCGCGCATCGTGCGAGAATCTCCCCTTACGGCGCCATTCAATGCGCGCGGGGGCGGATGTCCAGCATGTTACGCTCCCATTTTGTAGGGGCCGACCCGCTCCAGCGCGCGCTGGTAAGCGGGGCGCGCATGGTAGCCCGCGCGCACGCGGGCGAGATTGGCGTAGGCGGCGAGCCCGCCGCGGCCGGCTGCGGCGTCGAGCACGAAGCTGAGCTGGATGTCCGCAGCGGTGAAACGATGGGCGGCGATGTAATCCTTGCCAGCATAAGCCGCGTCCAGAAACGACAGATGGTTGGCGATCTCTGGGTTGATGCGCATCTGCATCAGCGGCGCGCCCGCTTCGCCCAACAGGCCGACATAAAGTTTGAGCAGCAGCGGCAGCATGGCCGAGCCCTCGGCGAAATGCAGCCAGTAGAGATACTCCGCGCGCGCCGGATCACCGGGCGCAACAGAAAGCGCACCGCCTGCTTCGGTCTCGGCGAAATATTCCGCGATAGCGCCGCTTTCAGCGAAGACATTTCCATCGCGCTCAATCAATGGCGATTTGCCGAGCGGATGGATGGCTTTGAGTTCCTGCGGCGCAAGGCGCGTTTGCGGATCGCGCGCATAGCGCTTGACCTCATAAGCCAGGCCCAATTCCTCCAGCAGCCAGAGGATGCGTTGCGAGCGGCTTTCTTCAAGGTGATGAACGATGATGGGCATGGGCGCCTCAATACGGGTTGAAGTTGAGCTTACGCCCAGGCGCGGGCCAGCGTAGCTTGGCGAGCTTGCCTGTGCCGGAAAGCGTCACATACGCATCGCGCATATCGGCGCCGCCGAAGCAGATGTTCGTCACCAGCGGATCGGGCAGCGGCGTGTGGGTGAATTGGCCGTCAGCTTGGATTGTGGATATTCCGCCATTGAGGATGGTGGCGACGCACGCAGCGCCATCGGCCTGGATGGCGAGGCTGTCGAAATAGACATGGCCCGGATAGGTGAACACATGCCGGCCAATAGCGCCGAGCCCGCCGGGGGCGACTTGCCCCTCGCCTGTCACATCAAACGCCCAGAGCTTTCCGGTTTCGGTTTCAGCGGCGTAGACAACGCTTTCATCCGGGGAGAGGCCAACGCCGTTGAGCCCCGTGCCGCCGCTGGCGACCTCGCGCAGCAGCGCGCCATCGGGCTTGGCGTAATACAGCCCGCCGCGTTCGAGGCTGCGCGGATAGGATTTGCCGAGATCGGTGAACCAGATCGCGCCGGCTTTATCGAACACAAGATCATTGGGGCCTGAGAGGCGCTGGCCATCGATTGAGTCATACAGCCGCTCGACTTTGCCGGTGTTGAGATCAACCCGCTCAAGCCGGCCCGTATCGTAGTCGGGCGGCGCGTGGCCGGGAATGAGCAGCCCGCCCATATCGTGATATTCAAAGCCGCCATTATTGGTGACGTAGATCGCGCCGTCGGGGCCGAGCGCGGCGCCATTGGGGCCGCCTGGGATTTCGGCGATGGTTTCGCGCTTGCCGTTCCACACGCGCGTTAGCGTTTTGCGCTGGATTTCCACGAGGATGACAGAGCCATCCGGCATGATGACGGGGCCTTCGGGAAAGCCGAGCCCTTCGCAGAGAATTTCGATATCCATAGGCTGAGCTTAGCGCCGCGCGCGGGCGCGTAAATCATACCGTTGGGTGATGCGCTATTTATTGCGTTGCAGCACGCGGACGATGAAATCAGCGTCGTCCTTCTCCCCGCGCGGCACGTGCTCTGCGCTTACCTCGGCCCAATCGCTGAGATCGAGCGCAAGCCGCGCATCGCCTTCGGGCGCGAGATTGACTTCGGTGAGGATGATGCGATCGGCGAGCGGCAGCGCAGCTTCATAGAATTGCGCGCCGCCGATGATGCAGACCTCATCAGCCCCGCCCTGCTGCGCCATCGCGCGCGCGGCGGCGATGGCGGCGGCGAGATCGGTGTAGACGCGCGCGCCTTCGGCTTTGAACGCCGCGTCGCGGGTGAGCACGAGATTATCGCGTCCCTGCAGCGGCTTCTTGGGCAAGCTCTCCCAGGTCTTGCGCCCCATCAGCACCGGCTTGCCGAGCGTTGCGGCTTTGAAGCGCTTGAGATCGGAGGAGAGCCGCCACGGCAGATCGCCATCACGGCCGATGACGCCGTTCTTGGCGATGGCGACAACGAGGGTGAGTTTCGGAGGCGCGGAAGCTTCGGGCACGGCGCGTTTTAATCCGCTTAGCCGCTAACGCGCAAACCAGATCACATGCCGCGCGCCCTTGCCGGCGCGGGCGCGCACCACCGCTTCCTCCACCGTAAAGCCTGCGTCTTTCAGGCGGCGCGTGAATTTTGCGTCCGGCCCTGCGGACCAGATCGCCAGCACGCCGCCCGGTTTGAGCGCCGCCTTCGCGGCGGCGAGGCCCCTGGCGGCGTAGAGCCGATCATTCGCGGCGCGGCTGAGGCCATCGGGGCCGTTATCGACATCGAGCAGGATCGCATCATAGCGGCTCTTGGCGGCGGCGATGGCCTCGGCCACATCGCCTTGTATCAGCGCAACGCGCGGATCATCGAGGCAACCAGCCGTAAGCGCCGCCATCGGCCCGCGCGCCCAGGCGATGATTTCCGGCACAAGCTCCGCCACGCTGACGCGCGCTTGCCTGCCAAGCCGGCCCAGCGCAGCGCGCAGCGTGAAGCCCATGCCATAGCCGCCGATCAGCAGATGCGGCGCGGGCGTTTTGAGCCGCTCGATCGCCATCAGCGCCAGCGCTTCTTCGGACCCCGCCATGCGGCTCGACATCAGCTCATTGGGGCCGAGCGCTACAGTGAATTCAGCGCCGCGCTGATAAAGGCGCAGTTCGCCCCCGCCAGGGATGTGCGCTGTGTCGAGGTGTTCGCGGGGGATCATGGGGGCAGCTTAGCGCGCGGCGTTATCTGCGTCATTCCGGGCGCGCCGAGGCGCGATGCGGAATCCAGGGGCAAACGGCGCAGCGATTGCCTCGCCTCTGGCCGAAGCGGTCATCCCGCCGTCAAGATCGATCCAAGCTGGTTGGGGTCGATCTCAGCCGTCTTCCCGAACTCGATACCTTTCAGCGCTACCAAACAAACAGCATCGCGCACCGATGTTGAGACATCGTCTAGAGACAACGGCGACAAAGGTTCTGAGATTAGTTGATATCGCCGCAAATCGCTGCCGGAGCAAAGGTCGTCGCAGTCGTAAGTGTAGATTCCAGCCTCGGCGCATCGGATGAAATCGTCGAGTTTTGGGTAGCTTACGAAAGTGCGCCCATCTCCACGACGCGGAAGCCTCGTGAGCTCGTCGCGCGCTGCGCCGCACGCGCCTTCGTTGCTCATGACAACCGACGGGATCGGCCCGAGACCGCCCGTTGTGAACCGTGCGATCTGGCCCTTCGCGTCCGTCGCGAACCACTCATAGTCCAAGTCGTGGGGGTATAGGGTGTCCATTACGCTGGCGTATCGTTTTTTATCCGCCCGACAAGAGCCGAGCTAAACCGCAATCGGCGCTTTAATCCCCGGATGCGCCGTATAGCCTTCGAGTTTGAAATCGCCGTACTCGAACGCGAAAATATCTTTCCGCTCTGGATTGATCAGCATCCTCGGCGGCGCGAACGGCGCTCGCGTGAGCTGCAAGCGGGCTTGGTCGAAATGGTTGTGGTAGAGGTGCGCGTCGCCGAAGGTGTGGACGAATTCGCCGGGCTCTAGCCCCGTCACTTGCGCCATCATTTGCGTGAGCAGCGCGTAGCTGGCGATGTTGAACGGCACGCCGAGAAACACATCTGCGCTACGCTGATAAAGCTGGCAGCTCAGTTTTCCGCCAGCCACGAAAAACTGGAACAGGCAATGGCATGGCGGCAGCGCCATCTGATCCACCTCGGCCGGGTTCCAGGCGGAGACGATGTGGCGGCGCGAGTTCGGATTGGTTTTGATGGCGTGGACGACATTGGCGATCTGATCGATCACGCGGCCATCCTTGGCCTCCCAGCTGCGCCATTGCTTGCCATAGACAGGCCCAAGCTCGCCCTGCTCGTTCGCCCATTCATCCCAGATCGTGACGCCCTGCGCCTGCAGCCAGCGCACGTTGGAATCCCCGCGCAGAAACCAGAGCAGCTCAAGGATGATGCTCTTGAGATGCACCTTCTTGGTGGTGAGCAGCGGGAAGCCGGCGGCAAGATCAAACCTCAGCTGCCGGCCGAACACGCCGCGCGTGCCGGTGCCGGTGCGGTCGCCGCGATCGACGCCTGTATCGAGAATATCCCGCAGCAAGCCGAGATAGGCGGCGTCCGCTTCGGAAGGGGCGATGGGGGCAGGCTCTGCGCTCATGCCCCCAATATGGGCCGACTCGGCCCCAAGCTCACCCCTCGGCGGCGAGAAGCTTCGCCCGGAACAGGTATCCCGCGATCCCCGCCCCGATCAGCGGCGCGACGATGAACAGCCAAAGCTGGCGCCCCCAACCCAGAGCGCAGGGCCGAGCGAGCGGGCCGGGTTGACCGAAACGCCCGTCACCTGGATGCCGACGATGTGGATCACCACCAGGGTGAGCCCGATGGCGAGGCCCGCGAACTGGCTGGGCGCGCCCGCTTGGGTGACGCCCAGGATGCACACCAGAAAGAGGAAAGTCGCCACGATTTCAAAGACGAGGCCCGCTTGCAGGCTGTAGCCGCCGGGCGAGCCGGCTTCATAGCCGTTTTGGCCAAGGCCGCTGGCGATGGAATAGCCGTCCGCCCCGGAGGCGATCACGTAGAGCACGCCAGCACCAACGATGGCGCCAAGGCATTGCGCGGCCCAATAGAGCCACATCTCCTTGAGCGGCATGCG
>DAORMO010000078.1:9586-13510 GCA_035440585.1 Terricaulis sp.
CCGCCGCCGCCTGCCCCAGCGCTCCCGCGGCCAGCCGCCCAAACGCCGAAGCTGACAGCCGGGTTCACGTGGCAGCCCGAAATCGGGCCGATGCCGTAGGCCATCGCCACAATCGCCAGCCCGAAGGCGAAGGCGATGCCGAGTTGGCCCACAATATCAAAGCCCGCGAGCACGGCTGCGCCGCAGCCGAACAGCACGAGCGTGAATGTGCCGATGAATTCAGCGGTGAATTTTTTTGTCATGGCTCTCTCCCATTTTCCCGCAGGTTCAGGATTACCGTGAGTCCGCGACAAATGGGCGAGCATCCGCCCGCGCAACGAAAGCCCTTGCGCCCGCTTCCCCTCGCGCGCGCAGGCGCCTATATTCGACTCGTTCGGGCTTGCTCGGACTATGGCGATAAACGCGCAGAGATAGGCGGATCGGACCCGGGTGCGATGCCCGGCGGCTCCACCAGTTTCATCCTCATTGGGGATTGTCTGGGGCCGAAATAGGATCGACGGACGTTGAAGGCTGATGCTTTTGCTCGGGTGCTCCCGTTACAGGGCAAACAGCATAGTTGCCAATGACAACAACGCTGAGGAATTCGCTCTCGCTGCGTAAGCAGTGCGGGTAATTCCGATCTTAAGTCCTGACGAGTAGCATCCTCAGGCGGGGCCCCCCGGCGCCCGGCAACAGAAGCCGGGGATTTTCTTGCCCTCGGACTCGCCGCGATGCCCAAAGCCAGCCCGGAATACGTTGCCGCATCGCTTCGCGATTTTCTCGACGGGAGCGGCGGCGCATACGACTGGGGCGACTTTGTAGGCATCCGCGTTGCAGATCCGCGTCTCGAAGACATACGCAGGGAGGCGGCCGGGGTTGAACTCCCTCTTAAAGAGGACGGGCGCGCCATTTTGGAAGCCCTTCTGGCGCGCGCCGAAGCCTTGGAGCAGCGGCGATGAGCGATGATTTTCGCACTGGCCGCTGCCTTTGCGGGGCGGTGCGTTTTGAGACGCGCGGAAGCCCGCGCTTTGTTTCAAACTGCCATTGCGAGACGTGCCGACGCGCTTCTGCCGCGCCTTCAGTAACGTGGGCGGGCTTCTTGGACGCGCAGGTGACACTGGCCGGCGAAACGCTTCGCTTTTTTGCGTCCTCACCCGGCGTGCGGCGCTACTTCTGCGGCGGCTGCGGCACGCCGATCGCCTTCCGCGGCGAGGCGTGGCCGGGGGAAACGCATATCCCGGTATGCGCGCTCGCCCACCCGGAAACCTTACCGCCGCAACGCGATCATTTTCCGGAAGAGAAACTGCCCTGGGCGGCGTTGCTGGGCGCACACGGCGCGCGCTGAGGCGCGCGCGTTATCCACAACGACGCGCCAGCGCGGGCGAGTTTTACGCTTGTTGCGCGTTCGGATGCGGGCGCCGCATGCGCAAGCTTCAACAAGGCGTGAGAATTCCCGTTTGCGTGCAGACATTTGGCGAAGTTCTCGCGCGCGGCGCGAGGGCTGGCCCTTGGTTTGCAATGGTGCGCATCGCTGTGCAACGCAGCGCTGTTTCTCCAGCCATCGTTGCAAAGCAATGTGAGTTCGCGCCGCATGGATCAGCAATTGACTGAGCGAAACGAGCCATTAAGGGTGTGGACAAGAATTGAAGGGGGCATGCTCGTGGCCGATGACTTGATCGGATATGAAACGCTGATGCAGGACGCGCTGCGCAGCGTCGTGCGGACAGCGCTGCAACAAGCGGCGAGCACGAACGGCCTGCCGGGCAAGCACCATTTCTACATCACCTTCCGCACGCATGGCGAAGGCGTGATCATCCCCGATCATCTGCGCGCGCGTTATCCCGAAGAAATGACGATCGTGCTCGAGCACCAATTCTGGGATCTCGAAGTTTACGCCGATCGCTTCCGCGTGATCCTGAAATTCTCGGGCCAGCCGCAGCCGATCACCATTCCGCTGAAAGCCATCACCCGCTTCTTTGACCCGAGCGTGAAGTTCGGCTTGCAGTTCGAGCAGCCCCCGGCTGACGAAGCGCGCATGGCCGCCGGCGATGAGCCGAGCGCCCCCGCCCCGCAAGCGCGCGCGGAAGCTGCGCCCGTGCAAAGCGAAGCCAGCGCCGTGGTGAGCCTCGACGCGTTCCGCAAGAAATAAACGCCGCTGCAAAACGGTGAGCTGAAACGCCCGCGCAAGCGGGCGTTTTTGTTTTAGCGCTTGTTCAAGAACGCAAGCGCGCGGCGCGTGCGGTTGAGCGCAACGAAGATCGAACCGATCAGCACGATCCAAAGCGCGATGTGCAGGATCTGCGAAGTCTCCATCGCTCCGCGCGGCGGTAACTCAGAAGAAAAAGGATAAGCACCCCAAAGCGGGGTCGTCGCGCTTAGCAACGCAGCAACTGTCATCACAAACATCCGGTGCGGCTTGGCCATTGGGCCGGAGAAATCAGCCGGCGCGCCGGCGCCGCGCGCCACCTCGCGCACGTAAGCCGTCATCACCGCAGCGACAGCGGCGGCCCAACCGAGCGACGCATCCGCCACCCCGAGCGCCGCTGCGCCATAACCGGCGCCGACAAGGATAAAAATATCGGCGAAACGATCGGGCAATTCGTTCCAAACCGGCCCATCGGGCCCGCCCTTGCCGCCCTCAACCGCCACCATGCCGTCCATCATGTTGGCCAGCAGCCGCAGCTGGCAAAACAGCGCCGCGCCGATGCACAGCAACACGCGATCGCCCGCGCTCACAGCCAGGCCGATCGCGTAAAAACACAGCCCGCCAAAGGCGGCGAACACGATGCTGCTGAACGAGATGAGGTTCGGCGTGACGCCCGCTTGAACCAGCGCCCGGGTGAGCGCCTTGGCCCAGCCGTGTTCGCGTTGGGAAATCGGGCGGCGGTCCTGGCTCATGTGCGCTCTCTTGAGAGGCGGAGATTGTAGAGGATGGCGTAACTGGTCGAGACCGTGAACGGAACCGCGATTGTGGCCCACAGCGCGGGCGTGCCCGCGAGCGTGTGAGCAGAAACGAGAATGGCGAAGATCGTGGAGGCCGTGATCGCGGGCGGAACGATCAGCGCGGCGGAGCCTTTGAGGCGCGCGTTCTGCCATTCCAGGAATTTTTTGAGCCCGAGCGTGAGCAAGCCCGAGATCGTCCCCTGAACCAGCCCCGCCAGCAGCATGGCCGGCAAAGCATGTTCGCGGTTCGCAAACAGCGCCCAGCCGCCCATGAACAGGAAGCCGAACGCCACATGCGCGACCGTGCTTTGCGCCGCCCATTGGCGAAACGATTGAAGCCCGCTCATTGACGGCCCGCCCTGGCAAGGCGCAATGCTCGGGCCATGAACGGACTGACCATTTCCGGCGATGGGTTTGAGTTCAACATGCCCGAGCCGCTGTTCTTCGGCTTTGCGGGCGTGCTTGCGCTTTTGCTGCTGGGCACGCTGGCGGCGCTGATCCTGCCGCGCGCGCAGCCGGGCAAGTGGAGCGATCTTGGGCCGCGCATGCGCTCTTGGTGGGTGATCGCGCTGTTGGTAGGCGGGGCGCTGCTGGCCGGCTGGCAGGCCTTCACCATTTTGATGGCGGTGATTTCGTTTCTGGCGCTGAAAGAATTTCTCACGCTGGCGCCCACCCGAAAGGAAGATCGGCTGATCGTGCTGCTGGCGTATCTGACGATCATCGTCAATTACGGGCTCATCTTCACCGATACGCTGTTTCAGGACAGCTACAATATCTATCTCGTCTTCACCCCGGTTTACGCCTTTCTTGTGATGGCCGCGACGATGGCCTGGATCGGGCGCACGGATGGGTTTTTATCCACCGTGGGCATCGTGCATTGGGGCGTTGTCGTTTGCGTTTATAATATCGGCTATATCGCCTTCCTGATGCGCACGCCCGATGCGGAGGCGCCGGCGGGCGCGGCGGGGCGCGGGCGGGCGCTTTCCACCCTCAGCCGCCTAT
>DAORMO010000079.1:0-963 GCA_035440585.1 Terricaulis sp.
GTGGCGCGCGCGAAGCGCGTGTCGGAGGGGTGGGCGCCAAATTTGGCAAGCGCCAGCGCCGCCCCCTCAGTCAGCGTCGCTGACAGCTCCCCCGATCGGGGGAGCACGAGCGTTTGCGTTGGGGGTTGATGTGGCGCATGGCGCCTCAGCGCGGGCGGTCGTAAGCTCGGCCCATTATGAACCCCTTTGACTACCTCATCCCGATCGCGCTCGGCGCGGTTTTCCTGACGCTGATCTTCGGCATCTACACCCTGTTCCGCGGCGGCGATTTTGGCCGCTCCTGGTCCAACAAGGCGATGCGCATGCGCGTGTTGCTGCAATTTGTGGCGGTGCTGGTGCTGGTGGGCGCGATGCTGTGGAAGCAGAGCCATGGTTAAGCTGGATAAGATCGTCACCAAGGCCGGCGATGGCGGCAAAACCCGGCTCGTCACTGGCGAGCCGGTTTCCAAGGCGAGCGCGCGGGTGGAAGCCTACGGCACAGTGGATGAGCTCAATTCCGTGGTCGGCGTCGTGCGTCTGCACACAACGGGCGACGCGCGGCTCGATCCCATCTTGGCGCGCATTCAGAATGATCTGTTCGATCTCGGCGCGGATCTCGCCACGCCGCAGACCGACAAATTTGAAGCGCTGCGCGTGAGCGAAGCGCAGGTGGATCGGCTTGAGGCCGAGGTGGATGCGCTGCACGCAGGGCAAGCGCCGCTCACCTCCTTCATCCTGCCGGGGGGCGGCGCGGCGGCGGCCTATCTGCATCTGGCGCGCACAGTGGCGCGGCGGGCCGAGCGGGCGATCACGCGATTGGTTGAAGAGGATGCGAGCACGAACCTTGCGTGCCTGAAATACGCCAATCGGCTTTCGGACTTGTTTTTCATCATGGCGCGGGCGGCCAATGATGACGGCAAAAGCGACGTGCTCTGGGTTCCAGGCGCAAACCGCTAAAGAAAAACGGCCCGCGTTGAACGCGGG
>DAORMO010000079.1:973-7338 GCA_035440585.1 Terricaulis sp.
CCGCCTTTTTAGGTGGACGCAACAAGCTTAGTGCTTGTCGGCCTTCTTGGCGGCGTCTTTCACGTCGCCAATGAATTCGCGGGCTTCGCCCTTGGCCTTATCGATCTTGCCTTCGGCTTCGAGCTTCTTGTTGCCCGTCATTTTGCCGGCGGCTTCTTTCGCCGCGCCCGAAACCTTATCGGCCGCGCCTTTGACGTGTTCTTTGTCCATTGGGTTTAATCCTCCTTGGGAACGGGGAATAAACGCAGCAAGCGCCGCCCCGTTCCCTCAAAGGATCAGCCGGCGATGTATTGGGCGCCGTTCACCGTCATCGTCGCGCCCGTGATGAAGGCGGCGGAGTCAGAGGCCAAAAACGCCACCATGGCGCCAATTTCCTCGGCCCTGCCGAGCCGGCCAGCCGGGATCGTGCCGATGATTTTTTGCAGCACCTCCGGCGGCACGGCGGCGACCATATCCGTATCGATATAGCCAGGCGCGATCACGTTCACCGTGACGCCCTTGGCCGCGCTTTCCTGCGCCAGCGCCTTGGTGAAGCCGATCATGCCGGCTTTTGCCGCCGAATAATTCACCTGCCCCACCTGGCCCTTCTGGCCATTGATGGAGCTGATATTGATGATGCGGCCAAAGCCGCGATCGCGCATGCCGGTGATCACCGGGCGCGTCATGAAGAACAGGCTATCGAGATCGACGCGCATCACCTCGCGCCATTTTTCGCTGTTCATTTTATGGAACAAGCCATCGCGGGTGATGCCGGCATTGTTGACCAGCACGTCCACCGGGCCAAGCTCGGCCTCCACCTTGGCGACGCCTTCGGCGCACTGGGCCTCATCGCCCACGTCCCATTTATAGACGCTGACGCCGATTTCCTTGGCTGCGGCTTCGGCCGCTTCGCTGTTGCCGGCGTAATTGGCGGCGACCTTGAACCCATCGGCTTTCAGCTTTGCCGAGATCGCCTTGCCGATCCCGCGTGTGCCGCCCGTAACCAACGCAACCCGCGCCATGCCTGCCTCCCGCTATCGTTTCATCCGAACGCTTGCGCAAACACTTGCAAGAGTTCGCTGTGCTGGCAACGGGCGGCGCCCGAAAAAGCGGGCGTGAACGCGGGTGTTCGCCACTTTTTGCCATGGCGTGTCTCGGCTTTGTATGATCCGTTGAGCGCGGTGGTGCGGGCGCTGGGGATCGCTTAGCGCGGCCGGCGCTGATCATGCTCAAAAATGACGCCGAGCTGCGCTGCGAGGATGAGCATCGCGCAGCCGGAAAGCAGCCACGGATCAATGTACCATTGCGCGTTCAATTCAAACTCGCCGGCATGCATGCGCCGCCAGCCGGCAAAATGCTGGTTCGCCGCAACCACAAAGCCGAAGCCGCCCACCGCCAAGGCAAGATAGCGCGCTATGAACGGGTGCAGCACGCGCAAGAGCAAGATGATCAGGCCGAGTATGCCGATCGCCGTGCGCTGCGCCCGGCAGAACGGGCAAGCATAAACCAGCCCCAACAGATCCACCGCCCAAGTGCCGATACTGATGGCGATGCACGCAAGACCAATCAGCACCAGGCGCCTGTTCGCATCGATCAAAGGCGTGGTGATGGCCTGGCGATAAGCCGGCTCTGTCTCGCTCATGCTTACCCCCTGATGCACTAACCTGCCCTTGCCGACCTACCGCTCAACACACAGCGCAATGCCCATGCCGCCGCCGATGCAGAGCGTGGCGAGGCCTTTGTTTTTGCCGCGGCGCTGCAGCTCATAGAGCAGCGTGGTGAGCACGCGCGCGCCGGAGGCGCCGATCGGGTGGCCGATGGCGATGGCGCCGCCGTTCACGTTCACGATGGCCGGATCCCAGCCCATATCCTTGTTCACCGCGCAGGCTTGCGCGGCGAAGGCTTCATTGGCTTCGACAAGATCAAGGTCCGAAACCTTCCAGCCCGCCTTTTCCAAAGCGGCTTTCGAGGACGGCGTGGGCCCAACGCCCATGATCGCCGGATCAACCCCGCGGGAGGCCCAGGAGGCGATGCGCGCCAGCGGCGTCAGCCCGCGCTTCTTGGCTTCATCAGCGCTCATCACCACAAGCGCGGCCGCGCCGTCATTGATGCCGGAGGCGTTGGCGGCCGTCACCGTGCCATCCTTCTTGAACGCCGCGCGCAGCTTGGCTGCGCCTTCGACGGTGGCGTCGTGTTTGATGTATTCATCATCCTCAACGATCACATCGCCCTTGCGCCCCTTCACGGTGACGGCGGCGATCTCATCCTTGAACTTGCCGGCCTTTTGCGCGGCGCTGGCTTTGGCTTGCGAGGCGGTGGCGAATTCATCCTGCGCCTGCCGGCTGATCTGCCACTTTTCAGCGACGTTCTCCGCAGTGACGCCCATGTGATACTGATTGAAAACGTCCGTCAGGCCGTCATTGATCATCGTGTCTTTGAAATCGAGCGGGCCCATTTTCACGCCGGGGCGCAGCAGCGCCGCGTGCTGCGACAAGCTCATATTTTCCTGCCCGCCAGCGACGACGATGGAGGCGTCTCCAGCCTTGATCTGCTGGTAGGCCACCGCGACGGCGCGGAGCCCTGAGCCGCACACCTGGTTGAGCCCCCACGCCGGCGCCTCATCGGCGATGCCGGCGGCGCGGCTGGCTTGGCGCGGGGTTCATGCCCTGGCCCGCCGCAAGCACCTGCCCCAGCACGACCTCGGAGACATCCTTCGGATCGACCTGCGCGCGCTGCAATGCAGCAAGAATGGCGACCTTGCCGAGCTCATGCGCCGGCGTTGTTGCAAGTGCGCCCGAGAACGCGCCAACAGGCGTGCGGGCGGCTGATACGATCACAATCTCTGTCATGGCGGCGGCTCCTGCGGGGCGCATGGCCCAGGCGGCAACGAAGTCTTAGCGGTCCTATCGCACAAGCAAGGCGCGAAATCCAAGCTGAAGCAACGCTTACGGCTGGCGAATTCGGCGCCTTTATCTTGCATTGCACGCAAGGAAGGGTGAGGTTGTTTCGTATACGCGCTCTTCGCGGGCGCCAAAATCGAAGGACGATAACGTGGCGGATTCGGACGGCCAGGCGGCGGGGGAAGCCGGCGGTGCGGGCGCTCAAAATGAGCCCGTGATCATCAAAAAGTACGCCAACCGGCGGCTCTACAACACGGCGGCCTCAAGCTATGTGACGCTCGACCATCTTTCGGAGATGGTGCGCGAGGGGGTCGATTTTACCGTCCAGGACGCCAAGACCGGAGAAGACATCACCCGCTCGGTGCTGACGCAAATCATCTTTGATCAGGAAAGCCGCGGGCAAAATCTTTTGCCGGTGCAATTCCTGCGGCGGCTGATCCGCTTCTATGGCGATCAAATGCAAGGCTATCTGCCGCCTTATCTCGAAATGAGCATGGAGAGCTTCTCCAAAGCCCAAGAACAGATGCGCGAAAACATGACGCGCGCGTTCGGCGGGACCTCGCCCATGGGCGTGCTTGAAGAACAAGCCCAGCGCAACATGGCGATGTTTCAACAGGCGATGAAGCTGTGGGCGCCGTTTGCGGGCGGGGCCAATTTCCCCGGCATGCCCAAGGCCGACGACGCCAGCGAAGACGACGCCAAGGACGAGCAGCTCACCCAATTGCGCAAGCAAATGGAAGCGATGCAAAAGCAGCTCGACGCCATGGCGCGCAAGAGCTGAGCTAAAGCGCCTTTTCCAGGACCACGAACACAAGGGCGCGCGTTTTTGGCAAACCAAAGCGCGCGTCATCCAGCGGAAACGGCGCTTCACGGCCGCTGCGCGCATAGCCGCGCCGGACATACCAATCGATCAGCTCGCCGCGCTGCTTGATCACCGTCATTTGCATCACGCGCGCGCCGAAGGCGCTGCGCGCATGCGCTTCGGCGGCTTCGATAAGCCGGCGGCCAAGGCCTGCGCTTTGCAGATCAGGCCGCACAGTGAGCATGCCAAGATAGGCGCAGGCCCCGCCCTTATCTGCGATCTGCACGCAGCCGATCAGGGCCGCGCCGTCTTCGGCCAATAAAATCACCTGCGCCGGATCAGCTATCACAGCCGCCAGCGCTTCGGCATCGGTGCGCTGCCCGCCGAGCAAATCGGCTTCATGCGTCCAGCCGCGCTTGGCGCTTTCGCCGCGATACGCGCTTTCAACTAAGGCGTGAAGCGCGGGAATATCGGCTTCGGTTGCGGGCCGCATGATCAGGCTTCGGGCTCATCGAGGAATATCTGCTCGATCGGCATAGCGAACAGCCGCGCGATTTTAAACGCCAGCGGCAAGGAGGGATCGTAACGCCCCGTCTCGATCGCGTTCACCGTCTGCCGCGAAGCGCCCAGCCGCTCGGCGAGATCGGCCTGGCTCCACGCCCGCTCCGCGCGCAGCACGCGAAGGCGGTTTTTCATGCGCCGCCCCCAACGGCTTGCGGCGCGCCCTTGGCGGTGATGTGGATGGCGACGATCAGCTGCGCGGCGGTAAGCGCCAGAAACAAAAGGCCCGCATCGATTTCCCCCACCACGCCAAATGCAGACGCCGCCGCCCAGATAAACGCGCCCGCCGTCACGGCGATGGCGGAGATGGCGTAGCTATCAATCACCATGCGGCGCTGCAGCTCATCGAGCGCGCGCCAGAGAATGATCCCGATGGCGATGTTGAAGAACATGCCCACGCACGCCGCGATCACCATGGCGGCGCGCATATCGACCTCCACTTGCCGCGCCAGCGCCAGCGCGCCGCACGCAACGCCCAGCGCCGCCATGCCGGCGGCCGACCAGCCCATCATCTTCCGCTCATAGCTGCGCACATCGAGATCTTCGGGCGCGACAGGCTCCACTTGCATCGCAGCAGCGCCGGCGCTGCCGAGCACGGCGACGAATGCGGTTGTGCCCGCAAGCGCAAGGCAAACCGCCGTCAGCATCCAAAGCCCGATCTCGATCCACCCGGCCTCGCGCAATGGCCCAACGGCCCAGTCAATAACGCCGCCCGCGCCAGCAAAGAGCTCCAGGCAAAAGCCGAGCACATAGCCCGCTACAGCGCCCAGCAGCAGGAACGCCGCCCAACGCAGCACGAGCGGCCGCTTGCGCGTCAGCACATGCGCCAGCGCCATCATCGCCACCAGCACCAAAGCTGGCGCTGCATAGGCCAGAACCGGCGCAAGCCCCTCAGGCACGCCGAGCCCGGCCATCCAGTCCAGCGCTTTCGCCGTAGGCCGCCCCGTGGCCACCAGCAGCAGCGCGCAGGCGCTGAGCGTGGCGTAGCCATAAACTCTCGCGCGGGCGGGAGCAGCGGGAGAACGGGACAAAGACATGACAAAACCTTTTGTCTAAGTGACAAGTATATTTGTCATTCAAGCCCAGGCAATGTCAAGCACCTTTTCCAATATGGCGCATGTGTTTGTCCTCTAGCGCCAGGGCGAGAAATGCTTGGAGAGCTTGAGGCCCTGCCCCTGATAGTTCGAGCCCGCCTCGCCATAGAGCCGCTCCACCGCGCCGGAGAGCTTCTCAAACACCAGCTTGCCCACAGGCTGCCCATCCTCAACGATGAACGGCACGTCGCGCGAGCGCACCTCAAGCACCGCGCGCCCCTCATGCGGCGCAACGCCAAAGCCGGGATCGAAGAAGCCGGCATAGTGCGCGCGAAACTCGCCCAGCTCCGGCCGGATCGGCGCCATCTCGGCCGCTTCATCGGGCGGGATCAGCACGTTTTCTTTCGAGGCGAAAATGTAGAACTCACCGGGATCAAGCACGACGCGGCCCTTGCGCGCCTCCATCGGCTCCCAGAAATCGCGCGGATCGGCGCCGGCGATGCGATCAAGATCAATCACGCCCGAATGGCGCTTGGCGCGAAAGCCGACAGGCCCTTCAAGCGCCAAATCCATGGTAAAATCGATCTCCCGCACGGGTTTTGCCGCGCCGCGCCGCAGCCGCGCTTGGCTCAGCCGCGTGCCGGTGCGCGCCAGCACAGAGAACGTGCACGGGCTGATCTCCGCCCACATCGGGCCGTGATAGCCAGCGGGGATCGCATCGAACGCGGTGGCGCCATCGGTGATCAGGCGGGTGAACACATCGACGCGTCCGGTGGAGCTTTTCGGATTGGCCGCGCCATGAATGTGCGCCGGCAGCTTCAGCACCTCCTGCACCTCAACCAGATAGACGCACCCGGTTTCAAGCACCGCCCCGCCGCGCAGATCGATCTTGTGCATCACAAGCTCATCATCGAGCCGCTCGCGCACGGTGGCGTGCGGGCCCGGCAAGAAGCTGGCGCGGAGGCGGAAGGCGGTGTCGCCCAGGCGCAGGTCGAGGCTGGCGGGCTGGATCTGATCGTCCAGAAAGGCGGCGTCGGCCGCGATCCAGCCTTCACGGATCGCGCGCTTCAATTCTGTGTCGGAAAGGAC
>DAORMO010000079.1:7363-12187 GCA_035440585.1 Terricaulis sp.
AGCCAGCCTAAAAAGCCTCCAGCGGGAGGGGAAGCGGCCTTGCTGGCCCGCATTGGCCGCTTTGTCCAGCGCGGGCGGGCGGCTAAGCTGCGCCCATGTACGAACAAGAGACATCGGGCCTTCACGTCCGCGTTGAGCCGCAATTCCTGCCGGAAGAATCCGCGCCGGCCGAAGGCCGTTACGTGTGGGCCTATACGATCGAGATCGAAAACCGCAGCGGCGAGAGCGTGCAGCTGATCTCCCGCTTCTGGCGCATCACCGATGAAAACGGGCTGACCCAGGAGGTCGAAGGCCCAGGCGTGATCGGCCAGCAGCCGGTGATCGAGCCGGGCGAAAGCTTTCGCTACACAAGCGCCGCGCCCCTGGCTGCGCCTTCGGGCATGATGATGGGCGCCTACTCCATGCGCCGCGTCGCCGGCGGAGACGCCTTCGACATCGCCGTGCCGCTGTTTGCGCTCGACAGCCCGCATCAGGCGCGGTTGGCGAATTGAGCATGTCCCGCCATGGCTTTGGCGCCTTGGCGATCATCGCTGGCATTGTGCTGATTGCTGTTGCGGCAGTGCGGGACTTCACCTTCGCGCCCGGCGCGTTTCTAATCATTGCAGGGATGGTGTGGCTCGCAGGCCCTGAGCGCGCGCAACGCGCCGTAGATGCGATCAAAGCGTCAGAGCTCGATCCACGCACCTCGGAAGCGCGCCAGCGGTTTCAACGCAATCGACGAATTGTGCTTTGGGTTATCGCGGCGGCCATCGCATGGATCATCGCCGGGCTTGAGTTCTTGGGGCCGATGCGCGGCATTTCCTCAAGTATTGGCGTCGTGGTGATATTGGCGGCGCTTTGGTTTTTGGCAGCTTCTTGGATCCGCTGCCGCAGCGCAATACTGGCCAACGCCCTATCTAGCGCCAAGTGATAGCCGCGACTAAGGCCCCTCCGGCGGCGGGCCATTTTTGAACGTGATCCGGTCTGGCGCGGTGACGCCGGCGGAGACGATGAATTGGATCGCTTCGGCGGTTGTCCAATCCAGCCACACAAGCCGCGAGGCCGGCACGATCTCGACATAGCCCGAGGTAGGGTTTGGCGTTGTCGGCACATAGACGGCGACAAGATGCTCCCCCGTCACCGTGTCGCGAAACTCACGCGTGACGAGCCCCACGGCTTTCATCTCTGGCGAAGGAAATTCGATCAGCACCACTTTTTTCGCGGCTGTGGCGGGCGATTGGAAGCTATCGATCAATTGCCGCGCGGAGGCATAGACAACGCTGGCGATCGGGATTTTCGCCACAAGGCGGCTCACCCAATTGCCCAGCAAGCGCCCGACAACATTGCCGGCCAGCAGCCCCGCCAAGGTGAGAAGCCCAATGGCGAAGCCAAGCTCGATCACATCGCCCACGATCGGGTAGTCATCGAGAAAGATCTCCGCCGCCGGCGCCGATTGCGCGACCCACCCCACGAACGGGCGCGCGATCAGGCTGCCGATAAACGAGAACAGCTGCACCAGCAGCCAGATGATCCACAGCGTCAGCCCAAGCGGGGCAAGCGCCAGCGCGCCCAGCGTGAGCAGCTGGACCCACCGGCCCATGATCCACGCAATGCTTTGCCGCGCCATCTTCCCTCCGCTCAATCTACGCCCACGCTTTCCGGCGTGAGCCGATAATCGCGCGCGCAGAATTGGCACTTGGCATGGACAAGCCCATCGGGCTCGACAAGTTCCCGCAATTCTTGCTGCGGAAATTGCCGCATGGTGGCGATCAACCGCTCTTCGCTGCAGGTGCATTGATCTTTGAGCGCCACCGCATCGCCCATGCGTGCGCCCTCTTCATGAAAGAGGCGATAAAGCAAGCGATCCGCAGACAAAGCGGGGTCGAGCATTTCCTCATCGGAGATGGTGGAAAAGAGAATGGTGGCGCGGCTCCAATCCTCCGCCGGATCGCCGCGCGTTTCATCGGCGGCGATGCGCTGCAAGAGCACGCCGGCGCCGCGCCATTGCGGATCACCCTCGCCAATCACCTCGCCCACTGAAAGCGCGATGCGGGTTTCGGTTTGCTCGCTGGCGAGAAAGTAGCGTTCAGCGCAGGCGGCAAGCGTATCGCCATCGAGCGGCACCATGCCTTGATAGGGCGTCGTATCCCCGCCGAGATCGAGCGTCATCATCAGCCGCCCCGCGCCAAGCAGCGCATCGGGCGGCATGCGGTTTTCGCGGCGCAGCTTTTCTGCTGCGCCTTCGGCAAGCCGCGCATAGCCGCGCAGCGCGCCATCGGAGCCGCACTCGGCCACGAGCAAAGGCACAGGCCCTTCCCCTTGCGCCTGCACGATAAGCCGCCCTTCTGTTTTCAGAAGCGAGCCGACAAGCGCGGCAAGCGCCAGCGCCTCGCCCAGCAGCATCGCAACCGGGCGCGGATAATCATGGCGGCGCAGAATGGGATCAAGGCTCGCGCCCAGGCGCGCAACGCGCCCGCGCACAGGCGCGTTATCAAGGCTGAACGGGGCGACCAGATTGTCTTGCATCGCCGCGATATAGGGATCGCGCGCGCCTCGCGCCAGCGCTCAGATTTTGCCCAGGCACCAGAGCATGACGGCCTTTTGCGCGTGGATGCGGTTTTCCGCCTCGTCCCACACTGCCGAATTGGGCGCATCCATCACCGCATCCATCACCTCTTCGCCGCGATGGGCGGGCAGGCAATGCAGGAAGATGGCGTCGGGCGCGGCGCGCTGCATGATCACCTCATCCACCGCGTAAGGCGGGAAGGCTTTCATGCGCTGATCCTTATCGGTGTCGCCCATCGACACCCAGGTATCGGTGACGACGACATCCGCACCCGCGATCGCCGCATGCGGATCATTGGTGACGCGCACTTGCGCGCCGGCCTTTTGCGCGGCCTCAATCTCCTGACGGCGCGGGGCGTAATGCGGCGGGGTGGCGATGCGCAGCGTGAAAGGCAGCTTCTCAGCCGCATGCACGAAGCTCATGCACACATTATTGCCATCGCCCAGCCAGGCGACGGTTTTGCCCTCAATCGGCCCGCGCCATTCTTCGATCGTCATGATGTCGGCCAGGATCTGGCAGGGATGCGACAGATCCGTGAGGCCGTTGATCACCGGCGCGGTTGAAGCGGCGGCGAAGTCAAGCACGTCCTGGTGATTGTTGGCGCGGATCATCACCGCGTCGACCATGCGCGACAGCACGCGCGCCGTATCTTCCACGGTTTCACCGCGGCCAAGCTGGGTTTCGCTGGCGTTCATAATGATCGGCACGCCGCCGAGCTGGCGGATGCCGATATCGAACGAAACCCGCGTGCGCGTGGAATTCTTCTGAAAGATCATCGCCAGCGCATAGCCGTTGAGCGGCGCATCCGCATCCGGCAGCGCCTTGGGCCAGCCCGCGCGCGCCTGCTTGCGGCGATGGGCTTCATCCAAAATCGCGCGCACATCGGCCTTTGAAAGCGCCGATAAATCGAGGAAATGCCTCATCCGTTCGCCTGTGTGACGTAGGAGGTGAGCACCGCATCGATCGCGTCGATCGCTTGGCTGATTTGCGCTTCATCGATGATCAGCGGCGGCGCAAAGCGCAGCACGTTATCGCCAGCCACGCCCGCGAGCACTTTGTGCTGATCGCGCAATTTGCCCTGCACGTCCTTCGGATCGATCTTGAGCTTAAGCCCGCGCAACAGCCCTTTGCCGCGCACCTCAACCACGAGATCGGGATGGCGATCCTTCACCCCTTCCAGCGCTTGGCCGAAATGGTTGGCGATGGCGTTCACGCGATCAAGGAAGCCCGGCGCGGAAAGCTCGTCATACGCGGCATTGCCCACGGCCATCGCCAGCGGATTGCCGCCGAAGGTGGTGCCGTGCACGCCTTTGACCATGCCCTTGGCCGCTTCGCGCGTGGCGAGGAAGGCGCCCATCGGAAAGCCGCCGCCCACGCCCTTGGCCACCGCCATCACGTCCGGCGTGACGCCTGACCATTCGTGCGCCCACATCTTGCCAGTGCGGCCCGCGCCCGATTGCACTTCGTCAAAGATCAGCAGCGCGCCGTGCTCATCGCAGAGCGCGCGCAGGGCTTTCAAGAATTCCGGCGCCGCTTCGCGCACGCCGCCCTCGCCCTGCACCGGCTCGATGATGATGCCGGCGAACGTGTCTTTGTTGATCAGCGCTTTCACGCTTTCGATGTCGCCGAATTGCGCTTGGAGAAAGCCCGGCAAGCGCGGGCCGAAGCCTTCGACGTAAGACGGATTGCCCGCCGCGTTGATCGCAGCATAGGAGCGCCCGTGGAAGGAGCCGGCGAAGCCGATAATGTCGATGCGCTCGGGCTGGTTGTTGGCGCTGTGAAATTTGCGCACGGTTTTGAGGCAGCCTTCGATCGCCTCGGTGCCGGAATTGGTGAAGAACACCACGTCCGCGAAGCTATCCTTGGTGTACTTATCGGCCAGCGTCGATTGGCCGGCGATCTTGAACATGTTGGACGTGTGCCAGAGCTTGCCGGCCTGCTCAGCCAGCGCCTTTTGCAGCACAGGCGGGGCGTGGCCCAGCGCGTTCACGGCGATGCCAGCGATGCAATCGAGATAGCGATCGCCTTTCTCATCCCAGATCCAGCAGCCCTCGCCTCGCACAAAAACCTGCTCCGGCGGCGCATACACGGGAAGCAAATGGCTTTCGGGGGCGGTCATTGTCTTGGAACCTTTGGTTTTCAGGGAAGCGGCGTATCTGAGCCGCGCCGCCCTTGGGGTCAAGCAGGACACGACAATATGACCCGCGCGCGCTATCTCTTGCGCCCATGAGACGAGATCATTCGGCCCCGCGCGGGCAATTGCACCGCCTGGTTCATCA
>DAORMO010000079.1:12197-13263 GCA_035440585.1 Terricaulis sp.
TGGCACCAGGTGATGAATCAGGGGACAGACGACGCCTGGTTCATCAATCTGTCGTGCTGGAAGGCAATCCGCTCGGCGGTCCGACGGAGCGTGAGCTGCATGTCTGGACCCCGCCGGGCTGGAGCGCGGAAGAAAGCCTGCCGCTGCTGGTGGATTTGACCGGCTATTGGGGCGCGGGCCCCTCGCACACGAACTGGAAAAATTACGGCGAGAACGCGCCCGAGCGGCTCGACCGGCTCAGCGGCGAAGGCATGGCGCGTTGCGTTGTGGCCTTCCCCGATTGCTTTACCAGCCTCTACGGGAACCAATATCTCAACAGCGCAGGCTCAGGCGCTTACGCCGATTATATCTGCGAAGAGATCGCGCCCACCATTGAGGCGCAATTCAATTGCGGCGGGCCGGGCCGGCGCGGCGTGTTCGGCAAAAGCTCAGGCGGCTATGGCGCAGCCTGGCACGGCATGAACCGCAGCGATTTCTGGAGCGCCATCGCCATCAATAGCGGCGACATGGGCTTTGACGCCCTGTTCCTGCCGACCCTCTATGACGACGCCGACGCGCTGCGCAAATTCGATTACTCGATCGAGAAATGGATCAAACATGTCGAGAGCCAGAAGAAGCTGAAGGATAAGGACCGGATGATCCTGATGGATCTGGCCATGGGCGCGTTTTACGATCCGGACCCAACCCAATTTCGCAACATGCGCCTGCCGATTGATCCGGTGACGGGCGAGATCATCCCCGAGCGCTGGGGCAATTGGATGAAGCACGATCCGGTGGTGATGTTCGACACGCTGGGCGAAAATCTGCGCAAGCTGAAACTGATCTACATGGATTGCGGCAATGAGGATCAATTCCGCATCCATTTCGGCATGCGGCGCTTTTCAAAGAAACTGAAAGCCGCCGGCATCGACCACATCTACGAAGAGTTCGACGATAACCACTCAGACGTGGATTATCGCATGGATGTGTTTTTGCCGAAATTGGCGAAGGCGTTGAGTTAGGCGCGGTGAATATGGAGCGCGGGCGTCCTCGCCCGCATTGTGTTTCAGCTTTCGCGCAGCGTGCG
>DAORMO010000080.1:0-2082 GCA_035440585.1 Terricaulis sp.
AGGGCCGCAGGCGGCGCAGCCGCGCGGGGAAACGATTTTCTGCTTGTGGGCGGCGACGGCCGGGCGGAGCTGGCGACGGCGTGGGCGCGCTTGTGCGGCGGGACCTAAGCCGCCAGCTCAAGAAGGCCCTGATGCGATTGGCGCAAGCTTTGCGGCGCCGCAGGGATCTCAGCGTGCTAGCAAGTGTTTGCCCGAGCCCAATCGTTCCAATCTAAATGGCCGCTCGGCGGCAGGGCTAATTCGCAAGCCAAGAAGGTCTCGATGCGTGTGCGCAGCCGCGCTGCCGCGCCAAGGCCGGCTTCATCATTGTCTGCGGCGATAATCAGTCGATCGATGACGGGCGGTGGTGAAAACTGCGCGAGATTTTCCGCACTGAGCAGCGCCCAGGCGCCGGCCCCGAGCGCCCGACGGGCTGAGAGCGCCGTTTCAAGGCCCTCGGCCACTAATAATGTGTCGCTTGGCGCATCGATGCGCACATAAGCGCCCATCAAGGGGCCGATGGTGCGGCGCGGGGTTTCGAGCTTGGCCTTGGCCGCGCCATGGGTGGTGAGCAACGTGACTTGGATGGCTTGCAGGCGCGCGTCTTGATCGACCAAGCCAGCCACCAGCGCGGGCCGGCGCGCCCGGTCTTCGAGACTGGTCATGTGCGGATGAAATCGCAGCACGTCAGGGCCTGGCAATTCGCCGTCAATGGCGCGTGTGCGCAGATAGCGTTCGGCGATTGTGCCCGCGATCGGCTGGCTTTCGTTCCAAAGCCGGCGCATGCGCGCGCTGCGATCGCTCCGCGCTGGCGTAAGGCGAACGCTTGGCGCGCTATTGGTCGGAGATCGGGCCTCGTCTTCGTCGAGCAGGCCCAATTGGGCCCATTCTTCGCGCACCGCGCGCCAATCATCGCGCGGGCTAAAGCAATGGATCAGGATACGTCCGTCTTCGGTTTCGAGCAGCGACACCGAGCGATCGGCGGGGCCATGTCCTGGCCCGCGCACCAGCGCGCGGCGTCCGCCATCCAAAAGCACCCCGCCCAAGGCATCGACGATCCGCTTAAGCTGGGACATCACAAGCCCTCCGGCGGCGGGCTCTTGTCGAGCAGCCAATCGACCGCCCGCTGCGCGTGCGCCGCCGCCGATAAAAAAGCGCGTTTGTCCGAGCGCAGAATGGACATCCAGCTTCCAATATAGGCGGCGTGATCGGCAATGTGATCGGGCGGCAGTTTTAAATGGGCGCCAAGGATCGCGGCGCCAATTTCCGCCACCAGCTCTTCGGCTGCAACCGCGTGGCGGTCAAAGCGCTTTGAGAAATCGCGGCCCACGCGATGGGCCGCCCCGGTGGCGTGAACCGCTTCATGGTTCAATGTTGCGGCATAGGCCTCTGTGCTATCGAACGCAGAGAGCGGCGGCATGGCGATGAGATCCCTGCTGGGGATGTAGCAAGCGATGTCACCCGAATGGACACGTTCAATATCCAGGCCGGCAAACCATCGCTCGTGCGCTGTGTTCGGCGTCCGGGCGGCTTCTTCAAGGCGCGGATAAAACGCTTCACTTAGTCCATCGATTTGATCTGCGTTGAAAGCGACATAGGTCTTTAAAAATCGATAGGCATCATCTGTGTGGGCATCGCCGCTGAGCGCTTCACGACGTTGCGCAAGGCCATAATAGACCACAATTTCCCCGCGCTCGCCTTTGCGCACATGTGCGCCGCGTTGGGCTGCTTGCTTGTAAGTCAGCCAGTAAGGTGAGGCATAGCCGTGAGCGGCAGAGGCAATCCACAGCATGATGATGTTGACGCCTCGATAATATTCGCCGTTCGCGCGTTGCGGCAGCGTCGGACGAAGGCGCGCGCTATCCCAGGGCTTGCGCCATGGCATCACGCCTTGTTCCAGAGACGTCAGGATCCGCGTGGTAATGGCGGTGGCGATGTCGCGCCGCCCATGTGAGGAATCGGTCATGGCGTTCTCGCTCAATGAGAGGACCCGCGTGCGCATGTGCTGCGCGGGGTCGCTTGCGCGACGCCGGGCTTCATCGCCCGCGCCCTCAGGCGCGCCGGGTCGAGGGCTTGGCTGTGCCGAGAGCGAACGCGTCCCTC
>DAORMO010000080.1:2164-7095 GCA_035440585.1 Terricaulis sp.
GGCCGCCCCGCCGCTTTTGCTTGCAATGCACGCTAAGATTGCCTCAAGTGATCGGACAAGCTTAAGGAGATTGTGATGCCTGCCGGCAAGCTGGCGCTAGATTTCATTGATTTCTGCGAAAAACACGCGGATCCCGCGCTGATTGAGCAGCGCTTCATCACGACGCTGAACGCGCTCGGCTATCGACATATCGCCTGTGCCTCGCACGTCGATCCGCTGAGCCCGCGGCCAGGCGCGGTGAGTATTGTGAATTATCCCAGGGCGTGGCTTGAGCAATATTCAGCCGAGAATTTTGCAGCCCTTGATCCGGTGTTTTTGGCCGCGCGCATCATGACCGCGCCATTTCATTGGGAGGAATGCTTTTCCAAGATGCGGCTTGATCGTGCGCAGAAGCGCGTCTTATCGGAAGGCGCGTCCTACGGGTTGGTTGGCGGTCTGACCATTCCGTTGCGCTCGCCCGATATCATTCCAGCTTCATGCTCCCTGATCGCTGGCGCGGACGGTGTTGATCCGCTTGACATGGCGCACACCTTGTTGGTGGCGGTCTATGGTCATGGGGCGATGCACCGACGGCTTAATCCCGATGCGTTAGTGCAACCCATTCTGTTGCCGCGCCGTGAACGTGAATGCCTGACGCTTGCTGGCCGCGGCAAAAGCGATTGGGCGATTGGCCAATTGCTCAACATCAACACACGGACCGCCCACCACACAATTGAGCGCGCCAAGAAGCGCTATGGCGTGTCCCACCGCGTGCAAGCGGTGGTTCGGGCCGTGTTCGACGGTCAGATCATGCTTGATGATTTATCGCAATGACTTGATTCTTCCCCTGTCAAGAGGGCCCGTGGGCCCTGTTACGCGCAGACAGTGAGAAGCGCACCCTCCGTCCAACGGTCGGAGGCTCCATGATTTACATTGTTACGGCAGAGAACCGGCATTGCTTCCATCACCTGCTGACGGACATGCATCGCCAGCGCAAACAGGTCTTTATCGACCAGCTCAAATGGCGGCTTGATGCGCGCGCCGGGCTTGAGATCGACGCCTATGACAGCCCAGAGGCGATCTATCTGATCGAAGCTGAAACGCCGCATGGCGGCGTCAGCGTATCAGCACGTTTGTTGCCGACGGTGCGCCCGCATCTGCTCAGCGAGCACTTCATCGATCTGTGTGACGCACCTCCGCCAGTGGGGCCCAATGTCTGGGAGGCGACACGGTTTTGTCCAGCTCCTGGCACGCCCGCTGGTGCGCCGCGACGGCGGATGTTGGGGCGCATGATCGCCGCCATCATCGAAACCGCGCTGTTGTTTGGCATTGAGCAGGTGACCTATGTGGCGGACGCAGCGCTTGCGCCCATGGCGCTCAAGGCTGGCTGGCGCGCGCGCGCCCTGGGCGATGGATGCGGGCAGGGGCGCGATAAGATCCAAGCCTTCGCCGCCCACATTGATGTTGAGGGGCTTAAGCGCGTGCGCGCACGCAGCTTGATCACCGCGCCCTTGACCCGGTTTGCGCCCGCTGCATTCGCCCGCGCCGCTTAGAGGAGAATATGATGTCATTGTCTCAGCTGACCGAGCCTACGCTCAGCGAAGATCTGCACAATTTGCAGCAGGACGGCTATTTGCGGATCGAGGGGCTCTTAAGCCGCGCCGAAACGGGCATGCTCGCCCATGAGCTTGAGCCTTGGCTGAGCCTTACCCCGCGCTGTTCTGGCGACTTCCATGGTTGGTCGACAACGCGCGTGAACGGCCTGCTCTCTAAAGCTTCGATGGTGCAGCGTCTTGCGCTGCATCCGCGCGTGCTTGCGCTTGCCCAAGCGGCGCTATCGCCAGCGTGCGATTGCATTCGTCTCAACATGACCCAGGCCATCAGAATTCATCCTGGGCAGCAGGCGCAAGCGCCGCATCGTGACGAGGAGATGTGGCCCGCCGATCCCAACGGTCAGATCTGGTCGCTCAATGTCATGTGGGCGGTCAGCGATTTCACCGAAGCCAATGGCGCAACCCGGCTCTGGCCAAAGAGTCATGTCAATCGATTGGGGCGGACCCCAGATCCAGAACAAGCGCTCTTGGGCGTTATGAAAGCAGGTTCAGCGCTCGTCTATCTGGGCGGACTGACCCATAGCGGCGGCGCCAATCGCTCGCAGGCTGATCGGACAGGCGTCGTGGTTGGATATTGTGCGGGGTGGCTCCGCACTTATGAGAACCAATTTCTGGCCTATCCGCGCGAGATCGCGCGTGAGTTTCCCGAAGAGCTGCAGCACCTCATTGGCTATCGCCATCATCGACCCAATCTTGGAGCGTGGGAGGGGCAGGCGCCCATCGAATACCTCCGCGACGGGCCTCGGTTTCAAGCCCATAAGGACGCGTTGCCGCCTAGTGTTGCGGCGGAGCTCCGCGCTCTGATGCAAGCAGGCGGTGGCTAATGGCGCCGGAAGCGAGCGCCGCTAAACGCGCCTATGAAGAGATCAAGCGCCAAATTCTCGACGGCGTTCTGCCTGCGCGCACGCGCTTAGATATGGAAGATTTGGCGCGTGCGCTGGGTTTAAGCTCGATGCCGGTGCGCTTGGCGCTTTCCATGTTGACATGGGAGCGCCTGGTGCGGCCAGGACAGCATGCAGCGTATGAAGTGGCGTTGTGGCCGGCGCAAGATCTCGCAGACCTTTATGAATGGAGGGGAGAGCTTCTATCCTTAGCTCTGCCGACGAAAGCAGCTGCGCACGACTTAAAGCGTATCGCGCGCACTCAACCCTACGCCCAAGCCGTGTTTGACGTCATGCGTCTTATCGGAGAAGGCGCAAATCTTGAATTGGATCGCGCCGCCCTCAACGCCGATGAACGGCTGCAGAGCGCTCGCATGATCGAAGCGGAAGTGATGGGAGATGTGCAAGCGGAGTTCGAGACGCTCGTCACAGCCATTGCGGACAGATCCAAGCGTACAAGCACGCTGGTGAAATCCTATCACCGCCGCCGCATGCAGCATGCCACAGCCTTGCGTGAGCGTATCGCCATGCATGCGCTGCCGCAAAATGGGCCGCGCTGATTCATTGACTGATCTTCATGCAGATCAATTGGGTGATCAATTTCACCGCGCGCATAGTCTCTCCGGGTGAAGCCTCACCCGACGGAGGACGTGATGCGTGAAGACGAAGACCTCGTTGATTTGGGCTCGGCCTGCGAGCTGACCCAAGGCTCGTTCATGATGGATTATTATGAGTCGCTCGTGGTCAAAGACCATTGGGCGGGCGAGTAGCGGATCCATCGCGCGCAGAGCTCTACCGGCAACATTGGCTAAAGGAGCCGACCATGAAGAAGCATGAGCAAGTGGGCGATCCAACGGGGATCGTCGAACTCGGTAAGGCCACTGAGGAAACTCAAGGCACGCCGCTCGACGATGCCGTGGAAGGCATCGACACACGCGACTTCTACGATCCGCAGTCATGAGCGGCGCCGGTGGCGCGCCATCTGGCGCGCCGCCGGAACGCGTGCGTCCGGCGGCGACCCTGCATTATGTGGTGATTGAAGACACAGTGATCCTCTTTGACACCCGAGCGGATCGCTATGCGGCCGCGCCTGCGGATGTGTTCCATGATGCGCTGACGCACGAGAATGGGGTGCTATCGCCGAGGACTGAAACGCTGAAGCGCCAACTCATCTCGGAAGGATTGCTTGTGCCCCAGGATTTTGGCGCCGCAGCGCGTACGCTGCCAAAATTGGGTCGGGGCGCTTTCCTCATGGCGTGCTTGTGGGCGGAATATTATCTGCGTCGGCGTCGGCTTGATCTCGCTCTGCATGGGCTCCAGAAAAAGTGTGGTGGCGGTGCGCGCAGCGTCTCAGCCAAAGCGCTTGAGCGCTTTCAGCTCTGGCGTCCTTGGTATCCGCGACGCAATGTCTGTCTCTTTGACTCACTTGCTCTGGCGGCGTTTCTCGTTGCAGCCGGTGATCGTCCGGAAATCGTCTTTGGCGTACGCCATCCAGTTTTTGCCGCCCATTGCTGGCTTGAAGCCGATGGGCGGGTTCTTAACGACGAGCCTGCTTATTGTGGCGCCTTCGTCGAAATCCTTCGCGTGCGCACATGCGCCGGCTAGTCGGATTTCGATGGCGCCCCGGGCATTATGAAGGGCGCCGCGCGGCCGAAGCCTATGCTGCTCATCTCACTGAAACGGGCGCCTGGCGTCAGATCCTTAGCGTGCGGGGCTTTCTGCTGCTTATAAGCGAGCTGGGCGCTGACATCGACCCGCTCATTCTATCTGGAAACGCCGGCATCGTACTTGGCGCCATGTTCACCGAAACCGATAGCGAATTCCGTCGGCTTGCCGAGGTCGATGCAGAGCGGATCAAAGCTTGGGCGGAGACAGACGCACGATCTCTGGGCGAGACGTGTTGGGGTAATTATCTGGCCATTGTTGTTGATGCCGCGCGCGACCGTATTCTTGTGGTGCGCGATCCAATGGGGGCGCGGCCGTGTTTTATCCGGCAAGCCGATGCGGATGGAGTGCGCATCATCTTCTCCGATCTCGAAGATCTCGCGCTTTGCGTGCCATTGCCAGATATCGATGAAGGGTTTTTGGGGCTGTATCTGGCGCAGCCGAGGATTGTCCATGAGCGGACAGGGCTCCAGGGCGTCCGCGAGGTGCTCGCTGGGGAATGTTACGCGCTCTGGCCAGACCACGACACATCGACGCTCATTTGGACACTACCCGCCCGACAGATTGAATGGGCGGATGGAGATGCCAGCGAGATGGCGCAAAATCTGCGTTCACGCATATTTCGTGCATGCGCGTCGTGGACATCTTTGGATCTACCCTTTCTGCATCGTCTTTCGGGTGGGTTAGACTCGGCGATTGCTCTTGCGGCGCTGCGTGCGGCTGGCGCGCCGATGGTTTGCGTGAACGAATGGCCAATTGGTTTTGCTGAGGGCGATGAACGGGAGGCTGCGCG
>DAORMO010000080.1:7105-13209 GCA_035440585.1 Terricaulis sp.
TGGCCAGGCAATTTGGGGTTCAGCTCATAGAGCTCGGTTATCATCCGCGCGATATTGATTATCGTAAACTGATCGAGGCGCCCTTGTCGCCGAAGCCCTCGATCTCATTGTTGAGCTTTGCTGACCCACATTTTCAGGATTTGGCGGAAGCGGGCGCGCTGCTGACATCAGGCCAGGGGGGAGACCAGATATTTCATCGTGGCGGTGCAATCTGCACGCTGGCGGATGCGGTTCGAGATCGAGTACGCCCATCGAATTTGGTGAGCCTCGCGCTAGAGTCGGCGCGGGCTTCGCGTCGATCTGTGTGGCCGGCGCTGAAGGCCGGACTGGAGTTCGGCGTGCTGCGATCGCCTAGGGCCTATGTTGAAAAGCATCTGCGTGATGCAGCCGCGCGGCACGCGCCTGACCATGCAAGCGCGGCCGCCGCCGCCGCAGCAGCGCTTGAAGATCCCTGGGTACGGAACGCGTTTCAGCGCGGACCAGGCGAAGCAATGCGTGCAGTGCATATCGCGGACCTGCAATATTATCACAATCTGTCCTTGCCGAGCTTGCGTTTCGTCCCAACGCCGGTGCTGACGTCGCAACCCATTGTTGAGTTCTGTTGCACAGTGCCGACCTATCGCACTTTTCACGGGGGGCGAGACCGCGCGCTTGCACGTATGGCGTTCGAGGCCGATCTGCCGCCGGCATCCGTAGATCGCAAGCGAAAGGGCGACACGACGCGTTTCTTCGCGCAAGTCGCCGCTGTGAATGCAGACTTTTTGAACTCCATGCTTGTGGGGGGAGAGCTCGAGGCGCGCGGTTTATTCAATGCCGCGCGTCTCAAAGACAAGCCAAAGCATGCAGTGGTGGACTTCTCACACCAACTCGTCGCTGAGATTTGGCTTCGCTCTATCAAGGAGCGTCGTTTGAGCCAGGTGCATTCGCTTGCTCCCGCGCCCGCATGAGCATCCAACGCGCGCCGCGATCAGGGTCAAGTTCGCTGGGTATGATCAGGTCGCGTAGCCAGAAATCGATCCAGGCCATGGCGCGGCGCTGTGCCGACAAGAGGTGGCGGGGTTGGGTTTTGGCGTGATGAGCGCCCGGGTAAGAATACATCTCAACGGCTGCGCCGGTCGCTTCGAGGTACGCATAAAGCGGCATGGCTTGCAGTGTTTCACTTTGCGGGATGTTCATGAGCAATGGTGTGCGAATGCGATCCGCGAAGAAGATCGCCGCATTGTGGCGCCACCAAGCATCGGGTTCGCCACGGCTTGGATCGCCAAGTCCCATTTCAGCACGTGTTCGGCGAAACTCGACATCGGTCAGCGGCCAGAAGATCGGATCGATGGGTGGCGAGCTTGCCACAGCGGCGGCGAAGCGTCGATCGCGCAAAGCCCAATACAGCGTCTCGGCGCCGTCACTCATGCCGGTGATCGCAATGCGCGCGGGATCGACGACGCCTGTGCCAACAGCGAGCTCGATCAGTCCGTTCAGAGACACAAGTTTCATGCGCTCTTCTTCGTCGCCGATCATCATCTCGCGGTCGAGTTCGGCGCGGGTGATGATCTGTTCGCGCACGACAGGGTCTGGGCGTTCGATGCTCAACACCGCATAGCCCGCAGCGGCGGCGGGAAAGATCGGGTATTCTCCGCCAACGCCGCCTCGTAGGAAGCCCTTCGACCGGTATTGGACGATAATGGTGGGGTAGGCGCGCCCTGCAACATAATCAGCGGGATAGACCAGATGCGCGTAAGATTGCAGCCCGCGCTCATCCTCGAAGAATAAACGGTCGATATGCGGTAGTGTGAAGCGCGCCCATTCGGGATTGGGGTCATAGAGGATTGAAAGGGCGCCATCGCGTGTATCGATCGTGACAATGCGCCTCGGTTGGGTCGAAAATTCCTGCAGGCAATAGAGCGCCATGCCTAAACCACTGCATCCCAGCAAACGCTCATCGCCGACGCGGAGGCGTCGGACCTGCTGCGTGGCGGGTGTCCAGACATAGAGCGCCATGTCCCCGCCAGCGTGTCCCTCGCTGCGGGTGAACCAGAAATCGCCATCAAGCAGGGCGCCGGCGGCGCGAAGTCGGCCGCTGCAGGCCTCATCCATGCACATATGCTCAGCGCCCTCATAGGCGGCGAACAACGCCTGGGCTGGACGCGAGGCGCGCGAGCCAGGATCGCGCGGTCCGATCCATGCTGCTCTGCGTGCTGGGGCCCGCAACTGATCGGCCTCCGTGTCTCTCGCCGCTGATAGAGCGCCAGAGTCGAGGTCGAGCCGCCATATGGCACGGCCGCTATCGACGTCCGGCAGCGGTCGCAGAGAAAAGCCGGCCTCGAAGCGCTCATCGACGCGAAATCCCTCGCGTTCGTTCTGGACCGCAACAGCTTCGAGAACTGAGCGAGGGGTTTCGGTGGCGATAACGATGGCGCTGTTTGAAAGCCAGGCAAAGTCGACGACATCGCCGTCCATGCGTCCCGCTAGGCGCGCGCGGCCGGCAAGGTTGGTGATCCATAATTCAGCGCGGCCGTCGCGTTCAGCGACGTAGGCGAGGCGTTGGCTGTCTGGGGCCCAACGGAGGATGCGATCGCGCAATGAGCCGCTGTCGCGGCCTCGGCTGCGGTGGGGAAGTCCTGCTCCCGCGTCGGCGATGACGCGGGAGCTTTGGCCATGCGCTGAGGGGTTCAGCACCAACGCATAGCGGACCTCGTTGCGTTCGAGATCGACCTCAGACTGAAAGATAGCAAGCCAGCGACCATCCGGAGAGATTGTAAGCCCTCCGCCATCGAGACCGCCCAATTGGCGTAGCGCCAAAAGGTCTTCGAGGTTCGGCCCAACATTGTCTTGCCCCGCTGCGGGTTGCGCTGCACAGGCAAGCAGAAGCGCGCAACCCGCTGTGAGGACTCTGGCGCTTACCATGTCTGGCGCAGCTCCAAGGAGACGAAGCGGCCAAGCGGGCTATGCGCCTGTGAATCGAAGGCGTAGCCGATTGGGTTGTTTGCAAACGGCGGGTCTTGGTCGAAGATGTTTTGGATATTGAGCGTGATCCGCGGGCCAGAACGCTTGTCTTCATCCACCCAGCGATAGCCGATGCGCGCATCCCAGGTGAGCCACTCATTCACATCGCGATCGGGGTTTGAGATCGTGTCGTGGTAGTCGTCGACATAGATGGCGGTGAGGCCTGCGCTCCAATGTGCGCCTTGCCAAGACACACCCGCGCGACCGCGAAGATCAATCGGGTAGAACATGGTGTCGACGGCATTAAGCGGGGTGCTGGCAGGGCCTGTCTGCACCGTGTATTGCAGGATAAGGCTCGCCTGCGCGAAGAGATTGAATGCACCAAGGCTCGTGTTGAAGCTGTAGGCGCCATTCAGATCAATACCGCGCGTGCGAAGACTGGCCAGATTGGATAAACGATCGTCCCAGATGACTTCAATTCCATCAGCGGGCATAGCCCCGACGATATTGTCGGCCTGTGCAAGAAAGTCTTCGATTTGGGCTTGGCTAGGATTGCGGATGAAGGCGCCTTCATAGCCGATCGGGTTGGCGAGCGCTGCGAGGATTGAGCCAGGCGCCGAAATGCGATCGACAAAGTCGATGTCATAATATGTGGCGCTGACACGCACCCCGGAGGCCCAGGATGGCGTGATGTCAAACCCAGCCGTCCAATTCTCCGCGCTTTCAGGGCGCAGCCCTGGATTGGCGCCGCCGAGAATAAGCACGCCGGTCGATCCATCTGTCGCAAACGGATCTTGCGCGGCCGTCGCGAATGTTAAAGTGCCAACCGTATTGCCGCGTAGGTGCTGGAATTGGGGCGACTTGAATGATTCACCCCATGACCCGCGCAAGGCGAGATCGTCATTGATGACCCAGGTGGCGCCGATCTTTGGGGTCGTCGCGTCGCCGAAATCGTCGGCGTCTTCCCGACGTAGCGAAACAGAGACATCGAATGCCCGCATGGCGAAGACATTTTGCGCAGGACCGACGAGCGGTAGGTAGAGTTCTGCGAAGAGCGCGTCCGTTGCGCGCTTGGAATGTGGCACGCTCGTCGTCACCGTGGTCCCCGTCGCTGCGACCCGAGTGCGGAAGAGTTCAAGGCTCTCTTCTCGACGTTCGACGCCAAATGCGAGCCGCGCGGTCCCGCCCGGGAGGCGCAGCAGGGGGCCGTCAATCTTTGCGCTATGAACGATGATTTGAGACTCGCCGTCGACGAAATCGTCGAAGGTTAGCCCCTCTAACGCTGTTGCTGGCGTATGGGCGCCGTCGGCAAAGGGATTGAAGGCGGTCGCCAGATCGCTGCTCGCCAGTGCGGCATTGAGCGCTGCGCCTGCGCTGAAAATATTGAGCTGATTGGCGGCTGTGACATGCTGACTGATGCTCGTGTTCGCTTCAAGTCGCCATTGGTAGGCGAGGTCAAAGCCCACGCCCGTGGCAAAGGAGAGGGTGTCTGAGCGCGTTGTGTAGTGGCTGGGGCCGAGGTCATCACCCAGGTTGTAATTGATCCGGAGCGCACCTTGGCCGGGATAGAGATTGTTGAGCACACGATAGGCGTTGGTTTCTGGTATGATCAGGGTCGCGTTGTTCTGCCAGCGATCGGATTCCGCTTCGCGGCGTGCAGCGATCAGGTCGACAAACACGTCCAGCCGTGGGGTGACTTCCTGGCGTAAGGTGACGAAAAGGCCGTGATTGGTTTGTTGCGGCAGCAGCGAGTTTCCTTCGGTATACGGGCGCTCATTGACGACGCCCGGCAGAAGATCGGCTTCGCTTAGGCTCATGCCGTCCTGATTGCTCGGGATCGCCAACACGACATTGGTTGCGCCAATGCGCGTGATGTTGCCTGGGTTGGTGAAGTTTGAAGAGAAATTCGCGCCGCCCCATGGCCGCAAATCGGACGTCGCAGTAAACCAGCGATCTTCGGAAGCGAGTTCGCTTCGGTCGCGGTATTCATAGCCGATCATTGCCGAGCCAGTGCGCCAGGTTGCGCCGAAGACCTGGGAGAAGCCAAGCTCAGTCGGCTTGCCGTCCCTGGTTGCGGCGCCATAGCGCACGGAGGTCTCGGCGCCGTTGAAGTCTTCGCGCAAAATGATGTTCACGACCCCAGCCACTGCATCGGCGCCGTAGGTGGCTGAAGCTCCATCTGCGAGGACGTCGACGCGTGCGACGGCCGCCAACGGAATGGCGGAGATGTCCACAAAATTGCCAAACCCGGCGGGAGCCAAACGGCGGCCGTTGAGCAAGGTCAGCGTCGCGTCTGCGCCGAGGCCGCGCAAATCCACGGTCGATGCGAAGCTCAGATTGCGATTGGCGTTGATTGAGCCAAGTTGGCTTGCCTCGTTCTGGCTGCCGGGAAAGTTTTGCGGCAATGTGTGCAGAACGTCTTGAATTGTCGTGCGGCCAGTCTCGGCGATGGCCTCTTCGCCAAGGCTAAGCACGTGCGCGCCTGCCGGCGCGGCTCCCCGAATCCGCGTCCCGGTGACCACCAATTCATTGTCTAGGTCGGCGCTGTCGCGCCCCGCGTGCTGGGGGCTTTGTCTGACCGAGACGTGCGCATTGTTGGTGATCTCAACATGCGGCGATCCTGGCGGTAAAAGTTGAGCGAGTGCGGCGTGCGGCGTGAAGCGGCCGCGGATCGGGCGTGACACGAGCCCGACAAGGTCATCTTGCGCGTAGAGAATCTGCAAGTTTGATTGTTCCGAAAATTGCAGCAGCGCCAAAGCAAGTGGTTGCGCGGGAATGATGTAGTCTCGCTCCGCATGTTGCGTCGCGCCTGCTTCACTCTGTTGGGCGGCGGCTGGAACGCTGAGCGCTAACGCCGAGGCAGTGCTCAGCGCCAAAGCAAAAAAAGAACGCAGACCATTACGGCGCGCGCGCGCCTTGTTCTTCCCCATGAGATCCCCCGGGCTTCACCCCAAGCCGCTTATCTGCGGCGTGTTCGCGGTGAAGGACGCGCGGGGCGCGTGCTTTTAGTTCGGCCTTAGCGCAAAATATCTGCTGCGCTCAGGCGGCGCGCGTTTGGCGGCGCAATGTCAGCACGGTGCGCGCGGCTGCAATTGGCGCACGTCTTGTGGCTCGGGGTGTTGGTCTTCTAAGGCGCGCAAGGCGTCCAGCAGATGATCGAGCAC
>DAORMO010000081.1:0-12770 GCA_035440585.1 Terricaulis sp.
TTCGCGCATGATCACGATTTGCGATAAGATCGAGAACTTTCCCGCCGTCATCGCCATCGCCGAGGCGCACGCGGACATCTACGCCAGCGTCGGCGCGCATCCGCATTATGCGAAGGATCACCTCGATCTCACCGCCGAAAAGCTGATTGAGCTTGGCGGCCATCCGAAGGTCGTCGGCATTGGTGAGACAGGGCTTGATCAGCATTACAAGCACAGCCCGTTTGAAGACCAGGTGAAGGTGTTTCGCGCGCACGCGGAGGCCGCCCGCACGCTTAACAAAACGCTGATCATCCACACGCGCGAAGCCGATGCAGCGATGGGCGATTTGCTGGAGGAAGAGGCGGGGAAGGGGCCCCTTTCCATCCTCATGCATTGCTATACGTCAGGCGCTGAGTTGGCGCGGCGCGCGGTGAAGCTTGGCGCCTCCATTTCCTTCTCCGGCATCATGACGTTCAAGAACGCCGACGATGTGCGCGCCGTCGCGCTTGAGACGCCGCTCGATCGCATCATCGTTGAAACCGATTGCCCGTATCTGACGCCCGTGCCGCATCGCGGCCAGCGCTGCGAGCCGCATCACGTCGCGGACGTGCAAGCGGCGCTGCTCAAGTTACGGGGGCTCGAAGCGGAGGAGGGGGCCGCCCTGCTCGCCGACAATTTCTTCCGCATCTTCCCGCACGTGCAAAGGCCACGCTGATGGGCACGCTGCGCGTCACCATGCTTGGCTGCGGCTCATCCGCCGGCGTGCCGCGCGCCACCGGCGATTGGGGCGTGTGCGATCCGAATGAGCCCAAGAACCGGCGCTCGCGCTGCGGGCTGCTGCTGCAGAAATGGCAAGGGCAAGCGGGCGCGGCCGAGGACGCCACCGTGGCGCTGATCGACACGCCGCCGGATCTGCGTTTGCAGCTCGCCGCTGCGCTGCCGCACCACATCGATCATGTGCTGATCAGCCATGACCATGCCGACCAAGTGAACGGCTTTGACGATCTGCGCGCCTTCGTCGTCAAGCATCGCCGCCAGATCCCGGTGAGCATGGACGTGGCCACATGGGCCAATGTGAAGAGCCGCTTCGGCTATGCGTTTGAAAGCAAGGGCGCTTACCCGGCCATCGTCACGCACGGGCCGCGCTTGGCGCCGCTTGAGCCGCTGACGATCCAAGGGCCGGGCGGTGCGCTCGCGATTACGCCGCTGGATCAGGATCACGGCTTCATGCGCTCGCTCGGGTTTCGCATCGGGCCGGTGGGCTATTCCAACGACCTTGTGGATATGCCGGAGACAAGCTTCGCCGCGCTTGGCGGGCTCGATCTCTGGATCGTCGATGCGCTGCGCGAGACGCCGCATCCGACGCATGCGCATCTGGGCAAGGCGCTGGATTGGATCAGCCGGCTGAAACCGCGCCACGCGGTTCTGACTAACATGCACATCGATCTCGATTACGCGGCGCTGAAGGCCACGCTGCCGGCGGGCGTTGAGCCGGGCTATGATGGCTGGGCGGCGGATTTCCCCGTCTGAGTCGCTGCTCCGCACCCATGGAGCGTTTCCCATAATCTATCTTATGCGAGATTTGCATGTCCAATCAAGCCACTGATAAGATGGGGGAAAAGGAGACGCGGAACGCCCTCGCCACCCAGGCTGTGCTCGATGTGATGGCGCGGCTGCGCGATCCGAAACGCGGCTGCCCGTGGGATATTGAGCAGAATTTCCGCACCATCGCGCCCTACACGATCGAGGAAGCCTATGAGGTGGCCGACGCGATTGAGCGGGCCGACCTCCCCTCTCTCAAGGAAGAACTGGGCGATCTTCTCTTTCAGGTGGCCTTCCACGCGCGCATGGCCGAGGAGCAAGGCGCGTTCGATTTCGCGGACGTGGCCCAAGCGCTGGCCGACAAGATGATCGAGCGGCATCCGCACGTATTCGGCGCCGGCGATACGCGCACAGCCGATGAGCAGACGGTCGCGTGGGAAGCGCAGAAAGCTGAGAAGCGCGCGGCGAACGGCGCGCCCTCGCTGCTGCACGACGTGCCGATGGCGCTGCCGGCGCTGATGCGCGCCGAGAAACTCACCAAGCGCGCGGCGCGCATCAATTTCGATTGGCCCACGCCCGAACCGATCTTCGATAAGCTCGACGAGGAATTGGCGGAGTTAAAGGAAGCTCGCGCCAGCGGCGACCAAGAGCACATCGCCGAAGAGATGGGCGACATCCTGTTCGTGATGGCTAACCTTGCTCGCAAGCTGAAGGTCGATCCCGAAGAAGCGCTGCGGCGCGCGAACGCGAAGTTCACGAAGCGGTTTCAGTTCATCGAGGCGCGGCTGGCGAAAGCCGGCAAGAGCGGCGCGCAGCCGCTCGATGAGATGGAAGCGCTGTGGTTGGAGGCGAAGCGGGTTGAGAAGAAATGAGCTGGCCTGATGATTCGGATGGCGATGTCCTGCGCCGCATGCACGCGGCGGGTTTCGATTTTGCGCGGCCGGTGTGGATAGACTTCAACGTGGAGTTCATAGGCTCAAGTCAGCTTCATCTTGCCCTCAAAGCTATTGGCGAGAGCATGCCGGAAGCGACATCCGCGATTGAGGGCGATGAAATCTTGGTCCGCTTGCAATCTCGTCTGACGTATCCGTTCGTGGTCGCAATGCAGCAGCGTTTAAGCGCTGTAGCGCGCCCCTACGGCGGCGTCTGCGACACGTGGGGCGTGCTTATGCCTCCCGCGTCGTCTTAGCGCCGCCCCGCCCCGAACGGCACCACCTTGTTCTCCACATCGTGCCCGATATCGGCCCGGCCCAGATACGCGATGCCGGCGCGTTTGCACCAATAGCGGATGATCTCTTCTTCGCTGGCGCCGAAGGGCTTGTCGTTCTCGGGCACCTCGGAGATGCGGCCCAGCTTTATCCCCTTCACGCTGCGCACGTTGGGCGATGAGGTGATTTGGAAGAGGGCGCGGTCGATGCGGTAGAGATACTCGCCCACATCTTCGAGCAACAGCACATGCCCGCTCAAGTCCGGCTCAAGCGCCGTGCCGAGCATGGATTGCAGCACGGTGATGTTGAAGGCGGCGCTCTTGCCGTCAAACATCACGCCAAGCTCGACGCTCTCTGGCGCGCGCTCGATCAGCCAGGCGAGGGCGCGCAGAATCGCCGCCTCCCCCCCTCTCCGGCTCATGTCGATCGGGATCGGGCCGTGGGCGACGTTGGGAAAGCCCCTGGCGTAAAGCGCGCCGAGGATCGCGCCGTTGTCGCTGTAGCCGAGATAGGTTTTGGCGCGCGCAGCGTCGGTGAGCTGGCTCACCGCAGCTTCGGCGATGCGGCAGGCGCCATAGCCGCCGCGCGCGAACCAGAGCGCGTCCAGGCTCGGATCGTTGGCGAACTCGACGAAGGCGGCGATGCGCGCCTCGTCATGGCCGGCGAAATGGCCGTCCTGGAAGAAACATTGCTGGTGGAAGAAAATCTCCGGCGCCTGGTCGAGGAAGCTATCCTTGGCGAAGGCGGTCACCCGATCGGCCAATTCAGGCTCGATGCGCGTGCCGGGCGCGACGACGCCAATGCGAATCGGTGCAGCCATGGATCTCTGGTTCGCGTCCTTGCCGGGAGGCGGCGTTTCTCGTCATAACCGGGCGTCATGAGTCACGACAAATCCTATTTCTTTTCCGGCGTGGGCGGCTCTGGGATGCTGCCGCTGGCGCTGATCCTGCGCGGCAAGGGCTTTACCGTTGCAGGTTCTGACCGCTCGCTCGATCAGGGGCGGCTGGGCGCGAAATTTGAGTACCTGCAAAGCCAGGGCATCGCCCTCTTCCCGCAGGATGGCTCTGGGATCACTAGCGCTGACCAGATCCTGGTGCGCTCAGCCGCCGTGGAAGACACCGTGGGCGATGTGGTGGCCGCCCGCCGCGTTGGCGCGCTCGATTTAAAGCGGCCGCAGCTGCTGGCGGAGCTGTTCAACGCAGCGCCAGTGCGCATTGGCGTGGCCGGGACCAGCGGCAAGAGCACGACGACCGCGATGATCGCCTGGCTGCTGCATCAGGCCGGGGCCGATCCCACGGTGATGAACGGCGCGGTGATGAAGAATTTCGTTACCCCTGATGCGCTGTTCGCCTCTGCGCTCGTGGGCAAGGGCGAGGCCTTCGTGGCTGAGGTTGATGAGAGCGATGGCTCAATCGCCAATTACAGCCCAAGCATCGCCGTCGTGAACAATATCGCGCTCGATCATAAGAGCATGGAGGAGCTGCGCGCGCTGTTTGCCGGCTTTGTTGCCAAGGCCGATGTGGCGGTGCTGAACCTCGACAATGAGGAAACCGGCGCGCTGGTGATCAACGCCAAGGTGCGCACCTTCACCTATTCGCTCCGCTCTGGCCTTGCCGATCTGCACTGCACCGCCATTCGGCTCGCGCCGGGCGGGGTGTCGTTTGACGTGCTGGAAAAGCACACGCGCCATAGCGCAACGATCGAGATGGCCGTGCCGGGCGAGCACAATGTCGCCAACGCGCTAGCCGCGCTGTGCGCTGCGCGCGCTTATGGGTTGCCGCTGAAAGAGGCTGCGGAGGCGCTCAAGGGCTTTTCCGGCACCAAGCGGCGCTTGGAGGTTGTCGGGCAAGCCAAGGGCGTCACGGTGATCGATGATTTCGGGCACAATCCCGATAAGATCACCGCCACATTGAATGCGCTGCACGCCTTTCCGGGCCGGCTGCTGATCATGTTCCAGCCGCATGGCTTTGGTCCGCTGAAGCTGATGCGCCAGGAATTTATCGACGTGTTCGCCTCACGCATGGCCGATGATGACGTGCTGATCATGCCTGATCCGGCCTATTTCGGCGGCACGGTGGATCGCAGCGTGACGAGCGAGCACATCGCCGCCGGCGTGCGCGCGCGCGGGCTGCAAGCGCTGGCGCTGGCCGAGCGCGGCGCCTGTGGCGATAAGCTGATCGAGCTGGCCGAACCGGGCGACCGCATCGTGGTGATGGGCGCGCGCGACGATACGCTGAGCGTGTTCGCCGCCGAACTGGTTGAGCGGCTCAAAGCGAAATAGGGGGCCTCCCCTATTCCGCTGCTGGGCGCAGATGTTCGGGTAGGGGCTCTGGCGGCGCAAAGCGCGCGGCGTCTTGCACCAAAAGCTCGGCGCGCAAAGTGATGGCGCCGTTTTCGTCAGCGCTTTCTTCAAGAATTTGGCCAGACGCGGCGATCTGTGCGCGCGTGCGGCCAGCGTCCGCCGGGTCGAGCGTCAGGGTGATGACGCGCGTTGCGGCAAACGCCGCACGGTCGATCGCGGCGAGCAAGGCCTCAACGCCCTCCCCGCTGATGGCGGAGATGGCGACGGGGGAGAGGGCGCCCTGCCCGCCCTCTTCGGCCGCGACCTCCGCCCGGCGCAGGCGCGCGCTGCGGGTGGCCTCGTCGAGCTGATCGATCTTATTCCACGCCTCAAGCACGGGCGGGCTTTTGTCGCCGGATTCAGACGACAGCTGCGCCAGAACTGACAGCACGTCGGCCTTCTGCTGCTCGCTATCGGGATGGGCGATGTCGCGCACATGGATCAACAGATCCGCTTCGGTGACGGCTTCCAACGTGGCGCGGAAGGCTTCCACCAATTCGTGCGGCAGATCGGAGATAAAGCCCACCGTATCGCTCATGATCACGGCGCGGCCGCTTGGCAACCTCACTTGCCGCGCGGTGGGATCGAGCGTGGCGAACAGCATGTCTTTGGCCAGCACGCCCGCTTGGGTGAGCCGGTTAAACAGAGTGGATTTGCCGGAATTGGTGTAGCCAACCAGCACGACGGCTGGCAGGCCTGCGCGGGCGCGCGCTTTGCGCTGCAGGCCGCGCGTGCGGCGCACATCTTCGAGTTCGCGCTTAAGGCGCGTGATGCGGTCAGCGATTTGCCGGCGATCAAGCTCGATCTGCGTTTCGCCGGGGCCGCCGGTTTTGCCGAGGCCGCCGCGCTGGCGCTCCAAGTGAGTCCAGGTGCGCACAAGGCGTGAGCGCTCATAAGCTTGGCGCGCCAGCTCCACTTGCAGCTTGCCCTCTTTGGTGCGCGCGCGCAGGCCGAAGATCTCAAGGATAAGCCCAGTGCGATCGATCACCTTGGCGCCGATATCGGTTTCAAGGTTGCGCTGCTGCACGGGCGTCAGCGCCGCATCGATGACGACGACGCCCGCGCCGAGTTCTTCGGCCTTTTCCTTGAGGCGCTCAACGCGGCCGCCGCCGAAATAGGCGCGCGGATGGATCTGGCGCAGGGGCGCGGCCTCAGCGAAGGCGATCTCAAGATCGAGCGCCTGCGCCAAGCCCACGGCCTCCAAGAGCCGCGCTTCATAATCACGCGCGCCGCCGTCCGCGCCCACAAGCGGGCGCAGGACGATGGCGCGATTCATATCGGTTTGTGGCGTGTCAGCCGTCGGCTTCATCAGCAGCCTTATCGATCTCGTGCAAATTGACCGGCCCGCCAGGCATGATCGTCGAGATCGCGTGCTTGTAAACCAGCTGCGCTTGGCCATCGCGGCGCAGCAGCACGCAGAAATTATCGAACCAGGTCACAACACCCTGAAGTTTCACGCCATTGACGAGGAAGATCGTGAGCGGCGTCTTCGATTTGCGGACGGCGTTGAGGAACGTGTCCTGCAAGTTCTGTTTCTTTTCCATGGGTACCGCCATGCTTGAGTTTTATTGGTTCCGCGTCGAGGCGCGCGGATAGCGTAGCTATAGGCGTGTGCGCCTGCGAAGCCAACTATCACGAACCTTTAGAATTCAACGCTCTGCAGCGGCGCCCAGATAAAGAGCACGTAACGCGGCGGTGATGGGGCCTGGTTTGCCATCGCCAATGGCGCTGCCGTCAATGGCGATGACGGGAACCGCAGCGTTCGAGGCGCCGGTGAGGAACGCCTCACGCGCGGCCTTCGCCTCTGCGAGCGTGAACGGGCTTTCGTCGATGCGCAGCTGCAGGTCTGGCGCGAGCTTTAAAAGCGCGGCGCGCGTGACGCCGTGCAGGATCGCATTGGAGAGTGCGCGCGTGCGCACGCGGCCGTCAGCGTCAACGATCCAGGCGTTAGAGGATGTGCCCTCAGTGACAAAGCCATCCTCATCCAGCAGCCAGGCTTCAAACGCGCCCGCTTCGCGCGCCGCTTGGCGCGCGAGCACGTTGGGCAAGAGATTGGTGGATTTGATATCGCGGCGGGCCCAGCGCTCATCCGGCGCGCTGATCACCGAAACGCCCGCCGCCGCGCGTGCGTCCATCGCGGCGCGATCAAGATTCTTGGCGGTGATGACGATTGTGGGCTTAGTGCCAGGCGGCGGAAAGCCGTGATCGCGCGGCGCGGCGCCGCGGCTGATTTGCAAATAGACGATGCCATCACGCACGCGATTGCGCCGCATGAGTTCGCCTATGATGGCGAGAAGGGGCCCCTCCCCCATCGGCGCAGCCATGCGCAACTCGGAGAGGGAGCGCCAGAGCCGGGTGAGGTGGCCTTCGCGGTCACACAGGCGCCCGCCGCGCACGGCCCAGACCTCGTAGATCGAATCCGCAAACTGAAAGCCGCGGTCCTGAATGGAGATCGCCGCGCGGGAAAGCGGGAGGTAGGCGCCGTTGACGTAGGCCAAGCGGCTCATTCGGCGTCAGCGCCATTATCTGCGCCGTTGCGGCCAGGGGCTTCAACGCCGAGGGATTTGAGCTTCCGGTGTAGGGCCGAGCGCTCCATGCCGATGAACGCCGCCGTGCGCGAAATGTTGCCGCCAAAGCGGGTGATCTGCACGTTGAGATATTCGCGCTCAAACCGCTCGCGCGCATCGCGCAGCGGCAGCGCGATCACCTCTTGCAGCCCGTCATGCTTGGAGATGCCGGCGGAGGGCCAGGCTTCGGGCGGCAGCGAATCCACGGTTACGGCGGTTGAGGGATCGCCCGTCGCCAAAATCAGGATGCGCTCGATCACGTTGCGCAGTTGGCGCACGTTGCCGGGCCAATCGGCCGCTTGCAGCGCCGCGAGCGCATCTTCGCCAATTTGGCGCGCAGGCACGCCCGACATGCCGGCGAGGCGGCCAACGAAATAGCCCGCAAGCTCGGGAATATCCTCGCGCCGCTCGGCCAAGCTCGGCGCGCGCAGCGGCACCACGTTGAGGCGATGGAAGAGGTTTTCGCGGAAACGGCCTTGCTCAATATCCACGCGCAGATCGCGCGATGAGGAAGAAACAACACGCACATTGACCTGCACGTCGGTGGCGCCGCCGAGGCGCTGGAAGCGCTGATCGACCAGAACGCGCAGGATTTTCGATTGGGTCTCCAGCGGCATGTCGCCCACTTCGTCGAGGAAGAGTGTGCCGCCATGGGCTTGCTCGAACACGCCGATCTTGCGTGGGCGGCCATCGGGGCCCTCTTCGCCGAAAATCTCGCTCTCCATGCGATCGGGCGCGATTGAAGCGGCGTTGATGACGACGAACGGCCCATCCACACGCGCGCTGCGCTCATGCAGAAGGCGCGCGACCAATTCCTTGCCGGAGCCCGCAGGGCCAGTGATGAGCACGCGCGAATTGGTTTGCGCCACCCGGTCAATCGATGCGCGCAGGCTCGCCATGATGGCTGAGGTGCCGATGATGTCGTCACCGGCGGCCGAACGCGCCTTCAGCGCCACATTCTCGCGCTTAAGCCGCGCGGTTTCGAGCGCGCGATGCACCACCAGCAAAAGCCGATCGGCAGTGAAGGGCTTTTCGATAAAATCATAAGCGCCCTTGCGGATCGCCGACACGGCTGTCTCGATCGTGCCGTGGCCGGAGATGACGACGACGGGCATGTCGGGATCGATCTCCTTGAACATCGAGAGCAGCTCGAGCCCATCGATGCGGCTGCCTTGCAGCCAAACATCGAGCACCACGAGCGAGGGCGTGCGCCGGCGCACCGCTTCGATCGCTTCGTCGCTATCGCGGGCGGTGCGGACTTGGTGGCCGTCATCTTCGAGGATGCCGGAGATGAGCTCGCGGATATCGGTTTCGTCGTCGATGATCAGAATGTCAGACGCCATTGTGGGCTCCTGCGCCGGCGGCGCTTGGTTCGCGCGGTTCTTCGATGCGCTTTGGCAAAACAAAACGGACGATAGCGCCAGGCGAAGGCCCAGGCGCGTCATCCAGCTCGATCAACCCCCCATGGTCTTCCACGACGCGCGCCACGATCGCGAGGCCCAGCCCCGCCCCCTTTGTGCGTGTGGTGACATACGGCTCGATCAGCCGGTGGCGATCCTTTTCTGGAAAGCCAAGGCCGTTATCGATGATTTCAAATTGCACGCCGTATTCGAGATCACGCATGCGCAGGCGGACGAAGCCGTCCTTGGGCTCGCCTTCACGCGCGCGCCGCGCCTGCACGCTCTCAGCTGCGTTCTTGATCAGATTGAGCAGAGCCTGGGCGATGAGACGCTCATCGCACACAAGCCCGATCGGCTTATCGGCGCCTTCTATCTCGACTCGCACATCGGCAAACGCCAGCCGTTGGCCAAACACCGTGCCGCGCGCCACTTCGCTCATATCCGCGAACGCCATGATGGGCGTGGGCATGCGCGCGAAGGCGGAGAATTCATCCACCATACGGCCAATGTCGGCGACTTGGCGCAGGATGGTGTCGGTGCAGCGCTGGAAGGTCTCCTGATCGGAGGTGATCTCAGCCCCAAATTTACGCTGCAGCCGCTCGGCCGAGAGCTGGATCGGCGTCAGCGGATTTTTGATCTCATGTGCGATGCGGCGCGCCACGTCTTTCCAGGCCTCTTGGCGCTGGGCGGAAATGAGCTTGGTCATGTCGTCGAAGGTCAGCACCAGGCCGCCTTCGGCGTCGGGGCTCATGCGCACGCTCAAATTCGTCGAGGCCCCATCGCGCAGCAGATCGACGCGCTGCGGCGGGGTCTCTCCCTGTGGGGCGGGCTGGTTGAGCAAATCGCTAAATTCAGGGGCAACATCGATCAGCCGGCGCCCGAGCAGGCTTTGCTCCCCCGCGGCCAGCAATTGCCCCGCCGAGCGGTTCGCGGCGGTAATGCGGCCATTGCCGTCAAGGCCGACAACGCCCGCGCTCACCTCGCCGAGCACCGCTTCTATAAAGCGGCGGCGGGTTTCAGCGTCTTCCTGCGCGGCGACAAGATCGCGCCGCTGCGTATCGAGCTGCGCCGTCATGCGGTTGAACGCAGCGCCGAGCGCATCAACCTCGTCTCTTTCTTCGCCGACGCTGACACGGGCTTTCAGATCGCCATCGGCGACGCGGCGAGCGGCGCCAACCAGGCGGCCGATCGGCTCAGCCACGCGACTGGCGCTGGTTAGCCCCACCCAGATGGCGCCCAAGAGCACCAGCAGCGCAGTTGAAACGTAAGCCAGGGTGAACATCACGCGCAGCGCGCCCTGCGCATCGCGGGCGCCGCGATAATCATCGACCGATTGGTCAAATAGCCTGAGTTGCGTGACAAGCCCCGGCGCCAGGGCGCGCGTCACCACGAGATAGGCTTCGCCATACTCTCTCAAACGGTAGAGCCCGATGACGCGGTCATCGTCCTGATCGAAGCGGATTGAGACTGAGCCTTGGTTTGCAGCCGAAAGCCCCTCGACGGTTGGCGCTTCAAACTCGCGCGCTTCACCTTCTTCGGCGCGCGCCAGCACCTCGCCATCGGTCCGCACCACATAAGCCGAAGCCAAAGCGCGCGCTTGGGTTTGGGCGCGCAGGAAGGCGCGGTAACGCTCGGGATCTTCGGTGAGTCCGCGCGCGGCGCGGTTGAGATCCTCGGCCATGGCCAGCACTTCGCCGCTCAGATCATCGCTGGCGATGCCGACATAAGCGCGGCCCACCGCCGCTGCGTTCTCGATCGTTGTTTCAACACGCTGGCTGAACCAGCGCTCAACGCCTTGGCTGAACGTGAAGCCTAAGAACGCCGCGATGATGATCGCGGGCGCGAGCGCCGCGAGGCTGAACATGGTGACAAAGCGCACGTGCAAACGCGCGCCGCTCGCCGCCGAACTCCAGGCGCGCCATACGCGCGAGATTCGCACCGCGAGGATGCCGGCCATGATCGCCGAAAGGCCAAGGCTGAGGCCCAACATCACAAGCGCGGTCGGCGTTGATTCCCCGGCCAGCCCCTCCCCTGAGATCAGCAGCAAAGTGGCGCTGGCGGTGAGCAGGGCGGCCAACACAAAAGCCCCGGCGAACGCGATGGCGCTGCGGCTTTTGGGGTGGTCGCTTAGGACCAGGTCGGACTTGGCAATCGTGGTATTCGGCTGCGCCATGGCAGGGGGGCTTCCCATGTTGCGCCTAAGCAACATAGGTGTTGGACGAGTAACACGGTTTCGTCAATCGCCTCTGCCAGTGCGGATGCCGAGCACCTGAATCTTCTTCCGTAGGGTGTTTCGGTTGATGCCAAGCACGGCGGCGGCCTTGATCTGATTGCCGCGCGTGGCCTGGAGGGCGTGCTGGATCAGCGGGCGCTCAACCTCGGCCAGGAAGCGATCGTAAAGGCCTGGCGCGGGCAGATCCGCGCCGGCGGCGCTAAATTCCTGGTCGAGACGCTGCTCCACCGCCTGGGTAAAGCTGGCGCCGCCGCCGGCTTGGGCGGCCAGCGGCGGCGCGCTCGCCCCGCCCGCCAATTCCTGCTCAATTTCGCGCGCGGTAATCACTTGGCCTGGGCTCAGCGCCGCGGCGCGGCGCAGCAGATTTTCCAACTCGCGAACATTGCCGGGGAATTGATGCGCTTCGAGGCGCTTGATGGCCGAGCTGTCTAAGGTCTTTTCAGGCAGGCCTTCGCGCTTGGCCCGCACCAGGAAGGCGCGCGCCAGATCGCCCAAATCCTCCATCCGCTCACGCAGCGGCGGCAGGCGGATCGGGACGACGTTAAGCTGATAGAAGAGATCTTGGCGGAAAGCGCCTTGCTGGACGAGGCCCGCAAGGCTGCGCTGGGAGGCGACGATCAGGCGCGCATTCGGCCGCGCGCCGCTGTCATCACTGTGCAGCAAGCCGGCGAGACGGGTTTGCGCTTCGGGCGTGAGTTCATCCACGTCTTCAAGAAAGAGCGTGCCGTTGCGGGCGCGGCCAAACGCGCCTTCGGGACCAAAGAGATCACGGTCAAGCTGCACGGCGCCAAGACCCGCAAGGCTCAGCTGCATATAAGGCCCGCCAGAGCGGCGGCTGTGTTCGTGGATCGCCCGCGCCACCCGCTCCTTGCCGACGCCGCTTTCGCCTTCGACAAGCACGGCAAGATCAGAACCGGCCACGCGCGCCATGATGCGATAGACATCCTGCATCGCCGGAGAGCGACCGATCAGCGGCAAGCGCTCCTCCTTCTCGGCCTTGCTGGCTTGGGCGCGCGCTTTCGCATCGGGCCCTCCTGCAAGCGCGCGCTTCACCGCCGCCATCAGCGCATCAAGATCAAACGGCTTTGGCACATAATCATAGGCGCCCGCACCGGCGGCCGAGAGCGCAGTGTTCACCGTCGATTGCGCGCTCATGACGATGACCGGGAGATTGGGGCGCGCCGCGCGCATCGCGGGCAGGGCATCAAACACGCAATCATCGCCCATATAGACGTCGCTGAGGACAAGATCGCCCTCCCCTTCGCGCACCCATTTAGAAAGCGTGGCGACATTGCCGGTGGCCCGCACCGCATAGCCTTCCTTGCCGAGCGCCTGTGAGAGCACAAAACGCAAGGAGGAATCGTCGTCAGCCAGCAGGATGCGTGCGCTCATGGCGTATCTTCCGGATCAATGGGGAGAAAAATGATGAAAGCGGTGCGGCCCGGCTGGCTATCGACCTCGATGCGGCCATCGTGGCGGGCGATGATGTCGGCGGCGACA
>DAORMO010000081.1:12836-13109 GCA_035440585.1 Terricaulis sp.
CCGCGACATCGGCGTGCAGGCCCGGGCCGTTATCGACGATCTGCACCTCAAGCAAAGGCCGCGCAGCGCCGCTTGCGGCGGCGCGGAATTTAACGCCAGGCCGATAGGAGGTGATGAAGGATATCTCCGCGCCCCCCTGCTCGCCCAACGCTTCGGCTGCATTCTTGGCTATGTTGAGGAAGGCCTGGATAAGCTGATCCAGATCGCCGCGCACATAAGGCAAGCTCGGATCATAGCGCTCACGGATCTGAACGTGCGGCGCACTCGAACCGA
>DAORMO010000082.1:0-8060 GCA_035440585.1 Terricaulis sp.
CTTCGCGGGCAAGGAATACGGCACCGGCTCCTCGCGCGACTGGGCGGCCAAGGGCACGACGCTTTTGGGCGTCCGCGCCGTGGTGGCTGAAAGCTTTGAGCGCATCCACCGCTCAAACCTGATCGGCATGGGCGTGCTGCCGCTCCAGTTCAAAGACGGCCAATCCTGGTCGAGCCTTGGGCTCACCGGCGCGGAAACCGTCTCGATCGAGGGCGTCGCCGGCTTCAAGCCGCGCCAGGATGTCACCCTTAAAATCACCCGCCCCGACGGGAAAGTGGACGAGGTGACCGTCCTCTGCCGCATCGACACCGAAAATGAGGTCGAATACCTGCAAAATGGCGGTATCCTGCATTATGTTCTGCGGGGTTTGGCGAAATCGGAGTGAGGCCCATACGGCCCGTCACGCTGGTTTGATTTTATGACAGCGGGCGGGCCGGCCATGCTGGCGGCCATGATCGGCCGCATCCTCGCCGTCGCGCTTTTATGGCTCGCGGCGGCCAGCACACCCGCGCCCGCGCAGGCCCAAGCCGAGACGCAAGGGCGGCGCGCCGCCGTCGTGGTGGAGCTTTACACGAGCCAGGGTTGCATCCAGTGCCCCCGCGCCAACCGGCTGCTGGGGAGCTTCGCGCGTGAGGAAGGGGTGCTCGCGCTCACCTTCCCGGTGGGGATCTGGGATTATCTCGGCTGGAACGACACCTTCGCCCGGCCCGAATTTGCCGAGCGTCAGCGCCAATACGCGCGCACCATGCGCATGCGCGGCCGCTTCACGCCCCAGCTCGTGCTCAACGGATCGCGCCAATTGAGCGCCGCCGATTGGGAGGATGCGCGCCTGGCGCTCGATCAAGTGCGCGCAGCGCCCCAGCCGCTGGCGCGCAACGATCTTGCCATCTCCCGTCTGCCCAATGGCCGCGCGCGCGTGACGCTCAACGCCAACGCACGCGGCGCGGGCGCGGAGATCTTGCTTATTGCCTACGATCCCGGCCCGCTCGCTGTCATCGTCTATGGCGGGCTCAACACCAACCGCACGGTGCTGCACTACAATCTCGTGCGCACAGTGGAGCGGCTCGGCGTCTGGGACGGGCGCGCGGTCTGGTTCGAGCGCGGCCGCTGCACGCCACAATGCGCGGTGATCATTCAACAGCCCAATGGCGGCGCCATTCTCGGGGCCGCTTATACTGAGCGCCGCTAATCAGCGCCCGGCACGAGCGAGGCCAGCGGCGGCGCCAGCGCGCGCGCATCTTGCTCAGACAGCCCATACGCCCACGCAGCGGCGTGATTGTTGAGTGCAAGCGCGGCCGCTTCATGCTCGGGCGCGCTGGCGCGGGCCACCAGCTTCACCCAAGGCCGGCCATCGGCCTCAATGATCTCCGCATCAATCGCCAAGCCTTCAAACGTCGTGGCGCGCACGCGGGCCACCACCGGCCCCTGGATCGCCGGCGCGGGCTGCACGTCGCGCGGAGCGATGGTGGCGATCCGCTCGGCCGCAGCACGCACCGTCGCGGTTGAAAGCGGCGCCAATGCCGGCGCTGCAATGCGCCAAGCGCTCTCAGCATCATCGCGGCCCAGAATGTAGGCGCGGCCCTCAGCCGGGATGATCTCCACGCGCGCCAGCGCCGCTGGCTCCAGCGCGATGGGGCGCAGATCAAGCCACGCCGCAATGTCGCGCAACGGCGGCAGCACGCCCTCAGCGGCCCAAGCCTGATCGTCATCGGGCCGGCGCACATAAAGCCCGCTGGGCTCCACGCCCAGGATCAGATTGACGAGCAAAGCCCCGCGCCCATCCTCAATCTGCACCAGCACCCCGCGCCCGCCCTGGCGCGGATCATCCACGCCAAGGCGCGCATGCTTGGAAGGGTCATTGGTCATCCGCCGCGTGGTGCGCAGCGTGCGCAAGCCGTCCGTCAATTGCGTGAGCCGGGCAACCGAGACCGGATAATCGCCGCGATCGCGCATCACCCACACCGCTTGATCGCCGCGCTGGGCGCGCTCAATGCGGTAGCTGGCTTCGGCGCTGGTGATGGTGACGCGCTGGCCGGCGGTGATGGTTTCACCGATGCCGGGCAGCACCAGCCCCGCAGCGCTATCAGGGCGCGCGGCGCGATATTCGATGCCGACAGATACTGCGGCGATCGCAGCCAACACGCCGGCGATCAAGCCGTAGCGCAGCGCCTGCTGCTTGCGCTTCTGCGCGAGCTCCGTGCTCATCGCGCCTCTCCCTGACGGGCGCGCCGCTGCCGGCGCCAGAAGAAGAACAGCCCGGCCCCCGCCACCAGCAGCGGCGCCAGCCACACATTGATAAACACCATCAGCGCCTCAAGCCGGCTGACATCGCCGCGATGCTCGCGCTCGGTGCGCCGCAACTGGCCGCGCACCTCAAGAATCCGCGCTTCCAATTCACGCACGATCGCGGCCTCTTCTGGCGTCATCTCCGCACCCAGCGCGCCAGCGAACGCGCCCGAGCCGCGCCCTTGCTCTTGGATTTGCGCCAGCCGCGCTTCGGTGGCGGCAAGATCGGCGCGCAATTCTTCCTCGCGACTTTCGATCGCGCTTTGCGCATCGCGCTCAAGCTCATCGATCATCGTCATGCGCCGTTCGCGCGGCGCGCGTGAGCGCAGCGAAACCAGCGCGTCCGAGCCGCCAAGAATATCGATGGCGTTCAGCGCAAAAGCGGCGTTATCGGCCGCCGCCGCGCCGCTATTGGGATCGATGAAAAACGCGTCATCCAGAAAATCAGTGTCCGCGATGATCACGATCTCCGCGCCCGCTTGCGAGCGCGTCAGCGGCTGAGCCTGCGCCGCCGCCCCCTCAGGCGCGCCAGCGGGGAACGCTGTTTCCAGCGCGCCCGAGAGCCGCACGGCCACGGTTTCCATCCGCCCGCCGCCGCCACCCTGACGCCAGATCTGCGCCAACTCAAACGGCGTTGGCCGCGCCAGCGCCGCTTGCGCCGGGATGCGCATCGTATCGCCGCTGGTGCGCGCCAGCGTGATGCTTTCAACGCCGGGCTTGGCCGTCACATTCAGCGTGCCCGCCATGCCGACATTGATTCCGCGCCGCAGCCACGCCGTCATCAGATCGTCGCGGCTGAGCCCTTCGGCCGTCAGCGCAAACAAAAGCGGCTGCGGCAACTCCACCACTTCGCCCGTATCGGGCCGCTCGGCGCGCACCGGCAGCGCGTTTTGCCCATCGAGCACGACATTGCCGTCAAAGCCCACGCCCCACGCCGTCAGCAGCGGCTCAAGCGTTGAGGCGGTCGGCGCCGGCATGGAGGGATTGAACGGATCAAGCCCCGTCATCCCTTGATCTTGCGCCATCATCGAGGCGGGATCGACGGCGATAAACGCCCGCCCGCGCCGCAGGATGAATTGATCGATCGCATAAAGCTGCACCGCCGAAAGATCGCCCGGATGGATGACGGCCAGCACATCCACATCCGGGATCTCGGTGAAATCCGGCGCGATCTGCACGACTTGCAGCACCCGCGCCATCTCGCCGGCGAACACCGAACTCTGCTGCCCGCGCGCGGGCGCTGAAGGATCGATCGGCAGCGCGGTGATGAGGCCCACGCGCGTGCGCGTTGGGTTTTCGAGCTCATAGATCAGCCGCGTCAGCTCATATTCGAGAAACGCCTCGCGCGAGGGCTCAAAGAAGGGGATGGCGCGCGTATCATCAATCGCGTTGGCGCCGACCAGTCCGAAATAAATTGAATCCGCGCCCTGATACGGGCGGAACGGGCGCAAGCCCGCCTCGGCCGCCACATCCTCTTGTTCACTGAACGCAGCGACATTGACCTCAACAAACCGCACCCGCCCGCGCGAGCGCGCCGCATAAGTTTGCAGCATTTCGCGCACGCGCACGGCGTAATCCTGCAGAGGCTTAGCCGCAGCACCGGCGTCACGCGAATAATACAGCGTCAGCGTCACCGGCTCGCTCAGCTGATTGAGGATCGTCTGCGTGCCGGGCGAGATTGAATAGAGCTGATCTTGCGTAAGATCGATCCGCCACGAGCGCAGCCAGGAATTGGCCAGCACATTGGCGGCGACGAACATCACCAAAAATGCCAAAGCGGCGACGGCGGCGAAACGGCGCGCGCTCATTTCGCGCCCCCGCGGCGCGCATCCACCACAAGGCCAGTCAGCGCCAGGCAAAGCCCAATCAGCGAAACAAAATACACGATCGAGCGCGCCTCAATCACCCCGCGCTGGGCGGCGTCGAAATGATGCAAAATTGAAAACCGGCTGATTGCTTCGGAGAGCGCCCCGCCCACAAACCCATTGAAAAAATCCGCAACCATCGGTGCGCCCAGCGCCGTCAGCAAAAACGCAACCAGCACCGCCAGCACGAACGCCACCACTTGCGCGCCCGTTAAAGCCGACATCATCGAGCCAATGGCGATGTAAGCGCCCGCCATCAGCACGCTGGCGAGATAAGCGGTGATGATCCCCGCATTGTCAGGCGCGCCCAGCACATTGATGCTGATCCAAAGCGGAAGAGTGAGCACCAGCGCGCCTGCCGCTATCGTCCACGCCGCCAGGAATTTGCCGAGCACCAGCGCCCATGTCGGCGCCGGCAGCGTCATCAGCACCTCGATCGCGCCAGAGCGGGTTTCCTCCGCCCACAGCCGCATGGCGATCGCGGGCAAAAACACCATGAAAATCCACGGATGAAACGCAAAGAACGCCGAAAGATCTGCGCGCCGCGCTTCAAACAAGCCGCCCACTTGGAAGGTGAAGAGCCCAATGGCGAATAAAAACACCGCCACAAACACGTAAGCGGTGGGCGTGGTCAGATACGCCAGCAACTCGCGCCGATAGATGGCGAACATGGAGGCAAGGCCAGGGCTCTTCTTCACACCCGTTCCTCCCCACGCGTCAGCGCCGCGAACGCTTCATCGAGCCCGCCATATCGCTCACGTAGCGCTGCGGGCGTTTCATCCGCAACGATGCGCCCCTGATCGATCAGAATCGCGCGCGTGCACACCGCATCCACCTCTTCCAAGGAATGGGTGGAAATGATCAGCCCGCGCTCTTCGCCCAGCCGCTTGATGAGATCACGCACGGCGTGGCGCTGATTGGGGTCAAGCCCATCGGTCGGCTCATCGAGGATCAGCAGCATCGGATCGTGCAGCAGCGCAGCGGCGAGGCCCACGCGGCGGCGATAGCCTTTGGAGAGCGTCTCAATCGGCCGGCTGATCGAATCGCCCAGCCGCGCATCCTGCGCCGCCCCGCGCACCGCCCGCCGCGCCGCGTCCCGGTTCATGCCGCGCGCCTCGGCGATAAAGCGCAGATAGGTCCAAGGCGTCATCTCGCCATAAAGCGGCGCGCCTTCAGGCAGATAGCCTAGCCGCTCCTGCGCGCGGCGGCGCTCCTGGGCGACATCTATATTGAAAATCCGCACCGCGCCCTCGTCCGGCTCCAGATAGCCGGCGATCATGCGCATCGTGGTGGTTTTGCCCGCGCCGTTCGGCCCCAAAAAGCCGACGATCTCGCCCACGTCCAAAGTGAAGCCGACGCCATCGACCGCGAGCCGCCGGCCGAAGCTTTTCCGCAACCCGTCAACTTGCAGAAGCATGTGGATTAAGCGCCCCGTTCAAGCGAGCCGCCGCTCTTAAGGCGGTTTCCGGCAAAACGCGAGGACTACTTATCCACAGAACTGCCCCTGGATTCGCCGAATCGCGCCCGCTCTGATTCTGCGATTCTTTGCGTAGAGATTAACGCCGAAACGCCCTTCGCGCCGGTGCAGCATGCGCTGCACAGCTTAAGCGCACCCCAGCGCCGCACCGGCGAAACACGCGATAAAACGCCAGTAAATCAGCGCCCTGAAAGCAGAAAAGCCCGCGCGAGGCGCGGGCTTTTCGTAAAGAGTGTGGCCAGCCGAAGCGCGTACTGGGGGGGCTGGGGGGGCTGATGGATACCCAGCACGAGCCTTTCTCCGGCCGGCCACATTGATAAGGTCGCGCTTGGATGCGGCGAGAGCAAGTGTAAATTCAGGCAATATCCGGCACCGTTCTGATTTGTAATCTTGCGGCGACCGCGAACAGCTTCAGTTTAACCCCTCTCTTCTGTGTTGGGAGCCCGCCCTTCGACATGAGCCGCCGCACCATCTTCTTCGACCGCCCCGAGCTTGACCGGCTTTTGCGTTTTTACGGTCGCATGGTGGCGGCGGGGGAGTGGCGCGATTACGCCATGGACGCCCTGCCGGATCGGGCGCTGTTCAGCGTCTATCGCCGCACCAGCGAGGCGCCGCTCTATCAAATTGAGAAGCAGCCCGGCGCCAAGCAAGGCCCCTACAGCGTGCGCGCCGTGGATGGCCGCGTGCTGCGGCGCGGCGATGATCTGGCCCGCGTGCTGGCCGTGCTTGAGCCCCGCCATATGCGCGTCGTGGACGCCTAAAACAAAAAACGCCCCGGCTTTCACCGGGGCGTTTGAACTTTGCGCTATGCGCCGCGCTTAGTCGCGCGAACTCATCAAGCTCAGCAGCATCTGGAAGATGGTGACGAACGCGATGTAGAGGTTAAGCGCCCCCACATTGGTCGCCACCGCTTGGCCGCGCTGATCATTGGCGAGGTAGTAGTAAGACTCGCGCAATTGGTTGGTTTGCGTGGCCACCAGCAGCGAGAACACGCCCAGCGTCACCACTTGCATGATGACTTCCAGCATCGGCGATTTGAACAAGAAGAAGTTCAAAAGGCTGATCGCCACAAGGCCGAACGTGGCCATGATCATGAACGAATGCAGGCCAGACAGGCTCCGCTTTGAGGTGTAGCCAAACAGCGAAAGCGCGCCGAAGGCCGCAGCCGTCAGCAAGAACGCCTTGGCCATGCCGTCGAACGTCACGGTCAACGTGCGGCCAGTCACGGTTTCAGCGCTGATCGCGTTCGCGGCGATAAACACCCAAACCCCGAGGCCCGCGCCCATCAACGTGACGATGGACCAATAAAGCACGCCCGACGCCGTCGGAGATGCATTGCGCATGAAGAAGCTGGAGCCCATGAGGATCACCAGCGGGCCCCATTGCACCAGATAAATAACGGGCGGGGCCAGCACGACGCTCGTCACAGCCGGAACCGTGCCGATCACGTATGCGAGCACCGCAGACCAGACGAGGCCAAGCCCCATCTTCTGATAGACGCCCAACATGAACTTCCGCAGACCCGGATCCATGGCCAGTTCTTCGCGGCCAGCCGGGATCGAGCGGGTTTGGTAGTCGCTCATCAAATCCTCCTTACCGGGGAAAATCCCCAGCACTGCCGCAATATATGGCGGCGACTCCACCTAGGGGCAAGCGAAAGCGGCTTGTGCGGCGTTGCGCCCGCGCCGCGCGTTCACCAAATTTCGCCTCACAGGGAACCTGAGAGCCGGCGCCGTGCGTTACCCCCGCGCGTGGCGGGAACCGCAGAGCAACACCGGAAGCGCCGTCGAATCGCGGTACCAGCGGCGCGGAGAGGTTTAGCGGGTGGCAGACGAGAACGATCCCAAGCAGCCGGGCGATGAGCCGCCCGAGGCCGGGCCCGAACAAGGGCCCGAGCCCGCGCGTCATCAGAGCCGCCAAAGCCGCCTGAACCGGAGGCGTTCGCCCCGCCGCCGATGCAGATTGTCGACGGCGCGCCAGAGGCAGAGTCCGAGCCTGACTCAGATCCCGAAGCTACGCCGGCCTCAGATCCCGAGCCAACGCCCGCGCCTGCCGCCGCCGAAGGCGAACTGCCCGCGCAGTATTTCCGCGCCGCCGGCGATCCGGATGAGCCCGAGCCTGAACCTGAGCCCAGCCCGGTCGCGCGCCTGCTGGCTTCCTTGCAAAACACCGCCGCCGCAGCGCGCGCTTGGGCCGAGCCGAAATGGGTGGCCTTCGCCGGGCGCGCGCGTGCGGCTGGCGCTGGGGTGGTGCGCTTCTTCAAGGGCCTGCGGCGCCCGCGCGGCGTGCGCGAGACGGCGGTTTGGGCCGGCGCGGCCGCTGGCGTCGTGCTCGCGTCGATGGTGGCGTTTTTCTTCTTCGTCACCTGGGGCATGCCCTCGACCGACGATTTGTGGGAAGCCCGCCAGGGCCAATCGATCACCTTCCTCGAT
>DAORMO010000082.1:8221-12666 GCA_035440585.1 Terricaulis sp.
GAGAATTTGCGCGCCGGCCGCGTCGTGCAGGGCGGCTCCACCATCACCCAGCAATTGGCGAAGAACCTCTTCCTCACCAATGAGCGCTCCTGGCGGCGCAAGGCGCAGGAAGTGGCGATGGCGCTTTGGCTGGAGCGGCGCTTCAGCAAAGACGAAATCATCGCGCTCTATCTCAGCCGCGTCTATTTCGGCGCGGGCGCCTACGGCATTGAAGCGGCGGCTGAGCGCTATTTCGACCGCCCCGCGCGTGAGCTGACGCTGCTGCAATCAGCCATGCTGGCGGGGCTCGTGAAAGCGCCCTCACGCCTCAATCCCGCCCGCCAAGACATCACCGCCGCGCGCGAGCGGGCTGAGCTTGTGCTGGCGGAAATGGTGTCGATGGGTTTCATCGGCGAAGCCGAGCGCCGCGCCGCCGCGCAAGAGGAATTGCTGATTTCCCGCCGCAACCCGGCAGGCATCCTTGGCTATTATCGCGACTGGATCGATCCGTTGCTGCGCCAAGTGATCGGCGATCAGCGCGACGATTTCGTGGTGGAAACCACGCTCGACATCGCCGCCCAGCGCGCCGGCGCCGAGGCCGTCGAAGCGGTGCTGGCCGAACAAGGCGAGGATCGCCGCGTGGGCCAAGCCGCGCTGCTGGCGATGGGCGAAGACGGCGGCGTGCGCGCCATGGTCGGCGGGCGCGATTATGATGAAAGCCAGTTCAACCGCACCTGGCAGGCGCGGCGGCAACCTGGCTCTGCGTTCAAATTCTTCATCTATCTCGCCGCGATGGAAAATGGGCTGACGCCCTGGTCGATCCGCCGCGATGAGCCGGTGCGCATTTCCATTCCCGGCCAGCCCGATTGGGCGCCGGGCAATTATACCGGCCGCTTTAACGGCCCGGTTTCGCTCACCACCGCGTTTGCGCAATCTTACAACATGGTGGCGATCCGCATCGCCCACGAAGTCGGCCATGACAAAGTGATCGAAGCCGCGCAGCGGCTCGGCGTGCAATCGCCGCTGAACAATTATCACTCGCTCGCGCTCGGCGCGCAGGAAATGACGCTGCTCGACATCACCCAGGCGTACGGCGCAATGGCGAACGGCGGGCATCGCATGTACGGGCACGGCGTCTCCCGCATCCGCCGCGCCAACAATGATGAAACCATGTGGAGCTGGCGCGCGCCCTCGAATGAGCGCGTGATCGAAGAGCGCCCGATGCGCTTTATGAACGCGATGATGCTGCGCACGGTTGAGGCCGGCACCGGCACGCGCGTGCGCATGCAAGGGCGCCAGATCGCCGGCAAAACCGGCACCGGCAATGATTATCGCGACGCATGGTTTGTCGGCTTCACGCCCGGCTATGTCGCCACCGTGTGGGTGGGCAATGATAATTTCACGGTGACAAACCGCGTCACCGGCGGCTCGCTGCCGGCCGAAATCTGGGCGCGCTTCGCCGCAACTGCGCTGGAAAATGTGCCGGTGCGCCCGCTTGAGCTGCCAACGGACGCCGATTTCGATCTCGGTGTCCCAGATCCCGGCGCGGTGCAGAGCGTGAGCGTTGTCGGCGCGCCAATTGGCGCTGTGCTCGGCGGCGCAGACGCGCCCGCGCCTGCAGACAATGAAGATCGTTCGCTCGATTTCGGCCCCGAGGGCTAAAGCGGCTTATCGCGCCATGCCAATGGCGTGCAGGCCGCAGCCATGCTCATGCAGCCATTGCCGGCCCGCCTCATAATCGGGGATGCAACGGCGCACATGCGCCCAGAAGCGGCGCGAGTGATTCATCTCGCGCAGATGCGCGGTTTCATGCGCGGCGAGATAATCGAGCACGAAAGGCGGGGCGAGGATCACCCGCCACGAAAACGCAAGCACCCCATCGGAGGAGCAAGAGCCCCAGCGCGAGCGCAGCTCCTTCACCTGGATGCGCTCGGGTTTCACGCCGAGCGTGACAGCGTGATGCGCCACCCGATCGATCAGCTCCGCCCGCGCCTGCTCTTTGAAAAACCGCAAGAGGCGCGCTTCAAACAGCGCAAGATCGGGCGCGGGGGCAATGAGCCGGGGCCAAAGGCCCTCTTCGATCCGCGGCTTGCCGCGCCCGTGCACAAACACCAGCTCATGATCGACGCCGCGAAACGGCGCGAAAGCCCCAGGCGTCAGCGAAACCCAGCGCGGCAGCCGCGCCAGCTCTTCCGCGATCCAGCCCGCGCGCTCAGCTGCGAACTGCGCTGCATGTTTCAAATGCCGCGCGCTCGGGGCTGTGGCGATCGCCTCGCGCCGCGTCGGATCGATGCGCACCGAAACATGCCGCGCGCGCGGATTGACGATCAGCTTCACCGGCGTGCGGCGGCCGTCGATCGTTTCGATCTCAATCTGAGTTGGCGGCGGAGGCGAATCGAATCGCATGCGCAAGAATCTCACGCCTGCCGGCCACCGCTCAAGCATATCCGCTAGCCAGCGACTGCTTTAGGCCGCGCCCGCTTCACCGCGCCGCCGCCGCGCATGAAATCGCGGATGCGCGGATAAATTTCGGTTTTATAGCGCCGGCCTGAGAACACCCCGTAATGGCCAACGCCAGGCTGGATGTAATCGCGGCGCATATGCTCGGGGATGTTCACGCAGAGATCATGCGCCGCCTGGGTTTGGCCGATGCCGGAAATGTCATCGTTTTGGCCTTCAACCGTGAGCAGCGCGGTTTTAGTGATGGCGCCGGGATCAACCTTTTGCCCGCGATGAATCATCTGCCCGGTGGCGAGGCTGTATTTCTGAAACACCTCTTCGAGCGTCTGAATGTAGAACTCTTCGGTGAGATCCATGACGGCGAGATATTCGTCGTAAAACTCACGGTGCTTTTCGGTGCTGTCGCCATCGCCGCGCACGAGATTTTGGAAATACGAATAGTGCGCATCAACGTGCCGCGAGAGGTTCATGCCCATGAAGCTCGCGAGCTGCACAAAGCCTGGATACACCCGCCTGAACGCGCCCGGATAGAGCGCGGGCACGGTGTGGATCATGTTCTTCTTGAACCAATCGATGTCGCGCGTTTCCGCAAGCAAGTTTGGCGCGGTGGGGGAGCGCCGCGCATCAATCGGCGAGCCCATGATCGTCATCGTCAGCGGCACGCACGGATCATCTTCCGCCGACATCACCGAAACCGCAGCCAGCACAAGCGGCCCGGGCTGGCACACAGCGGCCACATGCGTTTCAGGCCCCAGCGCCCGCAGCATGTCGATGATGTGATCGACATAATCGTTGAGATCAAAACGCCCAGCCAGCAGCGGCACCATGCGCGCGTCAGACCAGTCAGTGATGTAAACTTCGTGCTCGGGCAAAAATGCTTCAACTGTGCTGCGCAGCAGCGTCGCATAATGGCCCGACATCGGCGCCACGATCAGAATGGTGGGATCGGTGCGCTTGCCGCGTGCGCGCTCCAGCGCCTCTTCATCGCGCGCGAAATGCAGCATCCGGCACCAAGGGCTCGACCAGGCCACCTTCGGCTCGACCGCAACATCAACCCCATGCACCACCGTTTTCGGCAGCATCCACTCGGGCTTGGCGTAGCGCCGCGTCATACTCTCAAAGAGATCCGACGCCGCAGCGGCGGTGCGCACGAGATCATGATCGGCGGCGGGATTGAGCGGCGAGCGCAGCACGCTGGATTGCATCAGCGCCGCAAAGCGCCATGGCGCCACAGACAAGTGCCCGAGTTCGTAAAGCGAATAGAGCATGACAGCCCTTACATGCTGCGTCGCAACAAGCTGGTAGTCTGCCGTGCGCCGCGTTTCCAACAAGCTAAGGCGCCGCACAGACGAATTATGACGCGGTGCAGCACCCCAGCCTCACCTGAACGTAATGTCGGCTACCGGTGGCGCAAGCGCTGTTTTCAGCGATTATGGGAAATTGGACCCTAAGGTTCCCGATCCAGGCCGGCCGCGATGCAGGCGGCGATCACCTCTGGCGGGGTCGGCGCGCGCGGGCTACGCGGGTCGCGCGGATCTTCCTGGCGCCAGGTCGGCACCGCAACACGCGTGCGCCATTGGCCATCGACCACATAAAGCAGCGACGAATGATCGACGTTATATGTGCCCGCCGGGGCCCCATCGATCGCAGCGCGCTGCGCATAGACGTTAAACGCCCGCCGCGCCGCCTCAACCTGCGCCTCAGTGCCCGAAAGGCCCACAAGGCCCGCCGGAAACCCTTCTGTTTCCACATAAGCGCGCATCACCTCAGGGGTGTCGCGCGCGGGATCGACGGTGATCAGAATGGGCTGGACGTCATAGCCGCCCGGCAAAGCCAGCGCTTCGGCCAGGGTGAACATCGTCATCGGGCAGACGTCAGGGCAATTGGCGAAGCCGAAATAGATCGCCGCCGGCTGGCCGGCGAAATCGGCCTCCGTCACCCGCGCGCCCGTTCCATCGACAAGATCAATGGGCCCGCCCACTGCATCGACATTTTCAATAATGCAG
>DAORMO010000082.1:12676-12933 GCA_035440585.1 Terricaulis sp.
CGGCGCATCAGCCGCCTTGCCGCCCTGGCGATCCCCGCCAACGATCAGCAGCGCGCCCAGCCCCGCCAGCGCCGCCACGGCCAGCGCAGGCGCAACAGCGCCCGTGAGATTGCGGCGAGGCGTCTCGACATTCATGCCTGAACGCTGCTGTCCGGCGCGCGCCTGCGCAACGTGGCGCGAGCGCGCACCGGACCCATTGCCGCAGCCCTACACCGTCGCTTGCGCGATGGCGGCGCGGGCCTCGGACAGCGCGGGCG
>DAORMO010000083.1:0-4770 GCA_035440585.1 Terricaulis sp.
ACAGCGGCCTGCCGTCCCGGCCGGTGCCGCTGGAAGCGGCCGATTATGTGCTGTGCACCGGCTTGTTCGATGATGAGACGGAGACGGCGGAAGATTACCGGCCTTCGCTCGACGTGATGCTGGCACGCGGCACGGAGCTGATCTGCGCCAATCCCGATATCGTGGTCGAGCGAGGGCACCGGCTGATCCCCTGCGCCGGGGCGATTGCCGATCTTTATGAGCGGATGGGCGGGGCGGTGACATGGATGGCGGCGGCGCGTTTTGCGCAGATCAAAGCGGGCGTGGCCTGGTATGGCCGGCTCACGCCGCCCGCTGCTGGCGGCTTCGGCGCCGAAGCGGACAGGCCGTGGCCGGTGAATGTCGCCGCCGATTTGAAAGCGCCGGTGCTTGGGCTCTACGCAGAGAACGATAACGGCATCCCGCTTAGCACGGTGGAGGAGATGCGCGCAGCGCTTGCCGCCGCCGGCAATCCCACGGGCTCGGAGATCATCGTCTATCCCGGCGCGCAGCACGGCTTTCACGCCGATTATCGCGCAAGTTATGATGCGGTCGCCGCTGCGGATGGCTGGGCGCGCTGCCTCGCTTGGTTCCGCGCGAACGGCGTCGGCTAAGCTTCCTTGCCAAAAACGCGTTTTTGCGCTATATAAATCGGAGCCGCGCATCTCGCGCGGCTTTTCCGTTCCGCCTTTTCCATCTCTCGCCGCCGCCGCGCTTGCTGCGCGCCCGCGCGCGACTGCATCCGGGCCGGACTTGTGTTCAAGCCTGAGCGCGCCTTCGCGCGCGTCTCTTCGATCGTGAGGATTGCACATGCGCTATCGCAAACTTGGCCGCACTGGCCTTGCCGTGTCTGAAATCTGCCTCGGCGCCATGACATTCGGCGGGGAGGGGATGTTCCGCGTCGTTGGCGAACTCGGCCAAGACGCCGCCACCAAGCTCGTCACCCACGCCTTCGATGCGGGCGTGAATTTCATCGATACGGCCAATGTCTATTCCAATGGCCAATCCGAACAATTGCTAGGCCAAGCCATCAAGGGCCTGCCGCGCGATGAGTTGGTAATCGCCACCAAGGTCTATGGCCGGATGACGTCCGTGATCCCAGGCAAGGAAAACGACGCCGCGCCAGCGGAAAAGCGCCGCTATTGGGATAACAATCTCTGGGGCCTTTCGCGCAAGAACATCTTCGCGTCCGTTGATGCGAGCCTCGAGCGGTTGGATCTAGATTATATCGATCTCTACCAGGTGCACGCCTTCGATGCGGCCACCCCGATCGAAGAAACGCTGCGCGCGTTGGATGAGGTCGTCGCCTCGGGCCGGGTGCGTTATATCGGGCTTTGCAATTTCGCCGCTTGGCAAATCGCCACTGCGCTTGGCGTGTCAGCGCGCGAGGGGCTGACGCGGTTTGAATCGCTGCAAATGTATTATTCCATCGCGGGCCGTGATCTTGAGCGCGAGGTCGCGCCGTTGGCCGAGTACGAAAATCTCGCCATCCTGCCATGGAGCCCGCTCGCCGGCGGCTTCCTCTCCGGCAAGTTCACGCGCGATGGCGGGCCGAGCGATGCGCGCCGCTTCAAGTTCGATTTCCCGCCGGTGGATAAAGACAAGGCCTTCGACATTATCGATGCGATGGCCGCCATCGCCGCGCCGCGCGGGGTTTCAGTGGCGCAAATCGCGCTCGCTTGGCTGCTGCATAAGAAGCACGTCACCAGCGTGATCATCGGCGCAAAAACCGAAGCGCAGCTGAGCGACAATCTCGCCGCGGTAAAGGTTGAGCTCTCTGCCGATGAGCTGGCGCAGCTCGACGCGATTTCAGCGCTTAAGCCGGAATATCCCGGCTGGATGCTTGATCGGCAGGGTGCCGATCGGCTCAAAGCGCTCTCCTAAGCGCGCAAAAAAAGCGGCGGCGCCCTTGTCCGGCGCCGCCGCTCGCGTGCGTCCCCCGGCGTTCTGCCTACTGGCGCACGATCTTAACTTGATACGTCCCGGTCGCGCCGCCAACGCCGCTCGCCCGGATGAAGAATGCGCCGCTCTCGCGCGCAGTGAAGCGCAGCCGCGCATTGCGGCCTGGGCCGCTATCGTCGTCGCTGGCGATCACTTCGTCATTGGCGTTCAGCAGCGTGAGCTGCGGATCGGCCAGCGCGTGATCGCCAAAGCCGTTCACTTCCATCACGTAGCGCACGCCTTCTTCGAGATCGACGCGGAAGACATCGAGATCGCCCGGAATGTCGATGCGGCTCACGCGCTCATCGCCATTGGCGGAGTCCAGCGCCTCATCGCTGTAGATGTGGCCGGGAATATCGGTGTCGCTGGCGCGCACGTAATATTGGCCTGTGGAATCGCCATAGCCGGAAACCGCCACAAAATGCGGCCCGCCCGTAACCGATGAGAAGGTGAGATAGGCGTTCAGGCCTGCGCCCCCATCATCATCGGTCGCGACCGCTTCGCCGTTGACGTCGTAGATGGTCAGCATCGGATCGGCCAATGGCGTCTCGCCCGTGCTCTCGACGCTGAAGCGATAGGTGCGCGCTTCCACGAGATCAACGGCGAACCAATCCACATCGCCCGGCGCGCCGAGCGTGCTCACCCGGCCTTGGCCGTCAAAGCCGAGGGCTTCATCGGTCTGGCTGCTGTCGGGGATGTCGCCCGAGGCAATGGAAACCGCGTAGCTGCCGCCGGCGTCATCAGAGAAGCCGCGCGCTTCAACGAAATGATCGCCGCTCGCGGTTGCAGTGAATTCGAGCCAGGAATTGAGGCCTTCGCCGCCGTCATCATCGGTGGCCGCCGCCGCGCCATCGGGCCCGTACACGACGAGCAGCGGATCCAGCATCATATCGACGCTGGTCAGCGAGATGCGCACGGTTTGGCCCTCGCTCAGCGTGAGCCGATACCAATCGCGATCGCCTGCGGGGGCGAGCACGCCTTCGCGATAATCGCCATCCGCAGAGAGGCTCACATCCGTGCTCGCGTCGGCCGGAATATCGCCAGCGCGGGCCGAGAGCGTGTAACCGCCCGCCGCGTCATCGGAGAAACCGCGCGCTTCGATGAAGTAATTGCCGGTGGCTGTGGCGGTGTATTCCAGCAGCGCGTTCAGATTGCCGCCACCATCATCATCCATCGCCACTTCTTCGCCGCGCGCATCGTAAAGCTGCAGCAGCGGATCGCCCAGCGGCTCGTCCGCTTCATCATTGCGGTTCAGCGCGAAGCGATAGGTTTCGCCAGCAGTGAGGCGGATGCGATACCAATCGCGGTCACCCGGATAATCCAGCAGCGACGTGACGGTTTGGCCAAGCGTGATGCGCGCGCGCGTGGAGGTGTCGGCCGCCGCCGGATCGCGCGGCAGACGCTCGCTCTCGACGCTCAGCGTGTAGGCGCCCGCGGCCGCATCCGCGAACGCGCCAGCGACCACATAAACCGGGCCCGAGCGCGTGGGCACAAAATCAATCTGCGAGTTTAGGCCGTTATAATCGTCATTGTAGCCAAGCACATTGCCTTCGGCGTCCATCACTTGCAGCAGGGGATCGCTCAGTGCGTCTTCGCGCTCTTCGGCGGAGGCCAGGATGATGCGGTAGCGTTGGCCGGTGCGCGCATCGAGGCGGTACCAATCGACATCGCCTTCATATTCCAAAACGCCGGTAATTGGCCGCCCAGGGGCGACGCGCGCGCGGGTGGTCGCGTCATTGCCGGCGTCGTCAGGCGGGATCGGGCTTGCCGCAACGCTGAGCGTATAGCCGCCCGCGCTGCCGTCGCCGAAGGCGGCGGCTTCAACGAACACCACGCCGCTCGCGCCCGGCACGAAGCTGAGTCGCGAATTGAGCGTGCCGTCCGCATCGTCATTCTGCGCGATGATTTGGCTTTGCGCGTCATAGACAGTCAGCAGCGGATCAAGGCCATTGTCTTCGGGCGTGGCGTTGAGCGTCACCGTATAGCGCTGGCCTTGCTCAACGCTCAGCCGATACCAATCGGCGTCGCCAGCTGGCTCGATCGCGCTTTCGAGGCTTTGGCCCACGCTGATCTCAGCTTGGGTGGAGGCGTCCTCTGTGGGGTCTGATGTTTGGGCGGCGGCGACGCCGGCCATCATCATTGCCAACACCGCAGCGCTTGCCGCGCTGAACATCAATTTTCCCCGCATGCTCGTCTCCTCAACCGCACGAACGCCCAACCATTACCGATTTGTCATGGCGGCGGTAAAGCCGAAATCAGGCGAATTCCGGCCGTTCAAACTTTTATCGATCCGCGCGCCCGCGCGGGGTCAGACTTTGATGTCGATGGTTTGCGCGGCCGCGCTCTCGCCTGGCCCCGCCGACACCGCCACCATTGCCGCTCTTATGGTGCGATCCGCAAGCACATAACCGGGCTGCATCACTTCAGCGATCTGCCCCGCCGGATGCGGGGAGGGGATTTGCGCGACGGCTTGGTGCAGCTTTGGGTCGAAAGCTTCGCCTTTTTCACCGACGCGCTTGAGCCCGTGGCGCGCGAAGGCGTCGAGCAAGGAGCGCTCGGTCATCTCAAGCCCGGTGAGCAAATTGCGCAAACCATCATCGGTGCTGTCGCGCCAATCGGCGGGCGCGGCCGCAAGCGCGCGACCGAGCGTGTCGGCCACTGGCAACAGATCGGCGGCGAAGCGGTCGATCGCGTAAGCGCGGGCGTCCTGCGCCTGGCGTTCGGCGCGGCGGCGGGTGTTCTCCGCATCGGCCAGCGCGCGCAGCGTCTCGTCGCGCGCCTTGGCAAGCTCGGCTTCAAAATAAGCCGCGTTGATCACTTCGCCCGGATCGG
>DAORMO010000083.1:4780-7415 GCA_035440585.1 Terricaulis sp.
TTTCTGCAGGCGTTTCCGGCGCGTGTTCGTTCTCGTTGCTCATTCACTTCCTCTTGGCCTCATCGCCGCGCCCGTCCAGCACCCGGCCGACAACGCGTGCGGTATAGTCCACCACCGGGATCACCCGGGCGTAATTCACACGGGTGGGCCCGATCACGCCCAGCGCGCCGACCACCCTTCGCTCCGCGTTCATATAGGGAGCCACGATCAGACTCGACCCCGAGAGCGAAAAAAGCGGGTTCTCAGAGCCGATGAACACCCGCACCGCTTCACCAGCGCGAGCCATATCAAGCACTTGAATAAGTTCGCGGGTTTTTTCGAGGTCGTCGAACAGGCGCCGCGCCAGCTCCAGATCCGCCGCCGCCTCGTGATCCTGCAGCAGATTGGCGCGCCCGCGCACAATCAGCGAGCGCCCCATGGTGGGATCCTCGCCCGACCATTCGGCGAGCCCCCCTTGCACCAGCTTGGCCGCGGCCTGATCCAGCGCGGCGCGATCTTGCGTCAGCGCATCGCTGGCGGCGGCGCGCGCGTCGGCCAGGGTTTTGCCTTTGAAGCGGGCGTTGAGATAATTCGCGGCCTCGGTCAGCGCGCTGGGGGAGATGTCGGGCGGGATCGAAAGCACGCGGTTTTCGATCTGATTGTCCTCAAACACCAATACCAGCAGCGCTTGGCCGGTCCCGATCGAGACGATCTCTGCGTGCCGCACGGGCGCTTCGCGCTCGGGCGTGGTCACCAGGCCCGCGCCGCCGGCGAGGCCCGAGAGCAATTCCGAGGCGGCGCCGATCACGTCCTGCGGGTTGGAGCCGGCGCTGGCGATGCGCGCATCGATCTCGCGCTTTTCCTCCTCGTTCACGTCCCCGAGCTGCAGCAGGCTATCGACGAAGAAGCGCAAGCCCTGCTGCGTGGGCCGCCGCCCCGCCATGGCGTGCGGCGCCTCAAGCAGCCCAAGGGCGGCGAGGTCAGCCATGGTGTTGCGGATCGAAGCGGGCGAAAGCGCCACCCCGCCAATGCGCGAGAGCGTGCGCGAGCCCACTGGCTCGCCGGTGGCGAGGTAAGTCTCGACGATCTCGCGGAAGATCGCGCGCGCGCGCTCATCCAGGGAAGAGAGGTTCGGGGAGGGGGGAAGGCCCATGCGCCTTACCTAGCGAAGCGCCGCCGCCGTGCAAGCTAGCGCTTGGGTTTGTCCGGCATCGCCCGTCGCATGAATTCATCGAATTTCGGCACGGTAAAGCCGATCAGCCCGCGCTCGGGCGAGTAGGTCATGCCTTTCTTGATCAGCTCATCGCGGATCGGCGCGGCCTGGCTGAGCGAAAGTTTTAGCGCGCGCGCCACGTCCGAGGAATTGACCGGCTCCGGCCCAAAGTTCGCCATCGCGCGGGCGTAGACCTTCTGCCGATCCGTCAGCCGCGCCAGGCGTACTTTGAAAATGCCTTCATCGAGCGCGGCCACCGCGGTTTCGCTGGCGCGCTTGGCGTCAGCCAAGGTGATCGGCGATTTCGCCGCCGCCTCCCAGCAATGGGCGCCCCACACTTGCAGGAAGAACGGATAGCGCCCGGTTTGCTCGATGATGAAATCGAGCGCGTCTTTGTTATACTTCACGCCTTCGCGTTCGGCGGGCGCGGTCAGCGCCAGGCGCGCGCCGGCTTCGTCCAGCGCGCCGATCGGCGGATAATCGAACAAGCGCTCGGCGTAGGATTTCGCATCGCCCGCCAGCTTCGCCAGCTGCGGCAGGCCGCCGCCGAACAGCAGCAGCGGCAATTGCCGCTGCGCCATTTTGTGCATCGCCATGATCAGCGCGGAGAGATCATTCTTTTGCAGATATTGGATCTCATCGATCAGCAGCACCACGGCGGTGTCGCGCTTCTTGGCCGCTTCGGCGATGGCGATGAACAGCTCGGTGAGATCGATGGTGAGATCGCCCGTCGCCGGCGTGGTGGCGAGGCTGAAATCCACATCCGCCACCGTGGCCTTGAACATCGACGCGAAAGAGCGCAGCGCGCCGAACGCCTTCTGCAATTCCGCGCCCGCTTTCTTCATGCGGTCGAGCCGATGCAGGATCTGCTGCAGGGGAGGGGCGAGCTGCTGCGCCAGCGGCAGGCTGGGCTCGATCTCGATCAGCGCGGTTTGGCAGCCTTCCTCATCGGCGATCGCCTCAAAGCTGTTGAGCAAAACAGTTTTGCCCACCCCGCGCAGGCCAAGCAGGATCGCGCTTTTGGCGGGCCGCCCCGCCTTCACTCGTACGATCGCCACGCGCGCCTGCTCGATCAGCGCATCGCGCCCGGTGAGCTCCGGGGGAGGGACACCCGCGCCGGGATTGTAGGGATTGTGGGTGGCTTTCATAGGTTTGTTTGGCCTTGTTAGGCTGGTATGACCTAACTTTCCTATAGATATTTATAGCGGCCTGTTAGGGCGACTCGCCCAAACTTGTCCAAACATTCCTATGGGAACCGCTTGAGCGCTCTCTAGGGTTTTATAGGAAAGTTTGGTTAAAGGCGGCTAACTACCCCTAACAAAGCTATAAACCCTTATAGGTCGCTCCGGCGCGCCCGCGGGGCTCGACTTTGGCGCGGCTTTCCGCCAAGCGGGCGCGGCCCCGTCCATAGGGGTCTATAGGAAAGTTAGGTCACAGGGGCCT
>DAORMO010000083.1:7456-9625 GCA_035440585.1 Terricaulis sp.
GCGCCCCTCCGGCCGCGCCGCAGATCAATTGCGCGATGTCACGCTCGAAACCGCTGTCTCCCGCTACGCCGAGGGCTCGTGCCTCGCCAAATTCGGGCAGACGCACGTGCTCTGCACCGCCAGCGTCGAGCAAGGCGTGCCCGGCTGGCTCAAGGGCCAAGGCAAGGGCTGGGTGACGGGCGAGTACGGCATGTTGCCCCGCGCCACCCACACCCGCGGCCGCCGTGAAGCGGCTTCCGGGAAGCAATCGGGCCGCACGCAGGAAATCCAGCGCCTGATCGGCCGCTCCCTGCGCTCGGTGATTGATCTCAAAGCGCTGGGCGATCGCACCATCACGCTCGATTGCGATGTGATCCAGGCCGATGGCGGCACCCGCACGGCGGCGATCACCGGCGCCTGGGTCGCGCTCGCCAAAGCCTGCGCGTATCTGGTCGAAGAACAAGTCATCAAAACCAACCCGATCACCGGGCAAGTGGCGGCCATTTCTTGCGGCGTCTACAGCGGCGCGCCCGTGCTCGATCTCGATTACGCCGAAGATTCCAACGCCGAGGCGGACGCAAACTTCGTGCTCTCGGGCGATAACCGCATCATTGAGCTGCAAGCCACCGGCGAGCAGCGCCCGTTCTCGGATGAGGAATTCGCCGAGCTGATGCGGCTTGCGAAACTCGGCTGCGGGCGCTTGTTTGATCTGCAACGCGCCGCCATCGCTTAAGGAGCCCACATGCGCCTTCCCGTTTTCGCCCTCTGCGCTCTTGCCCTCGCCGCCTGCGCGCAAGAGCCTGCGCCCGCCAAGGTCGAAGCCCCGGATGTTACCGAGACGATCGCTGCCTCGGATGTCCCGACAGAGGTGCTCGCCGCCGCGCGCGCGGCGGTCCCCGATTTCATCGTCGCGGAAGCTGAGCGCAAAGAGCGCGAGGGCCGCATCTATTTCGATCTCGAAGGCGCGCGGCCGGACGGCTCGGAAGCCGAGATCGATTTGCTCCAAACCCCGCAAGGCTGGGTCGCGGTGGAAATCCAGCGCGACATCGCTTGGGCCGATGCGCCAGAGCCCGTGCGTGCTGCGGCCGCCGCCGCGCCCGGCGCGTTCGCGCCGGTGCGCGTGATTGAAAGCACGCAGGTTGAGGATGGCGCGGTGATCTATGAGCTCTTTGCCGAGGGCCGTCCCGAAGCGCCTTCAATGGAGGTGCGCGTCGCCGATGGCCAGGTCGCCGTGCTCACAGAGGCGAACCCGCATTGATCGAGAAATTGCTCGCCGCCGGCCCGATCGCGCATATCGCGCGTGTCGGCCACGCCCCGTTCGAGGAGGACGATCCGCTCGAGATTCACTTCGAGAGCGGGGCGGTGTTTCATCTCGAGGTCGGGTTTGAAGCCGCCACCGATCTGGTGGTGGGCGAGGGGCCTTTGCTTGACGCCGCTTACGGCCATCTCCGCAGCGAGGAGCCAGATTCCTTCAAGGCCATCGCCCGCGACTGGACCTCAGAGCCGTTGGATCTGCCTTGGATCAAGGGCAAATCCCTAACAAGCCCACGCCGGCTGACGATGACGCAGCCTTATCGCGTCGATGTTGGCTACGTGTTTGAGGCTGGCGATCGCCAGCTTGCGCTGTTCGGCGAAAGCGATCTCATCTTCGCCGCCGCGCTTGATGATCCGCACATTGAAAGCTTCGCGCTTGAAATCGGCGCGGCTTATTCCGCCGCCTGATCGCTGGCGTCATCGAGCGCATCGTCCTCGCTCGGCTCATAGCTCAATATTTCGCCCGGCTGGCACTCCAGCACCCGGCAGAGCGCGGTGAGGGTGGAAAAGCGGATCGCCTTGGCCTTGCCGGTTTTCAGGATCGAAAGATTGGCGAGCGTCACGCCCACCTTTTCGCTGAGGTCAGTCAGCGACATGCGGCGATCCAGCAGGATGCGGTCGAGAGTGACGCGGATCGCCATCAGATCGTCAGCTCCTGTTCTTCCTTGAGGCGCGCGCCCTCGCGGAAGACTTCAGCCAGCACGATCAGGATCAGGATCGAGGCCCAAGCGGTGAGATCGACGTTAAGCTCAATATTGGCCTGTACGTTCGGCTCAAACACCGTGATCAGCACCCCGGCCAGCGCCATCAGCGCATAGCGCGCGATTTCCATAACCAGCATGGCGATCCAGATCACGCGCAGATGCAGCGCATTTT
>DAORMO010000083.1:9642-12728 GCA_035440585.1 Terricaulis sp.
GGAGGAGAAGCCGTCAAACAGCCGCCGCAAGCGCCCAACGATGACGAGATAGCCCCCGATCACCACCGCGCCGATCAGCATGGCGGGCACAACCACCGGCCAAGTGGCGCCGCCCTCGCCGCTGACGCTGAACGCTTCGCCGCTGCGGAAGTGAATGTTTTGCCCGCCCGCGAGCACGCTGGGATCGACCAAGCCATTGGCGATCAGCACCAGCAGCACGCCGTAGGCGAGGGCCCCGAGCGCCAGCAGGCCGGCGCAGAGCCAAAGCAGCCACCAAGCCACGGTCAGCGCGCCCTTCACAAAAGAAGCGATCGAACCTTTGCCCAGCGCCTTCATCGTCACCCAAAACCTATGCAATCGGCGGCACGCTAACAGCCGTTTATTGATAAACGATATAGACCGCCCTGACCCAAGTCAAACAAGTGTCATCCGCCATGCCAGCCCTTGCCGGACGCCTCGTCGTCGCCAGCCATAATTCCGGAAAAGTCCGGGAAATCGCCGCTTTGCTCGCCCCGCTGGGGGTCGAGGCGGTGTCGGCCGCCTCGCTGGGCCTGCCTGAGCCGGAGGAGACGGAAACCACCTTCGCCGGCAACGCCGCGCTCAAAGCCCGGGCCGCGGCAGAGGCCTCAGGCCTGCCCGCGCTGGCCGATGATAGCGGGCTTGAGGTGTTCGCCCTTGGCGGCGATCCGGGCGTTTATTCCGCGCGCTGGGCTGGCCCGGAAAAGGATTTCGCCTTGGCGATGACCCGCGTGCGCGAGGCGATGCAGTCCAAGAGCGCCACAGATCGCGGCGCGCGCTTTGTATGCGCGCTGGCGCTGGCGCAGCCGGGCGGCGCGGTGGAGGTGTTTGAAGGCGAAGCGCGCGGCGAGATCGTTTGGCCGCCGCGCGGGGAGAAGGGCTTTGGCTACGATCCCATGTTCCAGCCCGCCGGGCTCACCACGACGTTCGGTGAAATGAGCCACGAGGAAAAACTGCCGCTGACGCACCGCGCCCGCGCGTTCGAGAAATTGCTCGCGGCGCTCAAATGAGCGGCTTTGGGATTTACATCCACTGGCCTTATTGCGCGGCGATCTGCCCTTATTGCGATTTCAACGTCTACCGCGCGCGCGGCGCAGATCACCGCCCGCTGCTTGAGGCCATCGCCGCCGATACGGCCGCGCACGCGCAACGCTTTGACCGCCGCACGGCGCAAAGCATTTTCCTCGGCGGCGGCACGCCCTCTTTGCTGAGCGGGCAAGAGATCAGCTTTCTGCTCGAAGCCGCGGCGGGCGCGTATGATCTTGCGCCGGATTGCGAAATCACGCTGGAAGCCAATCCCGAAGATCGCGCCCGCTTTGCTGAGCACGCGGCGGCTGGAATCAACCGCTTCTCCATCGGCGCGCAAGCTTTGGATGATGCCGCGCTGAAAGCGCTTGGCCGCTGGCATGATGCATCCGCATCGCTCGCCGCGATCGAAGCGGCGGCCAGCACCGGCCAGCGCGTGTCGCTTGATCTAATTTATGCGCGCGAAGGGCAGGGCCTGGAAGAGTGGCGCACGGAGCTCGAACGCGCGCTCGCGCTGCCGATCGAGCACCTCTCGCTCTACCAGCTCACCATCGAGCCGCGCACCGCTTTCGCCCGCCGCGTCGCGCGCGGCCAGTTGAGCCCGCCCGGCGATGACGCCGCCGCCGATCTGTATGAGGCCACGCAAGAGATCTGCGCCGCCGCCGGCTTCCCCGCCTATGAGATTTCCAATCACGCGCGCGGGCCTGCGGCGCGATCGGCGCATAATCTCATCTATTGGCGAAGCGGCGAATGGATCGGCGTCGGCCCTGGCGCGCATGGGCGCATGCGCCGCGATGGTGCGCGCTTTGCGCTCGAAGCCCAACGCCGCCCGGCCGACTACATCGACGCCGTGCGCGAAAACGGGCTTGGTCTCATCGAAGAAACCGCGCTCACCGGCGAAGAACAGGCCGATGAGATGCTGATCATGGGCCTGCGCGTCGCCGAGGGCGTGGAGATCGCGCAGCTCGACGCGCTGCGCGGCCGCCCGGTTAGGCGCGAATCCATTGTGCAGCTGTGCGAGTTCGGCCTGATTGACTCAGACGGTAAAACTATCAGCCTCACGCCCGCTGGGCGCGTGCTCGCCAATCGCGTCGCGGAGGTTTTATCAGCTTAGCTTCCGCTGCGCGGAAATGCGCGCGGCGCGGGATCAAGCACGGTCGTCGTGTTCTGCCCCACCTGGATAATCGCCAGCCCGCGTTCGATCGCGCCATTGCTGCGGAAGCGGAAAAGCCCATCCGCGCCGGCAAAGCCGTCGCGGCTTTCGATCCGCCCGCGCGAAAAGCCTGAAGGGCCTGCATCGCGCGAAAGCAGCGCCGCGATCGCCACCGCGTCATAGGCAAGGCTCGCAAGCCGCGTCGGCTCGCGCGAGAACGCCTCGTTGTAGCGCCGCTCAAAATCCGTGCGCGCCGAAGGCTCAGGCGAAACAAACCAGCCGCCTGCCAGCGAAGGCTCGCGCTGTGCATCGCCCAGCCAGGCGCTGGTGCCGATCAGGCGCGTTTGCTGCGGGTTCACGCCCGCTTGCACCAGCGCCACCCCAATCGCACGCAGCGGCCCGCCATTATCGGCGATCAAAATGCCTTGCGCCGGGCGTGTGCGCAGCGTCTGCGCCAGCGCCGTTGCGGCAGCGCCCGCTTCCGCATCGCTGCGGGTGTAAAGCCGCGCGTCGGTGATGGTCACCCCGCGCTGGGCGGCTTCGGCGCGCAACGCTTCTTCGACGCGGCGGCCATATTCGTTGGAAGGGGCGAGCAGCGCGATGGAGCGGATGTTCTGGCTCGCCGCGTAAGAAACGATGCGCGCGATCTCATCCTCGAACTGGAAGCTCAGCAGATAGATGCCGTTGCCCGCCACCGTGCGATCGGAGGAAAAGCCGATCACCGGGATATTGTCGCTGCGCACCGCAGCGCCGGCGCCGGCCACGCCCTCGCGCAGCACTGGGCCAATGATGATGTCTGCGCCATCGTTCACCAGCGCCCGCGCCGCCGCATTGGCGGAAGCCTCAGTCGAGCCCGCATCGCGCGGGATCAGCAGCGTGTTGGGCCCGC
>DAORMO010000084.1:0-230 GCA_035440585.1 Terricaulis sp.
TGGTGAACCCGCTGCGCCGCCAGCGCCCGCCACCATGGCCGCTTCACCTGCTGCAGCGCCCGCGCCGCCGTCGCCGCCGCTGTTTGCACCCGCGCCTGTCGGCGTTGCGCTGATCTCTGGCGTTGAAATCGCCGCTCAGCTGCCTGACGGCCGCTGGCTGGTGATGCGTCAGGGGCGCAATTGGGAGGAGATCGGCTGGATTGGGCGCGCGGTGCTGATTATCGCGGCGG
>DAORMO010000084.1:313-5045 GCA_035440585.1 Terricaulis sp.
AGGCTGTCGGCGTCGATCCGCAGAACGCGCCGGTGCAGGAAGAGGGGCCCGCGGAGCTGCGTGGGGCGGCGCGCGCGGTGAACAGCATGCAAGCGCGCCTGCGCGCGCTGATTGCTGACCGAACCAAGACGCTGGCGGCGGTAGCGCATGACATGCGTACGCCGCTCATGCGTCTGCGCCTGCAGGCCGAGCATGCAAGCCCAGAACAGCGCGATAAGATGGCCAAAGAGATTGGCGAGGTGGAAGCGCTGGTGGCGTCCTTCATCGCGTTTGCGCGCGATGATCCGGCCGAAGAAGCGCGCGTGCGGCTCGATCTGGCCGCATTGCTGCAAAGCATTGCGGACGATCACGCTGAAGCCAGGCGCACGGTGAGCTATGAAGGCGAGGAGCGCGCGATCATCACCGGGCAATCCTTGGGCCTCAAGCGCGTGTTCGCCAACTTGGTGGACAATGCGCTGAAATACGCCGGCTCTGCACGCATCAGCTTGCGGCGGGAGGAGGGCGTGGTTATCGTTGATGTCGCCGATGATGGGCCAGGCATTCCGGCCGATCAGCGCGAGAGCGTGTTTGAGCCGTTCGTGCGGCTCAATGAAGAGGGCACGCGCGGCGCCGGCCTTGGCCTTGCCGCCGCCCGCTCCATCGCCCGCGCCCATGGCGGGGATATCGCCATCCTCGAGCGCGAAACCGGCGCAACCCTGCGCGTGACGCTGCCGGGTTAAGCCGGGCCGCGACTATCGCCCCCCGGCGAATCGCGGGAATGACCCCGTTCCAGCCGCAGGCGGCGAGGGAGGGCGGGGCATGCATCTTGAGGACCGGATCCTGGTCACTGGCGGCGCCGGCTTTATCGGCTCGCACCTGTGCGAGCGCCTGATCGCCGCGGGCGCCAATCTGATTTGCCTCGACAATTTTTTTACCGGCGCAAAAAGCAACATCACGCACCTGCTTGATCATCCGATGTTCGAGCTGATGCGCCACGACGTGACTTTCCCGCTCTATGTAGAGGTTGATCAGATTTACAATCTGGCGTGCCCGGCAAGCCCGGTGCACTACCAGCACGATCCGGTGCAGACGACAAAAACCAGCGTGCATGGCGCCATCAATATGTTGGGCCTCGCCAAGCGCGTGCGCGCAAAAATTCTGCAGGCCTCTACCTCTGAGGTGTACGGCGATCCAAGCCAGCATCCTCAAACCGAAGAATATTGGGGCAACGTCAATCCGATCGGCCTGCGCTCCTGCTATGATGAGGGCAAGCGCTGTGCTGAAACGCTGTTCTTCGATTATTGGCGTCAGCACAAATTGCGCATCAAGGTTGGCCGCATCTTCAATACGTACGGCCCGCGCATGCATCCCAATGATGGCCGCGTTGTCTCCAATTTTATCGTGCAGGCGCTGCGCGGCGCGCCGATCACGCTTTACGGCGATGGCGCGCAGACGCGTTCGTTCTGCTACGTGGATGATCTTGTCGAGGCGCTGATCCGCCTGATGGGCACGGGCGATGATGTCACCGGGCCAATCAATATCGGCAATCCGAGCGAGTTCACGATCCGCGAACTGGCTGAGCAGGTGATTGATCTCACGGGCTCGAAATCGAAGCTCGAATTTCGTCCGCTGCCGCAGGATGATCCGCGCCAGCGCCGGCCTGATATTTCTAAGGCCAAGGATGCGCTTGTGTGGGAGCCGCAAACGCCGCTGCGCGAAGGCCTGCTCAAGACCATCTCTTATTTCGATGACTTGCTGAGCAAGACGCGCTAGGTGTAACTGGTCTACAGATCATGATGTCATAGACACATGCGTTATGGGGCGCTTCTGCGCCCTCTTGTCGCGTATCACCAAAATGGGGGATGCCGGCGCCATTGCTGTGCGGACAGAATAGTTCCCGCGAACATGCGGGGGACGACCATTGCGCGAAATCTTTGCGGCGCAAAACGCTGAGTGCGCCAGCACCTTGGCCTTTGAGGGCCGACGTGTCCTGATTACGGGCGCGGCCGGCAGCGTTGGCGCAGGCTTGAGCCTGCGATTGGCTGCCGCGAAGGATATTCGCCTTGGCCTGCTCGATCATTTTGATCATGGCCTGCTGCGGCTGGCCGATGACATCGTCGAGGCGGCGCCTACGGCGAAAACCGAACTCATGCTGTGCAGCGTGCGTGAAGCCGATGCAGTGGCGCGCGCCATGGAGGCGTTCGCGCCGGATGTGGTAATTCATGCCGCTGCGCTCAAGCATGTGCATTTGGGCGAGGCCCATCCGGGAGAAAGCCTGCTCACCAATCTGGTCGGCGTTCGCAACGCGCTTGCGGCGGCGCACGCGGCGGGGGCGGGCGAATTCATCCTCATCTCTACAGACAAAGCGGCTTCGCCGCATTGCGTGATGGGCGCGGCCAAGCGCTTGGCCGAATTGCATCTGCGCGGCTTCCTGCGCGAGACCGGCGCGAGCATGCGGCTTGCTTCGGTGCGTTTCGGCAATGTGCTGGGCTCACAAGGCAGTGTTGCGCCGCTGTTCGCCGATCAGATCGAACGCGGCGGCCCAATCACGCTGACGCACCCCAAGATGCAGCGCTTTTTCCTGACCATGGACGAGGCCGTCTCGCTAATCCTCCGCGTGGCCGCTGCCGAGCGGCCCGAGTCTGATGCGCCAACCTATGTGATGGACATGGGTGAGCCGATCTCCATTCTGCGGCTGGCGGAAGAAATGATGGCGCGCGCCGGGCGCAATGTGCCGATCACAATCACCGGGCTGCGCCCTGGCGAAAAGTTGAACGAGCAATGGTTCGATGCGCATGAAACCGTTAAGCGCAGCATGATCCCCGGCCTGTTCGAGGCGCGTCCGCGCAGCGGGCGGGCGGCGCTCAGCACGGCTGAGGTCGCCGATCTGGAAAACGCCGCGCGCACGCTCGCCCCCGATATGCTGCGCGCGCTCGTGTTTGCATGCCTTGAGGCGCGCTTGGCTGAAGCCGCCGATGGCGGCAGGCCCAATCCTGTCGCGGCCGCCTAAGCGGCTCGATCCCCAGCAAAACAAAAGCGGCGTGCGTAGGGATACGCACGCCGCAGGCGTTTCGGGGGGAAGGAAGAAAAGCGCCCGCCGCGCGGCGCGGGGGGAGGGGGAAGACCGCGCGGCGGACTGGAAGCGGGGACTTAAGCCGCTTCTGTCTCGTCATTGGCCGCATCAACCACTTTGGGTTTGCGCGATGGGGCCGTGTTGATCTCGATCTTGCGGGGCTTCAGGATTTCCGGAAGCTCACGCACCAGGCTCACCGTAAGAAGCCCGTTTTCCAGCTTGGCCCCGGCCACGCGTACGTGGTCCGCCAGGCCAAAGCGCCGTTCAAAGCTACGCTCGGCGATGCCGCGATGCAGGAAATTGCGCGGCGATTCCGGCTGCTTGCGCTGACCGGTGACGACGAGGGAGTTCTGCTTGAACTCGATCGTCAAATCGTCTTGGCCAAAACCGGCGACGGCGAGTTCAATCGTAAAAGCGTCTTCGCCCGTTTGCTCGACATTAAAGGGCGGATAACCGGGCGCAGCGTCCAAGCGCGCAGCCTGGTCCATCAGGTTCGCAATGCGGTCAAAACCGACAAGCGTGCGATAGAGCGGGTTGAGTTCGTTTGAAGCCATATTGATGTCCTCCTTAAGCGACATGCTTGCGCCTCTGCGGCGCGACTGGTTTGGGAAGGTTCCGTCCCCGAAGGCGGCGGGCGCTTTCCCTGGGCGGCCTCAAATGAGCGCCGCCACGAAATTTCAGATGGGCCTTCCCAAGGCGTGTTCAAGAGCCCTGTTTTGAGAATATTAGCCCTCTCCGTTTAGGCGCGTTTTGATGTTTGCACTCTCCCGCCGCCACGCAATGGTTTCGCTGGCCGCAGCGCTCGCCGCCTGCGGCGAACGCAGGCCTCGCCACGGCGATGCGGAATATGGCACGCTGGGCTGGGCCATCGCCGGCCCCTGGCGCATCGACCCTGAGCGCGATCGCTTTCGCCACCCGTTGCAGACACTGCTGTTCTGGGGGCTTGAGCCCGGCATGACGGTGCTGGAGCTGCTGCCGGGGCGCGGCTGGTACAGCGCCATATTGGCGCCTTATCTGGCCATGAGCGGCGGGCAATTGATCGCCGCCAGTTTCGATCCCGCCAGCGGCGTCGCCTCGCAGCGTGAGGTGCTTGCCGATTGGGAGCGCCGCTTCATGCATGATGCGGAGCGCTTTGGCCGGCCCCAGCGCACCGCGATCTCCAGCGCCCCGCTTGCCCCAGCCGGGACGGTTGATCTCGCCATCTTGGCCAACAATGTTCACACGCTGATGGCCGACGGCGCGGCCGAGCGCGTGTTCCGGGATGTGTTTGAGGCGCTGCGCCCTGGCGGCATATTTGGCGTTGAGCAGCACCGCGCCGCCTCCACCGGCCTGCAGGATCCGCTCGCGGCGACGGGGTACGTGCAAGAGGCTTACGTCCGCGCGCTGGCGCAGGAGGCCGGCTTTGAGTTCGTGGCCGCCAGCGATGTGAACGCCAACCCGCACGACACGCGCGACCATCCCTTCGGCGTCTGGACGCTCCCGCCCGTGTTGCTCACGGCCCCGCTGGGCGCGGAACCGGACCCTGAGTTCGACACGACGCCCTATCAGGCGATCGGCGAGAGCGATCGGATGACGCTTCGCTTCCGCAAGCCCGCCGCCGCGCGCCAGGAATCGCAACCTTGACGCTGCCGTCACCCTTGCAGGGGAGGCCGCGCTGGTGTGTAACGGGAAAAACCAGCC
>DAORMO010000084.1:5058-10475 GCA_035440585.1 Terricaulis sp.
GGACATGGCGCATGACTTTTGATGAAATCTTCGAAAAATTCTCGAGCGCGAGCGCGACGGTGGCCGGCAAGAAGGTCAAGTTCGATTTCGGCGACGACGGCAAGATCTTCCTCGATGGCGGGACCAATCAGGTCTCCAAGGAAGACGCCCCGGCTGACACCACCATCAAGGTCAAGCTGAGCGACTTTGTGGACATGGCCGCCGGCAAGCTCGACCCGACCGCCGCCTTCATGCAAGGCAAGCTGCGCGTTGAGGGCGACATGGGCGTGGCCATGCAGCTGCAAAGCGTCGTATCCAAGCTTCGCGGCTAATCCAAAGAGACGGCAGGGCGATCAGCCATGGCTTTTGTCCGTGTTCCCGGAAATGAAATACCGGAAGGCGCGGAGGAGCATTGGCTGGAGGGCCGAGGCGGGGTGAAGGTGCGGGCGCTGACCGCCCCTTCCACCGCCGGGCCCGCCCGCGGCTCCGTGATCATCGCGCCTGGCCGCACCGAATTTATCGAAAAATATTTCGAGGTGATCCGCGATCTGCAGGCGCGCGGCTTTGCCGTGTTCTGCATCGACTGGCGCGGGCAGGGCCTTTCCGGGCGCGAGGTGGAAAACCCGCTCAAGGGGCATTTTTCCAGCTTCGATGATCCGGTGAATGATCTGTCCACCGCGCTGAAGCTGCTTTCGGCCAAGCTGCCGCGCCCGCATATCGGGCTGGCTCATTCGATGGGCGGGGGCATTTTGCTGCGCGCGCTGCAGACGCGCCGGGTCGAGCTGGACGCGGCGGCGTTTTCCGCGCCGATGTGGGGCATCGCCAAGCTGGGCAAGTTCGGCAAATCCTATGTGCGCTTTATGACCTCGCTTGGCCTCGGCGGCAGCTTTGCGCCGGGCGTGAGCACGCGCTGGAAGCGCGAAACTTTTAAGCGCAACCCGGTGACGCACGATAAGGAGCGCCACGCCCGCAATCAGGGCCTCGTGAATGAGGAGCCGCGTCTGGCGATGGCGGGCCCAACCATGGGCTGGGTTTCAGCGGCGTCCACGGCCACGGAAAGCTTCATGCAATCGGGCGCGTTCGCGCATCTGCGCATCCCGATCCTGGTGGCCACCGCCGGGCAAGAGCAATTTGTCGATAACGCCGCGCAGTCTGCGGTGGTGGCGCTTTTGCCCGAGGCGCATCACATCACCATCACCGGCGCCAAGCATGAAATCCTGATGGAGCGCGATGAGTTGCGCGCCCCGTTTTGGCAGGCGTTTGATCAACTCGCCGCCCGCGTTGCGCCGGCGCCGGCAAGTTAAGCCAAGGAGGCCGCCATGGCCGGGGAATTGGTTCTCGTCACTGGCGGCTCGGGCTTCATCGGCGCCCATTGCATCATTCAATTGCTTGAAGCCGGCTATACGGTGCGCACCACCGTTCGTTCGCTCGCGCGCGAGCAAGACGTGCGCGCCATGCTCAGCCAAGGCGGGATGGAGGCGGGTGATCGGCTCAGCTTTGTAGCGGCCGATCTGATGCAAGACGCCGGCTGGGCCGAAGCCGCAGCCGGGTGCGCTTATGTCTTGCACGTGGCCTCGCCGTTTCCGCCAGAAATCCCGAAACATGAGGATGAGGTGATCATCCCTGCGCGCGATGGCGCGCTGCGTGTTCTGAAAGCGGCGCGCGATGCTGGCGTGAAGCGCGTGGTGTTGACCTCGTCCTACGCCGCGATCGGCTATGGCCAGCCAGAGCAAGCCAAGCCCTTCGATGAAACCAATTGGACCAACCCCGATGGCGACGATGTGCGCGCCTATGTGAAATCCAAAACCTTGGCCGAGCGCGCGGCCTGGGATTTCATGGCGCGCGAGGGCGGGGCGCTTGAGCTTTCGGTGGTCAATCCGGTGGGCGTGCTTGGGCCCGTGCTCGGGCCCGATTATTCGACATCCATCCTTCTGGTGAAGCGCTTGCTCGATGGGGCGATGCCAGGCTCGCCGCGGCTCACATTCGGCATTGTCGATGTGCGCGACGTTGCGGCGCTGCATCTTATGTGCATGACCAATCCGGCCGCCAAAGGTGAGCGGTTTTTGGCGTCAGCGGGTGCGTTTCTTTCGATCGCGCAGATCGCGTCCATCTTGCGGCGCGGCATGGGCGCGGCGGCCAGGCGCACGCCAAGGTTTGAGCTGCCGGATTTTCTCGTTCGCCTTGCGGCGGCGCGCGATCCGGCGGTGCAGCAAATCCTGCCCGAACTCGGCAAGCGCAAGGACGGCTCCAACGCCAAGGCGCGGCGCGTGCTGGGCTGGAGTCCGCGCTCCAATGAGGCCGCGATCCTGGCGACGGCAGAGAGTCTCATCGCGCTTGGCCTCGTCAAATCCGCGTAAGATCGCGTTTCAGGCGAATTGTTGCGCGCCCCCCCTCATGCGCGCTGCGCATAACCTCATCAGATTGGCTCATCCAATTGCATAGGGCTTCTTGCCCTTCATAATTCTGTCAAGGCGCGCGGGGCGCCGCGAGCTGAGACACGGCTTTGAGGGGGCTTTGATGAATACGCGAGCGCTGTTTTTGATGAGCGTGGGCGCTGGTGCGCTGTTGTTGAACCCATTGGCGGCGGCGCCTGCATTCGCGCAAACTGGCGCAACCGATTCCGAAGAGGTCGTGGTCACTGGCAGCCGGATTCAGCGCCGTGACGCCACCGCCGTTGGCCCCATCACCACGCTGACTGCCGCCGATATCGAAGCGGTCGCGCCAACCTCGGTCGGCGATTTGCTGCAAACGCTGCCGAGCGTGGGCGTCAGCCTCAATTCCAACGGCACGCAGGGCACGGCGTTTGGCTCGTCCTCGATCAATCTGCGCTATCTTGGTTCGGCCGAAGGCTCCGGCAACCGCACGCTGGTGCTGGTCGATGGCCGCCGCTGGGTGAACGCGGTGGGCGGGCGCGGCTTCCGCGATTTCGTCGATCTCAACACCATTCCGCTGGGCTTGGTCGAGCGCATCGAGGTGCTGAAGGATGGCGCTTCGGCCATCTATGGCGCCGATGCGATCGCCGGCGTTGTGAACATTCACACCCGCCAGAATGTTGAAGGTTTCCAGCTCAGCCTGCGTGCTGGGCAAACCTCCGAGGGCGATAACGAAAACATCTCCGGCTATCTGAACTGGGGCGGCAATTGGGATCGCCTCTCGGTGCTCGCCTCCGTCAGCTATAGCGACACAAATCCGATCTGGACCACCGATCGTTCGCTCACCGCGCGCGCGCTGACGCCGCTGACGGCGGCGCCGACATCGCCGCGCGGCCTCTTTGTGCTTCCGGGGCTGAACAACAACGCCTATTTCGGCACGCCGGCCGCTTTCGCCAACAACGCGGCGAACGCCATCACGCGCCTGCCGGGCGTCACCACCATCGGTTCGGGCGCGAGCGCGGACGAAAGCTTCCGTATCGCCACGCTGCCGGCCGATGATTACAACACGATGGCGCAGGGGCTCTACTCGGTTGGGCCAAGCGAGCGTTTGGGTGTGTTCGGGCGCGTCACGTATGATTTCACGCCGAACCTGCGCGCCACGTTTGAGGCGCTGTACTCGAGCCGTTCCTCCAGCCAATTGTTCTCCCCGGTGCTGCTGGACGTGCGCGGCTCAACAGGGTTCAGCATTTCCGCCGATCAAGCCTACAATCCGTTCGGCACCGCCAATGGCGTGCCTGTGGCCAACGCCGTTGCATTCACCACAAGCGCCTTCCGTGCGCAGCGCGTGATGGATGAAGTCGGCAATCGCAACAACGTGCAGAACATCGAAACTGCACGGGTTCTGGCGGCGCTTGAGGGCTCGTTCGAGCTCATGGGCACGTGGGACTGGAGCACGCATCTTTCGTTCTCGCGCAATGAGGCGACGTTCCACGCTTACAACCAGGTGAACCGCGACGCGGTTTACAACGCGCTGCATTCACCCGCGACTTGCGCGGCTGCGGCTGGTTGCACGCCGCTCAACATCTTCGGCGTCATCACGCCGCAAATGGCCGATTACATTCGCTACAACGGCCGCGACGAGCAAACTGCGGAGCAAACCAATTTCGGCGCCAACGTCGCGCGCTCGCTGTTTGAGCTGCCCGGCGGCGTTGTAGGCTTTGCGGCGGGCTATGAGTATCGCCGCGAGAGCGCCGAAGATTTGCCGGATGCTTTCGCCAACACGCTCTCGACATTGCTGGCGGCGGGCCAATCGCCAACCACCGCCCAGGCGCGCGACGCCACAAAGGGCGCTTATCACCTGCACGAGGTCTATGCGGAAGTGAATCTGCCGCTGCTGGCCGATCTGCCGCTGATTCACAGCCTCGATGTCGATCTCGCAGCGCGATACTCAAATTATTCCACCGTTGGCGATCGCACGACAGGCAAGATTGGGGTCGCTTGGCGCCCGGTGTCGGATCTGCTCGTCCGCACCACGTTCAGTCAGGGCTTCCGCGCGCCGTCGATCCTTGAGCTCTATCAGGGGCAACGGCAGACCAATTTCCAAGCGGTCGATCCGTGCAATGGCGGCGGGGCGGGTTTGCCGGGCTGCGCCGGCGTGCCTGTGACCTACCACCAAAACCTCTATGGCGCCGGCACGGTCGCGGGCGTGACGTCGGGCAACACAAATCTCGATGCCGAAACCTCAGAAACGCTTTCGGTGGGCCTCGCCTATACGCCGGGTTTCGCGCCGGGCCTTTCCTTTACCTTGGATTGGTTCAACATCGAGGTGGAAGACGCCATCGCCTCGCAAAGCGCCACGCAGATCCTGCAAGCATGCGCCATCCGGCAAACTTTCTGCAATCTCATCGATCGCGCGGCGACCGGGGAGGTGCTGGAATTGCGTCAGGCTGTGGTGAATTTGAGCTCGATCGAGGTCGAAGGCATCGATGCCGGCGCGCGTTATCGCTTCAACACCGATTTCGGCGGCTTTGAAGCCTTTGCGGATGTCTCCTACCTTGAGCGCTACCGCACCAGCGTGCCGCAGCCAGACGGCTCTATCGTAATCGATGATCGCGCGGGCCTTTCCGATCAGCCGCGCTCCACCTTCCCGCATTGGAAGGCGCAAGCGGGCCTGCGTTGGGATCTTGGCGCCTGGAACGCGGGCTGGCGCGTGCGTTACATCGGCGAAAGTGACGATGTGCCCGGCAACGCGGTCAATGGCGGCACGCTGAAAGCGATCACCTATAACGACATCCAACTCGGCTACGCGTTTGAGGCGCCGGATGTTTCGTTGACCTTCGGGATCGACAACGTGGCCGATACCCAGCCGCCAGCGTCCGCCGCCAACAACCCGATCAATTTTGACATTTACACCTACGACATTCGCGGGCGTTATTTCTACGCGCGGCTCGGCTGGCAGTTCTAAGCCATCGCACGAACCGGTGTTGAAAAGGCGCAACCACCGTGACCGAAAAGACTAAAGCAGGCGCAGGGCGTTTGCTCGACAGGATTGAGCGGATCGGCAAC
>DAORMO010000084.1:10510-10819 GCA_035440585.1 Terricaulis sp.
CGCGGCGCTGGTGGTGATCTCTGTGATCACCACCGCGAGCGGCTGGTCCGCGATCCATCCGGTCACGCAGGAGGTGATGGTCACGCAGAGCTTGCTCAGCGAAGCCAACGTGGCGCGGCTCTTCACCGATATGGCTCGCACGCTCACATCCTTCCCGCCTTTGGGGCTTGTGCTTGTGGTGATGCTGGGGGCCGCCGTGGCGGAGCGCTCGGGCTTGTTCGCCGCGCTGATCGGGCGGGCGATGGAGAAGGCGCCGGCCTCGGCGCTAACGCCGTTTGTGTTCTTCGTAGGGTTGGCGAGCCACCATGC
>DAORMO010000084.1:10939-12311 GCA_035440585.1 Terricaulis sp.
AAATCTCGTGCCGGGCCAGTTTGACGTGCTGATGCTGGCGATCACCGAGGCCTCGGCGCGTCTCATTGCGCCCGATTTTGTGATGAACCCGCTCGGCAATTGGTATTTCACAGCGGCGTTGGGCCTGGGCCTTTTGCCGATTGCCTGGTGGGTGGCCGACCGCGTGGTCGAGCCGCGTTTGGGGCGCTGGATTCCTGCGGGCGAAATGGCGGAGCTTGGCAGCCACTCCGCAATCGTCGGCAAGGATGCGCGCAAAGGGCTGCTCTGGGCCGGGCTTGCCGCGTTTGCTGTGATCGCGCTGTTTGCGGCGCTTGTGTTCTGGCCCGGCTACACCCCGCTGGTGGACGAAGCCGCCACGGGCGCGGAGCGGCACACGCCGTTTTTCCGCGCGCTGATCGCCGGCTTTTTCTTGCTGTTTCTCTGCTGCGGCTGGGCGTATGGCGCAGCCACCGGCGTGTTCAAAACCCACCGCGATGTGGTCAAGGCCATGGGCACGGGCGTTTCGGTGATGGCGCCTTACGTGGTGGTCGCGTTTTTCGCCGCGCATTTCATCGCCATGTTCCAATGGTCAAACATTGGGCCCGTGTTGGCCGTGAATGGCGCAGCGGCGCTGGCCGACACAGGCTTGCCTGCGCCCGCGCTGCTGGGCTCGTTGCTGGGCATGTCGGCGGTGTTCGACATCGTGATCGGCTCGGCCTCGGCCAAGTGGAGCGCGATGGCGCCGATCGTGGTGCCGATGCTGATGATGCTCGGCATCTCCCCAGAAATGACGACAGCCGCGTATCGCATGGGCGATTCTATCTTCAACATTATCACCCCTGCGGCCTCCAATTTCGTGCTGGTGCTGGCGATGGCGCAGCGCTGGTCGAAAGATTTCGGCATCGGTTCGCTGATCGCGCTGATGCTGCCGTTCTCGATATGCTTTGGCTTGTTCGGATTCACACTGGTGATTTCGTGGGCTGCATTTGAATGGCCGCTCGGGCCTGGCGCGGGGGCGACATGGCCGCTCCCATAAGAGTGCTCGAAAACCAGCGCATGAGCATGCGCGACGGGGTGGAGCTTGAGGCGGATGTGTATCTGCCTGAAGGGGCGGGGCCGTTCCCGGTGCTGCTGGAGCGCACGCCGTATAACCGGCGCGGGACCAATCACGCTGATCGCTCGCGCGCCGATCCAAACCCAAAGTCAAAGCCCGAAATCGCGCGCAGTTTCGCCGAGGCCGGCTACGCTTATGTGCTGCAAGATTGCCGCGGTCGTTATGGCTCGGGCGGCGTGTTCGTCAAATATCTGAGCGAGGGCGCAGACGGCGTTGATACGCTCGCCTGGCTGATGGATCAGCCATGGGCCGATGGGCGCATCGGCACGCTCGGGCTTT
>DAORMO010000084.1:12478-12703 GCA_035440585.1 Terricaulis sp.
CCCGCCCGCCGCGCCGCGCTTGAAGCGCAGGATATTCGCGCCTGGATGCGTGTCGCGCCATGGACAGAGGGACGATCGCCACTCGCCGCCGCGCCCGAATACGAAACCTACGTGATTGAGCAATGGCGCCGCGAAATCTTTGATGATTTCTGGCGTCAGCCTGAGTTTTACGCGCGCGGCGCCTGGCCCGATTTCGTCGATGCGCCGCAAGTGTATATGTCGAGC
>DAORMO010000085.1:0-12698 GCA_035440585.1 Terricaulis sp.
ATATCTCCTTAAATCGCAGGATAAAGCCCTTCACACGAAATTTCCGACACTCCCCCTTCGGCCGGCCGCGCGCTGATCTAGTCCAAAGCGCCGCCCGTGCTGGGGCAAGCGGATATTTGGCGACGCCCTTCTCGCAGGCGAGTGTACAGATCCAAATCTATCGGGCGCGTCAGGATGCGCGCGGCGATGTTTGCGCCGGCTTCTCCGCCGACGCCGGCCGGTCGGGCAGGACGCCGCAGACGACCTTTTCCGCAAGCATCGCGATGACGATACTTTCTATCTGGGATAGGGAACAAACGGGGCATTGGAGCGCCTATGAGACCACCACTCCCAACGCACATCCGCCCGATCAATTTCGCAGGCATCGAACTTTTACTCGATTTGTTGTACGCGCTGCGCCGCTTCTATCCCGGCGTCGACATGGATTCGCTGCTTATCCTGCTCTGCGTGTCGGACGCGACCATGCGCAAGTTTATGGTTGATCTCGATACGCCGCCTGAGGTGATGCACGCCGCGGAGCCGCCGGACCATGTGCGTGGATCGATTTCACGCCGGCTTATTGCGGACAAGACCGGCCTTCCGCGCGAAACTGTACGTCGAAAAGTTGCGGACCTTGTTGAGGGCGGGCACGTGTCTCTTGATCAGGATGATGGCGTGCGGATTGCGCAGGGCCTCTACGACCAACGCGCTTGGCAGGCGATCGAAGATGGGCATAGGGCCGTGCTGCGCTATTTTGATCGCATCGCTTCCTATGGTGTCGAGCCGATGTCGATTGGCGGCGACGGCGTGGAGTGAAAGTCGGGCGCCTTCCGATTGTGGTTGAATCTCCAGCGGGGTCGCGCACGCAGAACCCATAGACCAGTTTGCCGCCGCGCCGGGCCAACTGGTGTGCTGCCGGTTTCACGGACGCCGAGTTAAAGTGTTTAGGGAGCGTCGGGGAAAGCCGTCTCTTGCGCAGAGCGTCCGCGACTAGGTCTTGGACTCACAAGCCCTCATCCACAGGCGCGCTGAGCGGCGAGGCATGGCAGATCCGCGTGCACGAAGGAATTGCACACCAAAGCTGACGAAGTGAAGTTGAAGGTTTCGACGCCATGGCGTTGGCGCCGCCTTCACGCCGCCGCTCCTCGTCGTTTGCCGAGGAACGATTGCACGAAGAATAGTGCAAACGCGCCCACGCCGACTGCAAATACGATGTCTCCTGGCACGCGCGCCCAAACCAGCGCTTCCATGACCGGATGATGCATCAGCTCAGCCGAGCGCGCGGCGGCGTAATGATCATTGAATGAGACATAGGTTTGCCAGAGGCCTTGTGGCAGCAGGGAGAGGAACGTCATCATGAAAAGGCCGATATTCAAGCTCCAGAAGGAGATCGACAATAGCCTCTCGTTCCATACATGCGGGTTGGTCAGCCCGCGCATGCAATACAAGATAAGCCCAAGCCCCAGCATGCCATAGACGCCAAAGAGGGCGGCATGACCGTGCGTGGCCGTGGTGTTGAGCCCTTGCATATAATAGAGCGCGATTGGCGGATTGATCAGAAAGCCTAGCAGGCCAGCGCCCACGAGGTTCCAGATCAGCACCGCCGCAAAGAAGCGAAACGGCCAGCGATAGGCGTGCTCCCACGCCTGTTGGCCTTCGAGTTTGGAGCGATTGTAGGCCTCAAATCCCACCACCGCGAGCGGCACGACCTCAAGCGCGGAGAACACAGCGCCTAGCGCCAGCACCGAAATCGGCGTGCCGCTCCAATAAAGGTGGTGGAAGGTGCCGAGCACGCCGCCGCTGAGAAAGATGATGGTGGCGAGCAGCACGGCCGTGGTGGCGACCGACACGCGCACCAGCCCCATGCGCACGAGCAGCGCCGAGACGATCGCGGTGGCGAACACCTCGAACACGCCTTCGACCCAGAGATGAACTACCCACCACCGCCAATATTCCATGATGGCGATGTGCGTTTTCTCGCCCCACATCAGGCCAGCGCCAAACAGCAGCCCGATCGAGACGGCCGAAATCGCCACCAGGAAGACCAGCGAAGAGCCTCCTTTTTCGCGAAGCTTCGGCCAAAGCGTGCGCAGCACCAAGAAGACCCAGAGCAGCAGGCCGATAAAGAGATAGATCTGCCAGAAGCGGCCAATGTCGGTGTATTCGTAGCCTTGGTGGCCGAACCAGAAATTGTGTGTGAGGTTTTCGATCAGGCCGTTCACCGCCGCCCATTGCCCGGCGAAGGCGCCAACAACGATGATCAGCAAACTGACGAACAGGAAATTGACGCCAAGTGTCTGGAATTTCGGCTCATGCCCGGAGATCAGCGGCGCCACATAAAGCCCGGTGGCGAGCCAGGCTACGGCGATCCACAGCACCGCAAGTTGCGTGTGCCAGGTGCGCGTGACGGCGTAGGGCAGGGTGTCGGTGAAGGGCAGGCCGTAAAGCCCCTGGCCTTCTACCTGATAATGCGCGGTGACGATGCCCAGCAGAATCTGCACGCCGAATAGCGCGATCACCACCCAGAAATATTTGGCGGTGGCTTTCATGGATTTTGTCAGCGTAACGTTGTCCATGAAATCGAGTTTGGCGAAGCCTTCTTCAGGCTCGCTATCGGCGCGCCATACGTCAAATTCTTTGGCGTAATACCAAACCAGCGCGCCGATGCCCGCCAGCAGCACGAAGATCGAAATGATCGACCACATGAACACAGGCGCGGTTGGCGTGTTGCCCACGAGCGGTTCGTGCGGCCAGTTGGAGGTGTAGGTGATGTCGTCATTCGGGCGGTTGGTGGTCGTGGCCCAGGCGGTCCAGAAGTAGAATGCGTTGAGCGCGTGCGCGTCCTCGTCGCTGAGGCGCGTGTGGATTGGAAAGGCGTATTGCTCTCGCAAGTGCAGCGCTTCTTCAGTGCGGCTCTGGTAGAGGTCGCGATAATGCTCGCCCACGTGCGCCATGGCTTCGGCGCGCGCATCGGTGACGGTGATGGCGCCCGTTTGCGGATCGTAGCTATTGCGGCGCATGTCCAGCCGTAGCGTCACGCGCGCGAATTCCTGTTGGCGCTCATCAAGCGCTGCGAACGGCGTGCCTTGTTCGTTGCGGGCGATGATGTCGAGATAGGCGAGCGCCTCGCGGCGTAGCCAATCGGCGCTCCAATCGGGCGCCAGATAGCCGCCATGGCCCCAGATCGAGCCCTGCTGCATGCCGCCCATGGCCTGCCACACGCCCTGGCCGCGTTCGATGTCCGCCCGCGTGAACAGCGTGCGCCCGCTCTCGGTGACGACTGCTTCAGGGATCGGCGGCGCTGCGCGATAAATCTCGCGGCCGAAATACAGCAGCGTCGCAAACATGACGACCATGCTGAGGGCGAGGATGATCCAAAGCCGGCGGATCGAGAACACTTGCGCGTAGGTGGCCATGGGGCGCTCCGTGGTCGGGTTCACGTCTTCTGTTCGGCGCGGATAAGACGGCCTAAGGCGCCGGCGCCGCCGTGTAGAATTCTATTTGCATCCGCATCGGCCAGAGCGGCGTCACGAAGTGCTTTTGCTCAGGCAGAATGAGGCCCGGATTATCGGGTGTGAGGATGTGCTCGGCGGGGGGATCGATCACTGTGTAGTGCAGCTGGCCCTCAAGCACGCGGATCACGCCCCAGACGCCAGCCTTGGTGTTGTGCTCGCCCTGCAATGCGGCGGGCAAAGTGTCCTCATCGAACACGGGCGAAGTGCGATAGGGCTGCGGGCTCATGGCGTGTCTCCCTCACGCGGCGCGGGCGTTTCAAGCTCGGGCCGATAATAAAGGGCGAGCTTGAGGCTCTCGCCGATGCGGCGCGCTTTAAGCTGCATCGCTTCGGCATGCGCCGGCGCCATCATTTCAGCGGTGGCTTCATCCCAAAGCGCCAGCCAACGATCAAAGTGCTCTGGCTTGATACGGGCTTTGTGGATGAGATGCTTCATCATCGGGTTGCCCTTGAAGCGCCCGCTGGTGAGCATCACCGAATGCCAGAAATCGGTCAGTTTGGAGAGGTGATGGGGCCAATCGGCGATGGCGTCGTTGAAGATCGGGCCAAGCTCAGAATCTTGACGCACACGCCCGTAAAACAGCGCGACCAACGCTGCGAGACTCTCCTCGTCGAGTTGACCGCTGGCGTCCATTGCGCCGGCTCCAAAACCATGAAAATAAGATGCATGTATAACCGAGGCGGCAAAACATGCAATCCAAAGGTCGCTTTTCCGGCCTGCGGCACGCAGCCACTCTGAGATACTGATGCGCCTAACCCGCTACACCGACTACGCCTTGCGCACGCTCATTCATCTCGCTGCGTTTAATGATCGTCTCTGCCCAATCGCAGAGATATCCCGCGCCTACGGGATCTCGCAGAACCATCTAATGAAGGTAGCCAATGACCTTAGCCGCGCGGGCTATGTCGAGGCGGTGCGGGGCAGGGCTGGCGGGTTGCGCCTCGCGCGACCTGCGCGGGATATCAACATCGGAGAAGTGGTGCGCCACACTGAGGAAGGCTTCGACTTGGTCGATTGCGCGAACTGCTTGATTGCGCCTGCGTGCGGCTTGACCGGCGCCGTAGCGGAGGCGCTGAAGGCCTTCATGCTCGTCTTGGATGATTACACGCTGGACGATTTGACGAACAAGCGGCGCGCCCTGCGCCGGCTGCTCGATGCCGATCAAGCCTAGTGACTGCGATTGCTGAGCATTCGCGCATCGGTAAAAATCTCCTGCGTGACCGGCGCGACAACAGGGTCGTTGACCGATAAGAAAACAGGCATATAAAATTCCGATTATTGCGAGGGGGGGCGAAGCATCGCCGTCGGCGCAGAGGAAAACGGCGAGGGGCCATGCTAAGCGCGCTTACCACCAGCCAGCGCCAGGCCGCGCTGGGCTTCCTCGTTCTACTTGCATTCATCGGCTTGCTTGTCGCGGGGGTCGGGCGCGCCGATCCGATCGCCGGGCATGGCTGGCTCGTTGTGACCTTCTCGTTGCTCAGCATTTTCGCGATTATGACGCGCTATTACGATCCCGAGCCGCCCGCCGATCGATCGAGGACGTATTACGACGAGCCCGTGAAAGCAGGCATCATTTTAGCGATGATATGGGCGGTTGTCGGCATGTTCGTCGGCGATTGGGTGGCTTGGCTTCTGGTTTATCCCGATCTGACCTTTGCGGAGCCGTGGGCGAGCTTTGGACGTTTGCGCCCGGTTCACACGACCGCAGTGATTTTCGGTTTTGGCGGCAACGCGCTGATCGCCACCAGCTTCTATGTCGTGCAGCGCACCAGCCGCGTGCGGCTCGCTGGCACGTTGAGTCCGCTGTTTGTGCTGTGGGGTTACAATCTTTTCTGCCTGCTGGCCGTGACCGGCTATTTGTGGGGCATCAATCAATCAAAAGAATACGCCGAACCTGAATGGTACGCCGATATTTGGTTGGTGATTGTCTGGGTTTCGTATTTTGTTTTGTACCTGCGTACGCTGGCGCGGCGGCAGGAGCCGCACATCTACGTCGCCAATTGGTACTATCTGGCCTTCATCCTGGTGGTGGCGGTGCTGCACATCGTCAACGGGTTGGCGCTGCCGCTCTCTTGGGCGATGGCGAAATCCTACCCGATCTTTTCGGGCGTGCAGGATGCGATGACGCAATGGTGGTACGGCCACAACGCGGTCGCGTTTTTCCTCACGGCCGGCTTCCTCGGCATGATGTATTATTATCTGCCCAAGCGTGCGGGGCGGCCGATCTTTTCGTACCGGCTCTCGATCATCAGCTTTTGGGGCATCACTTTCTTCTACATGTGGGCGGGCTCGCACCATTTGCACTACACGGCGCTGCCACATTGGGTGCAGACGCTGGGGATGACCTTTTCGCTCATGCTGCTCATTCCTTCGTGGGCATCGGCCGGTAATGCGTTGCTGACGCTGAACGGCGCCTGGCACAAGGTGCGCGACGACGCGACCTTGCGCTTCATGATGATCGCCGCTGTGTTCTACGGTCTCTCGACGTTCGAGGGTTCGTTCATGGCGATCCGCTCGGTGAACGCGCTATCGCACTACACCGATTGGACGGTGGGGCATGTGCACGCCGGCGCGCTCGGCTGGGTGGCGATGATCACGTTCGGCGCGATTTACGCATCGGTGCCCTGGCTCTGGAAGCGCAAGACGATGTGGTCTCCAGCTTTGGTGGAGGCGCATTTCTGGCTCGCGCTGGCAGGAACGCTCATCTACGTGTTTGCGATGTGGAATTCCGGCATCATCCAAGGGCTGATGTGGCGGACCTATAATGAAAGCGGCACGCTCGCGTATTCGTTCGTCCAATCGCTTGAAGCTATGCACCCGTATTATGTTGCGCGCGCTATCGGTGGGGTGTTCTTCCTGCTGGGCGCGCTGATTGGCTGCTACAATATCTGGATGACGATCCGCGCCGCCGGATCGGAGGAGGCGTTGCAAGACGATCATCCCCAGTCACGCCCCGATCCTGCCCTGGAAATGGGGAGGTAGGCGATGTTTGGGCTGCATTATAAGCTTGAGACCAAAGCGATCGCGCTTGTTCTGGCCATCATCGGCGTGTCCAGCATCGGCGGCCTCGTTGAGATCGCGCCGCTCTTCACCATCGATCAGACGGTGGAGGAGGCGCCGGACATGCGCGTGCTAACCCCGCTCGAGTTGGCGGGCCGCAACATTTACATCCGCGAAGGCTGCAATTCGTGCCACTCGCAGATGATCCGAACACTACGTGACGAAGTGGAGCGCTACGGGCCTTATTCGCGCGCCGTGGAGTCGCAATACGATCACCCGATGCTGTGGGGCTCCAAACGCACCGGGCCCGATCTCGCGCGTTTGGGGGATAAATATTCCGATGCCTGGCATGCGGCGCACCTGTTCAACCCACGCGATCTCGTGCCGCAATCGGTGATGCCGGCCTATCCGTGGCTGGCGCGCACGCAATTGCGCACCGATGATCTGCCGCTGCATCTTGAGCGCCTGCGCACGTTGGGCGTGCCGTACACCCAGGCGATGATCGAAAACGCCGCCGCCGACGCGGCGGGGCAGGCAGCGCCCAACACCGAGCGCGCTTGGGGCGTGGCCGAGCGTTATGGCGACGCGACCAATGTCCGTGATTTCGACGGCGCCCAAGGTGCGCCGACGGAGATGGATGCGCTGGTGGCCTATCTGCAGATGCTGGGGCGCCAGACAGCCATTGCGCACGCGGCGACCGGAGATGCGCCATGATCGCCCTTGAACACGCTACGTTGGTTTTCATCTCGAAAACCTTTGGGCTGTTTTACCTAATCGCGCTGTCGATCGGCGTGCTCGTCTATGCGCTTTGGCCGCGTAACCAGGCGCGCTTCGACGCGGCGGCGCGCGCCATTCTCGATGAGGAAGATCGGCCATGGCGGTAGAAGAGCGCGACCCGCACACCGGGTATAAAACCACTGGGCACGAATGGAACGGCATTAAGGAGCTGAACGCCCCGGTGCCGAAGCCGGTATATTTTTTCCTGATCTTGGCGCTGCTGATCTCGATTGCCTACTGGGTGCTGATGCCCGCCTGGCCGACCGGGCGCTCCTACACCAAAGGGCTGCTCGGCGAAGATCAGCGCGCCACCGTTGAACGCCAGGTGGCGCAAGCCACAGCTGCGCGCGCAGCGTGGGCGCAGCGCTTGCTCCAGACGCCGGTGGAGCGCGCCTTGAGCGATGCGGAGATCATGGCGCGCGTGCATGATGTCGCGCCGACCTTGTTTGGCGACAATTGCGCTGTGTGCCATGGCGCCGATGCGCGCGGCGCACCAGGCTATCCGAATTTGCGTGACAATGTGTGGATCTGGGGCGGAGCGCCTGAAGAGATCTCTGAAACGCTGCGCGTGGGCGTTAACGCCCCCCATGCCGATACCCGCGTGTCGCAAATGCTGGCGTTTGGACGCGACAAATTGTTGTCTTATGACGACGTGCGCGCCGCCGCCGCCTATGTACATAGTTTGTCGAATGCGCGCACGCGCGTGAGCCGCGCTGTGCTGGGCCGTGGGCAGGAGGTGTTTGCCGGCAATTGCGCGGCGTGCCACGGGGAAACCGGCCAAGGCGTGCGAGCCGTCGGCGGGCCCGATCTGACCGACGACGAGTGGCTCTATGGCGGCGATGAAGAGACGATCTTCGCCTCGGTTTGGGGCGGACGCCATGGGGTGATGCCGGCTTGGCAGGCGCGCTTGTCCGAAGTCGATCGGCGCCTGCTGACGCTCTATTTGCTCGATCTTCAGGAGCAGCGGCATTGACCCCGGCCGCACCTCGGCGACGCGGGCGGATTTGGGTGTGGGCCGCCGTTGCTGCGGGCGTGCTTTTTCTCGTGCTTGCCAACGCCCATCTTGTTTACGTTGCGGTGACGACACAGCCCGATTGCGTGGTCCACACGCGCGACGGCGCCAGCGCCGCCGCGAAATCTTCCTGTCGTTCGGAATAGGAGGCGCCGATGACCCTTCCCGCCGTCGAGCCGCGCGATCCGCCCGCCTATGATTTTAACCGCCGCTTGAAGCCGAGCGCTGCGTTCAGCTGGTTGGCGGCGGGGTGGCGTGATTTCTGGATCAATCCGCTTGCAAGCCTGCTCTATGGCTCGCTGGTGGCGGCGGTTTCGGCCGCTATCGTGTGGGGGCTGTTCGCGCTGAAGCTGGACTACATCTTGTTTCCGGCGCTGGCTGGCTTTCTTGTGGTCGGGCCGTTTTTGGCGATTGGGCTTTATGAAAAGAGCCGCCGCATCGCCGCCGGCGAAAAGGCGCGCTTCTTCGACATGCTGTTCGTGCGCGCGCGATCAGGGTATCAGATCATGTTCGCGGGCGTGCTGCTGAGCCTTTTGGCGCTGCTTTGGATGCGCGCGGCCGTCATCGTTTATGCGCTGTTCTTCGGCGTGCGCCCGTTTCCCGGCATCGACCATATCGCCGAAATGTTGCTGACCACGCCAGTGGGCTGGGCGATGCTCGCGGTGGGGAGCGCTGTGGGCGGCTTGTTTGCGGCTTTCGCCTTCGCGATCAGCGTGTTCGCCATCCCGATGCTGCTTGCCGAGCGCACGGACGCCCTCACCGCGATGGGGCTTTCGATGGCGCGCGTCTGGGCCAACCGGCCTGTGATGATCGCCTGGGGCGCGATCGTGTGCCTGCTTTGCGCGCTCTCGCTCGCCAGCGGCTTTATCGGCCTTATCATCGCATTCCCGGTGTTAGGGCATGGTGTATGGCATGCGTACCGAACGCTCTGCGATTGAGCTTGCCACGGCGGCCGCTGAGCGCACGCGCGCCAGCGCGGAGCTGGCGCTGGCCAGCACGCCGACGCTGAGAGGCGAACACCAGGTCGACCTGGTCGCGCCGGATATCCACTGTGCTGGCTGCATCGCGCGCATCGAGCGCGCCTTGGCGAACCTGCCGCACGTGACCGAAGCGAGGGTCAACCTTTCCACAAAACGCGTGCGGGTCCGCTGGCGCGCCGATACCCCGCCGCCTGTGCTGGAAACTCTCGGGGCGCTTGGGTTCAATGCCCATCCCGTTGAAGAGGACCCTGGCGAGGGCGACGCCGCACGTGGCGAGCTGGTGCGCGCGCTTGCCGTGGCGGCCTTCGCCGCCATGAACATCATGCTGCTTTCGGTCTCGGTCTGGTCTGGCGCTGACGCTGGGACACGGCAGTTGTTTCATTGGGTATCCGCGCTAATCGCGCTGCCGACTTTGGCCTATTCGGGGCGTGTGTTTTTCCGCTCGGCGTGGCGTGTGTTGCGCCGGGGACGGACCAATATGGATGTGCCGATTTCGATCGGGGTGCTCACCGCATTCGCGCTGAGCCTCTACGAAACCGTCACCCATGGCGCGCACGCTTATTTTGACGCGGCTGTGACTTTACTGTTCTTTCTGCTGATTGGGCGCACACTTGATCATTTAATGCGGGAGCGCGCACGCACGGCGGTGCGTGGATTGGCGCAGCTCGCTGCGCGCGGCGCAACCGTGATCGGCGCCGACGGCGCCCATGAGTATCGCCAGGTGGAGCGCATCGCGCCCGGCATGCGGCTGCGCATTACGGCAGGCGAGCGCGTGCCGGTCAATGCGCGGGTGATATCGGGTGCTTCCGATCTCGATCTGTCTCTACTGACGGGCGAAAGCGCGCCCGCGCCCGTTGCGCCGGGCGGGGAAATCTGGGCGGGCACGCTCAATCTTTCAGCGCCGTTGGTCGTGGAGGTCACAGCCGCCGCCAAAGATTCGTTCCTGGCGGAAATGATGCGGATGATGGAGGCGGCGGAGGCTGGTCGCTCGCTCTATCGTCGTATCTCCGATCGCGCAGCGCAGCTTTACGCGCCTGTCGTGCACTTGACGGCGCTGGCGACTTTGATCGGCTGGTGGGCTCTCGGCGGCGATTTTCACCATGCCGTCACCGTCGCTGTCGCGGTGCTGATCATCACCTGTCCGTGTGCGTTGGGCCTTGCAGTGCCGATGGTGCATATCGCGGCGGCGCGGCGCCTGTTCGCGCGCGGCGTCATGGTCAAGGACGGCGCCGCGTTGGAACGCCTGGCCGAGATCGATGCCGTGATCTTCGATAAAACAGGTACGCTCACGCTTCCCGAGGCCGCGTTCGAACCCGGTGCGAGCGGCGATGCGGCCGCCCGCGGGCTGGCCGCCGCACTGGCCGCGCATTCGTTGCATCCGTATGCGCGCGCCATCGCCGCGAGCGAGCCTGCGGCGCGCGTGAGTTTTTCAGCGATGCGAGAAGAGCCTGGCGCTGGGATAGAAGCGCAACTCGACGGCGCGCGTTATCGCCTCGGCCGCGCGGCATGGGCGGGCGATGGAGCTGGCGACGACGCGGCCGTGCTGTTCACGCGCGATGGCGCGATGCTGGTCCGGTATGTCTTTAACGCGCCCTTGCGCCCAGACGCGCAGGCGGCGTTGCAAGCGCTGAAGCGCGAGGGGTTGGATATCGAGATGATTTCCGGCGACCATCAAGCGCCCGTCGAAACGTTGGCGAACGCGCTCGGCTTGACCGCGCGCGCACGGGTGAGCCCCGGGGGCAAGGCCGAGCACATTGCCGCCCGGGCGGCGCAAGGCGCCAAGGTGTTGATGGTGGGCGATGGGCTCAACGATGGCCCTGCCTTGATGGCGGCGCACGTCTCCATGGCGCCCGCCAGCGCCGCCGATGTCGGGCGCAACGCAGCCGATTTCGTATTCCTGCGCCCAAGCCTCATGGCCGTGCCTGAGGCGATTGGCGCCGCGCGCCGCGCGGCGCTTTTGGTGCGTCAAAATATAAGCCTTGCTGTGATCTACAATGTCATCGCCGTGCCGATCGCTATTGCGGGCTATGTGACGCCCTTGGTGGCGGCGGTGGCAATGTCGCTCTCGTCCATCCTCGTCGTCGCTAACGCGTTGCGGTTGGGCGAGGGGGTGGTCAAAACAAGCGATGCGGCATGATTGACTTTCTGTTCCTTATCCCGATTGCGCTCGTGATGGGGCTGGCGGGGCTTTGCGCATTTCTGTGGTCGCTTCGAAACGGGCAGTACGATGATCTCGAGGGCGCCTCGGTGCGTATTCTAATTGAAGATGATGCGCCAGCCGCGCCACGAGAAGCCGCCTTGGGTACGCAAGACGAAAACCCCGAACCGAAGCCGCGCGCATGAGCGAGGGCTCTGTTTACAAAAGCCTTGCGAGCGTGCGCTCCCGCATTCAACGCGCCTGCGCGCCCGATCGGCGCTCGCCCAATGTAGCGCGTCTGATCGTCCGCGAGAGGTGATGGATCGGGACCCCGATGCCCGATCGGTGTCGGCAATAAGATCCGGAAGTGCGAGCTTGCGGTGGCGCGTTTGTGGGCATAATGGCGGCAATCATCGCGCCGTCGACTTGATGAATTTCAAGGAGTTCTTCGATGTCCTCTACGTGCTGAAGCCGCCGCAAGGTATCGCACAGAATTTGCTGCTAAGGCTGCGTGGCGGAGCACAAGGATCTCCGTGTGCTATCGCGAATTGGTGATTGCGGGCGCTCCGGTGCTGAGGAGGGGAAAGGCTCCGAGGCACATCTGGGCTCAATCGGCGCCTGGGCTTCTAAGCTGGATCGGCTTCCGCGTAGAAATTGGGGCCAGATTTTCCCGGTGCAAATCCCACGATTAGATAGAAGCCGAGATATACGATGGCAGCTGCTGCGCCCAACGCAGTCATCCAGCCCGCGGGTGTTTGCATGTCGAAGGTGAAGGCGGGCGCGTTGTCAGGGGCGCCGAGGTGCATGTAGCCGGCGATGAATACTGCGCCGAACGCCATGGGTATGAGCTGGAACCAGGCGGACAGTGAAAGATCATGCAAGCGCCGCGCGCTGACCGCCAGTGAGCCAATCAACCAAGGCAAGGAGAGAAGCGGGCCGATGGTCGGCACTGCGCCAATGATTGCGCCGGCGAGCGTGTTGCCAAGCATGGAGAGCCACCATTCACGCCTCCCGGCGCGGCCCTTGAACGAGCGCGGGCCGGGGCCGCGGTGGCCGAGGACCTTGCCGCGCCTGCTCCAATCAAGCCAAGTGGCGCTGTGCGCAAAGAAATTCCATACGCTGGGAAGCACCCAGCGCACCAAAATGATGACAATCCAAAGGCCCACGATCCAGGACATCAGCGTCACCTCGGGCGCGCGCGCGCGCTTGTCTCAGGGCCGTTTCCCAGCCAGTTCGTGGCGGCAGCGGCAGAGGTTCCTGATCGGGGCTCTTTACTTACAGAGCGAGCTTGCGGCGGG
>DAORMO010000086.1:0-756 GCA_035440585.1 Terricaulis sp.
CGCTGAAGGCCGAGGGCTACCGGGTGATCCTGGTGAACTCCAACCCGGCCACGATCATGACCGATCCGGGCCTGGCCGACGCCACCTATATCGAGCCGATCACGCCCGATACCGTCGCCAAGATCATCGAGGCGGAAAAGCCCGACGCGCTGCTGCCCACCATGGGCGGGCAAACCGCGCTCAATTGCGCGCTCGAGCTTGAGCGCATGGGCGTCTTGGAAAAATTCGGCGTTGAGATGATCGGCGCCAAGGCTGACGTGATCGAGAAGGCCGAGCACCGGATGAAATTCCGCGATGCGATGGACAAAATCGGCCTCGAAAGCCCGCGCTCGCGTTTGTGCAACACGATGGACGAAGCGCTCGAAGCGCTCGAGTTCGTACAGCTGCCCTCGATCATCCGCCCCTCACTGACACTGGGCGGCTTAGGGGGCGGCGTCGCTTACAACGTCGAAGAATTCAAAGAGATCGTCGAGCGCGGCCTCACCCACTCGCCGATCACCGAGATCCTGGTCGAAGAATCGATCATCGGCTGGAAAGAGTACGAGATGGAGGTTGTCCGCGATAAGGCGGATAATTGCATCATCATCTGCTCGATCGAAAACATCGATCCGATGGGCGTGCACACCGGCGATTCCATCACCGTCGCGCCCGCGCTGACGCTGACGGACCGCGAATACCAGATCATGCGCAATGCGAGCATCGCGGTGCTGCGCGAGATCGGCGTCGAAACAGGCGGCTCGAACGTCCAGTTCGCAG
>DAORMO010000086.1:771-12583 GCA_035440585.1 Terricaulis sp.
ATCGAGATGAACCCGCGGGTGTCGCGCTCATCGGCGCTGGCCTCGAAAGCCACAGGCTTTCCGATCGCCAAGGTCGCCGCCAAACTCGCCATCGGCTACACGCTGGATGAAATCTCTAACGACATCACCGGCGGCGCCACGCCCGCGAGCTTTGAGCCGACGATCGATTATGTCGTCACCAAAATTCCGCGCTTTGCGTTCGAGCGCTTCCAAGGCTCGGACACCACGCTCACCACCTCGATGAAGAGCGTGGGAGAAGCCATGGCGATTGGGCGCACCTTCCAGGAAAGCCTGCAAAAAGCCCTGCGCTCGCTCGACACCGGCCTCATGGGCCTTGATGAAATTCAGATCGAAGGCGCCTCCGATGAAGATAATGGCCGCGCCGCCGTGCGCGCGCGGCTGGTGACGCCGAAGGCCGATCGCCTGCTTGTGGCGGCCGAAGCGCTGCGGCGCGGGCTTTCGGTGGAAGAAATTTGCGCGGCCGCGCATTTCGACCCTTGGTTCATCCGCCAGATGAAAGAGATCATCGAGGCCGAGGCCGCAATCCGCGCCAATGGCTTGCCGAAAGACGCCGCCGGCTTCCGCGCGCTGAAAGCGCAGGGCTTCTCTGACGCGCGCCTCGCCAAGCTCACCGGCATGAGCGAGCGCAATGTGCGCGCTGCGCGGCATAAACTGAACGTGCGCCCGCAATTTAAGCGCATCGATAGCTGCGCGGCGGAATTCCGCGCGAGCACGCCGTACATGTATTCGACCTACGAATTCCCTTCGTTTGGCGCCGCGCCCGATTGCGAAGCAGAGCCGTCGGATCGCAACAAGGTGATGATCCTCGGCGGCGGGCCAAACCGCATCGGCCAGGGCATCGAGTTCGATTATTGCTGCTGCCATGCCGCCTTCGCCTGCGCCGAGATCGGCGTGGAATCGATCATGGTGAACTGCAATCCCGAAACCGTAAGCACCGATTACGACACCTCTGACCGGCTCTATTTCGAGCCGCTCACCACCGAGGACGTGATCGAGATCGTGCATGTCGAGCAATCGCGCGGCACGCTGGATGGGCTGATCGTGCAGTTCGGCGGGCAAACGCCGCTGAAACTGGCGCAGCCGCTTTCCGATGAAGGCGCGCCGATCCTCGGCACCAGCGTCGATGCGATCGATCTCGCCGAAGACCGCGATCGCTTCCAGGCGCTCTTGCGCAAAATTGGTTTGAAGCAGCCCGACAACACCATCGCCGCCTCGCCCGAAGCTGCGCGCGCCGGCGCGGCCAAGATCGGCTATCCGGTGATGCTGCGCCCCTCCTACGTGCTGGGGGGCCTCGCCATGCAGATCGTGCATTCCGAGGAAGAGCTCTCCGATTACATCATCCGCATCTCGCGCGCGCTGGGCGGGCCTTCGGAGCTTGCGGTTTCTGAAAAGCGGCCGCTGCTGGTGGATCGCTATCTGCGCGACGCGATCGAGGTGGATGTGGACGCCATCTGCGACGGGCGCGACGTGTTCGTCGCCGGCGTGATGGAGCACATCGAGGAAGCGGGCGTGCACTCGGGCGATAGCGCCTGCGCGCTGCCGCCTTACTCGCTGCCGAAAAAGCTGATCGCCGAGATCGAGGAGCAGACCAAGAAGCTCGCCCTCGCGCTCGATGTCCGCGGCCTCATCAACATCCAGTTCGCGGTGAAGGATGGGGAGATTTTCATCCTCGAAGCCAATCCGCGCGCTTCACGCACCGCGCCGTTCGTCGCCAAGGCCATCAATCGGCCGATCGCCGCCGCCGCCGCTAAGGTGATGGCGGGCGTTTCGCTGCACGATCTGAAGCTCGACCGCCCGGCCAAAACCCATGTAGCGGTGAAAGAGGCGGTCTTCCCGTTCGCGCGCTTCCCGGGCGTGGACCCGGTGCTTGGCCCGGAGATGCGCTCCACCGGCGAGGTGATGGGGCTCGACCAGGATTTCGTCGCCGCCTTCGCCAAGAGCCAAGTCGCCTCCGGCACCAATCTGCCCACCGAAGGCTGCGTGTTCATCTCGGTGAAGAACGCCGATAAGCCCGCGCTCGCCCCTGTGGCGCGCGATCTGATTGAGCTTGGCTTTTCCATCAAGGCCACCGGCGGTACCGCCGATTACCTCATCAGCCAGGGCGTCAATGTCGAGCGAGTCAACAAGGTGGCGGAGGGCCGCCCCCATATCGACGACATGATGAAGAACGGCCAGGTGCAGCTGGTGTTCAACACCACCGAGGGCGCCCAATCTTACCGCGACAGCTATTCCATCCGCAGGACGGCGCTGACGCAGAATATCCCCTATTACACGACTGCTTCGGGCGCGCGCGCCGCCGTTCAGGCCATTCGGCGCCTGAAAACAGGCGCGCCCCTAGGCGTAAGGGCGCTTCAAGCCTATGCTTAAGCACGTCGCTTGACGGGATGCCCCGCTTGGGGCCACCCTCTCCTTTCTCAAGACGGACAAACACGCCGACATGGAAAAAATCCCTATGACCGCCGAGGGTTATCAAGCCCTCGACGCAGAATTGAAGCGTTTGAAGACCGAGGAGCGCCCATCCGTGATCCAGGCGATTTCGGAAGCGCGCGCGCACGGCGATCTCTCTGAGAACGCCGAATATCACGCCGCGAAAGAGCGCCAGGCCTTCATCGAAACCCGCGTGGCCGAGATCGAGGATAAGATCGCCCGCTCGCAGGTGATCGATGTCTCCAAGCTCTCCGGCAAGCAGATCAAATTCGGCGCGACCGTGAACCTGATCGACGAAGATTCAGGTGAGAAATCAAAGTACAAGATCGTCGGCGAGGACGAGGCCGACGTGAAAGCCGGCAAAGTCTCGATCACCTCCCCGATCGCGCGCGCGCTGATCGGCAAGGAGGAAGGCGATGTCGTTGAGGTCATGGCGCCGGGCGGCGCCAAGTCCTACGAGATCGTCAAAGTGAAGTTCATTTGAGCCCCTCCCGCTAAAAGGCAGGGATCGTGCGCAACGTAGGTTTCCAGCCGGCTGAGCCTCTGACGGTCTGGGCCGTCACGGACGGCCGCGCCGGCATTGAAAACCAGGCGCTCGGCCTTGCCGAAGCGATTGGCCGGCGCGCGCCGATCCGGCTCACCACCAAGCGCGTCTCCATGCGCTCACCCTGGCGCTGGCTACCTTCGGGCTTCACGCCCTTCCCACGCCAGGCGCTGGCGATTGGCTCTGATGAGCTTGCCGCGCCTTGGCCGGATATCTGGATCGGCTGCGGGCGCGCTTCGATCCCCTATTCGATGGGCGTGGGCCGCTGGTCGAACGGGCGCAGCTTTGTGGTGCAGCTGCAGGATCCGCGCGTGAACGTGCGCGAGTTCGATGTGGTGATCCCGCCAGTGCATGACGGGCTTGAGGGGCAGAACGTGCTCTCCATCGTCGGCGCGTGCCATCGGGTGACGCCGGAGCGGATCGACGAAGCATTGGCGGAATATCCCGCGCCGCTCGATGATCTGCCCAATCCGCGCATCGCGGTTTTGATCGGCGGCAAATCCAAGCGGCAGGACATTTCCGCCAAGCGCGCGCGCGCCATCGCTGATGCGCTGGCGCAATTGCAGCGTGACACCGGCGGAGCGCTGCTTGTCACGCTCTCGCGCCGCACCAGCGAGGCCGCGAAGCTGCAATTGCGCACCTGGCTCGCGCCCCATTGCGCGGTGTTTTACGAGGGCGAAGGCGTGAACCCCTATTTCGCGCTGCTGGGTGCGGCCGATTATGTGTTCGTCACCGCCGACAGCGTGAACATGGCCGCCGAGGCCGCCGCCACCGGCAAGCCGATCTATTTCCTTCCCGTCGACGGCAATGCGGGCAAGCTTGCGCGCTTTCAGCAGAGCCTTGAAGATCGCGGCTGCGCCCGCCCGTTCAAAGGCAAGCTCGAAAGCTGGAGCTACGCCCCGCTGCTGGAGAGCGACCGCGCCGCCGCCGCCGTGCTCAGCGCCTGGGCCGCGCGCATCAAACAATGAGTTTCCGCGACATGACCTCCACCGCCTCCATCACCTTCAAGCGCGTTGAGCTGTTGGTGCGCATTGGCGAGCATCCGTGGGAGCAAGATCCGGCCAAGCCGCAACGCCTGCACATCGATTTGACGCTCGAATTTGGCTTCAATGACTATTTCGAGATCCATGGCGGCTACGTGAATTACGATCCGCTGCATGATTTCCTGCAAGCGCTGCAGCACAAGCCGCACATCAACCGGCTGGAGGATTTTTCCCGCCAGATCATCGGCGCGTGCTTTGCCATGACGCCCGCTGCGCGCGTGAAGCTGGCTGTGGTGAAGCCAGATATTTTCCCATCCATGGAAGGCGTGGGCGTGGCCTTCGACGTTGCGCGCGCGGATTTTGCGCCATGAGCAAGGGGCTTGTGCTTGTCACCGGCGCGGGGCGGCGCGTAGGGGCGGCGCTTGCGCAGCGGCTGGCGCGCGATGGCTGGGCCATTGGCGTGCATTACAACAGCTCGAAAGCTGAGGCGCAGGCGATCGCCGATGCGATCATCGCGCGCGGCGGGCAAGCGGCGCTCTTCCAAGCCGACCTTTCAGATCAAGCCGCGATTGACGCCATGGCCGCCGCCCTCTCCGCGCGCGGCGATTGGGTTGGCCTCATCAACAGCGCGGCCAGCTTTGCGTATGATGCGATTGAGAGCTTTGCGTTTCCGCTGGCGCAGGAGCAACTCAAGCTCAACCTGATTGCGCCAGTGTATCTCTCTCGCGCGCTGGCGGCGGCAAAGCCCGAGGCCGGATTTGTCATCAATATCGCCGATCAGAAAGTGCTCAATCCGAACCCAGATTTTCTTTCCTATACGCTCGCCAAACTGGGCCTCGCCAGCGCCACCGCGACGCTCGCCATGGCGCTGGCGCCGTCGATCCGCGTGAACTGCATCGCGCCGGGCCTGATGCTGCCGAGCGGCGATCAAACCGAAGCAAATTTCGCGCGCGTGCATGGCCAAACGCTCACCGGCAAAGGCGCAACGCCCGAGGATGTCGCCGATGCCGCCGCCTATCTCGCCGGCGCCAGCGCTGTGACGGGGCAAATTCTCGCCATCGATGGCGGCCAGCATCTCGTGCGCAGCGCGCGCGATGTGATGTTCACTTAGCCGAACGCAATCAGCCCCGCGCCCGCCGCCACCACGCCCGCGCCAATCCAGCGCCGCGCACCCAAGCGCTCATGCAGCAGCAAAAACGCAATCAGCGCCGCGAACACCACGGAGGTTTCGCGCAGCGCCGTCACTTGCGCGATCGGCGCAATGGTTTGCGCCCAGAGCACAAGCGCGTAGCCCGCCACGCTCACCGGCCCGACGATCAGCCCGCGCAAGGATGCAGCGCCGCCCACTGCAAGCAAACGCTTGGGCCCGCGCCGCCAGAGGCCAAAGCTCAACATCGCAATGCCGGTGAACAGGCTCGACCACGCCACAAATTGCAGCGCATTGCCGGCCACGCGCGAGCCGAGCGCGTCGTTGAGCGAATAGCCGGCGATGCAAAGCCCGATCGCGCCCGCCCACAGCGTGGCGCGCAGCGGCGCGTGCGGGCTTGCGCCCACCAACAGCACGCCGGCCGAAACCAGCACGATGCCAAAAAGCTTGAGCGGCGCAGGGATTTCCGCCGCCGTCAGGGCTGCGCCAATCGCCACCAGCAAAGGCGCCATCCCGCGCGAGAGCGTATAGACGTGCGAAAGATCGCCCGCGTCATAGCCCTTCATCAGCGTGTACCAATAGCCGATATGGATGCACACCGAGACGGCGAGGTAAGGCCACGCTTCCGCCGGCGGCGGCCCCAGCCACGCGATCAAGCCAAGCGCCAAGCTCGTGCTGCCCAGCGCCACCATGAACGCATCGGCCACCCGATCATTGCCGCCTTTCAGCACCGCGTTCCAACTGGCGTGGATCAGCGCGGATAAAAGCGCAGCCCCAATCGCCGCGATGGGCACTTAAGCAAGGCTCGCGCAGAAGCGTTGGATGCGGCTGCACGCATCTTCCAGCTCGGCGTTCGAGGTGGCGTAAGAGATGCGGAAGTTCGGCGAAAGCCCGAACGCCCCGCCATGCACCACCGCCACGCCTTCGCTATCGAGCAATTCGAGCGCGAAGCTCTCATCGCTTTCGATCAGCTTCCCGCTCGGCGCCTTTTTGCCGATCAGCTTGGCGATGGAGGGATAGACGTAAAACGCCCCCTCCGGCGTTGGGCAATGCACGCCGTGCGCCTGATTCAGCATCGAGACGACAAGATCGCGGCGCTCCTGAAACAGCTTCTGGTTTTTCGGAATGAAATCCTGCGTGCCGTTCAGCGCTTCAAGCGCGGCCCATTGCGAGATAGAGCACGGGTTGGACGTGATCTGGCTTTCCACATTGGCCATCGCCTTGATCAGCCATTCGGGGCCGCCGGCATAGCCGATGCGCCAGCCCGTCATCGCGTAGGCTTTGGAAACGCCATTCATCGTCAGCGTGCGCTCATAAAGCCGCGGCTCCACCTGCGCGATGGTGGCGAATTTGAAGTCGCCATAGACGAGATGCTCGTACATATCGTCCGTGAGGATCAGCACGTGCGGGAAATCCACCAGCACCGCCGCCAGCGCTTTGAGCTCATCGGCGGTGTAGGCCGCGCCTGAGGGATTGGAGGGCGAATTCAGCAGCACCCATTTGGTGTGCGGCGTGATCGCCTTCGCCAGCGCTTCGGGGCGGATCTTGAAGCCGTCCTCGATTTTCGCATCCACAAACACCGGCGTGCCGCCGCACAGCAGCGCCATGTCCGGATAGCTCACCCAATAGGGCGCGGGGATCACCACCTCGTCGCCGGGATTGAGCGTGGCCATGAAGGCGTTGAAGATCACCGGCTTGCCGCCGGGCGAGATATTGATCTGCGTGCGCTTATAATCGAGCCCGTTCTCGCGCTTGAACTTCGCGCAGATCGCATCCTTCAATTCGGGGATGCCATCCACGTCCGTGTATTTCGTCTTGCCTTCGCGGATCGCGCGGTAGGCGGCTTCCTTGATATTGTCGGGCGTATCGAAATCGGGCTCGCCCGCAGAAAGCGCAATGCAATTGCGCCCCGCCGCTTTCAGCGCCCGCGCTTTGGCGCTCATCGCCATCGTGGCGGAGGGCTTGATGCGCTTGAGAGCTTCGGAAACGGCGGTCATGGCGATTTTCCCTTTCTGGAATTGGGCCCTCTTTAAGACAAAGTATGGCCCGATGCAGCCACTTCATGCGCGCCGGATCGCCGCTCCGCCGCTTGCCGCACTGACACGCCGATTCGCAGCGCGGTAATTGCCGCAGGCATCCGAAGCTGAGTACCGAGGGGCCCATGATCAGACCAAATCGCCTGCACTGGCTGCTTTCAGCCTCCCTGGCCCTCGCCCTCACGCCAAGCCTTGCACTCGCGCAACAAAGCGACCCGCCTCCCGCCGCCGAGGAGGCTGAGGCCGAAGCCGATGACGGCTCCAGCATGGACGAGATCGTCGTGCTCGCCAGCCCAGGCGATTCGGTGCGGATCGACCGGCGCACCTACACGCTGCGCGATGATGCGGCGGCTCAAAGCACGAACATGTATGATGTTCTGGGCCGCATCCCTTCTGTCAGCGTCTCGCCCGCGGGCGAGGTGACGCTGCTCGGCGCCTCGAATGTGGTGATCCAGATCGACGGCCAGCCAGTGCCCGGGGCCAATCTCGAGCAAGTGCTGCGCGGCCTGCCGGGCGGCTCGGTTGAGCGGATCGAGGTGATCACCAATCCCTCCGCGCAATATTCGGCCCAAGCCTCAGGCGGGATCATCAACATCATCACCCGCAACCGCTTTGAGAGCGGCTTTAACGGATCGGTGCAAGCCAGCCTGGATTCGGTTGGCGGTTATCATCTCGGCGTCGCGCCGAGCTGGGCCGGGCGGCGCTGGTCGTTCAGCGGGCAAGTCGGCACGTTTGGCGGCGAGAACGAAAACAAACTCACGCGAGCTGCTGCCATCGGGTGATCTGCAGGACGAAATCGGCGCCTTCGGCTTCGATTATGAAGGCTGGTATCTCAGCCGCCTGCGCGCCTCGCTGCGGCAGACAGAGCGCCGGCGCCTCAGCCTCACCTTCGACGGCGGCGAATTCTCCGGCGAGCAAAACCAAACGCTGTCGCGCAGCAATGCCAGCGGGCCGCTTTCCGAAACCAGCGTCGCCGGCGATCAAAGCAATCGCTACAACAACCTCACCTTTCAACTGCACCAGGATGGCGAGCAAGCGCGCGAAGTGCTGAAGTTTGAAATCGCGCTGAGCGACAATCGCTCCGAGTATGAGAACCGCCAGAACTTCACGCCGACCGCGCCAGGGCTCGCCAGCGCCTACACCACCAGCGGCGACACCGATACGCGCAGCGCCGAGATCAAGCTCGACTTTGAAAAGCCGCTGCCGGACGAACGTTTTCTTACACTCGGCGGCTCGATTGATTTTGGCGATGAGACCATCCGCCACCAATTGACGCCCGTGTTCGGCGTCACCCCGCTGGCGTACAACGAAATCCATGAGGGCGAAGAACAAACCCTCGCCGCCTACGCCACCTTCCAATTCGACACCGGCGATTGGACCTGGCTGCCCGGCTTGCGCGCCGAAAACTATAGCTACGAGATCCAAACCAGCAGCGTCTCTGTCGAGGACGACGATCTGCGTTTCTTCCCGAGCCTACACATTCGCCGCGCGCTGACCTCACGGATCAATGTGGATTTGAGCTATACCAGCCGCATTCGCCGGCCCGATCTTTCGCAGCTCAATCCCACCATCCGCTTTTCGGACGTTGACCGCGCCAGTTCCGGCAATCCCAATCTCGAGCCGACGACGACAGATGCGTTCGAGGCCAATTTCATCTACCAAAACAGCGGCACGAGCTTCAGCGTCACCGCCTTCAATCGCATCAGCGAAGACGTCGTCTCGTTCTTCACGGAAACGACCCCGGAAGGCATCATCTTCTCGCGCCCCGTGAACGCGGGCGAGAGCAACCAGCTAGGCCTGCAGGCGATGCTGCGTGGGCCGGTGGGCCGCTACTGGCGCTATTCATTAAGCGGCAACGCGCGCAATCGGGAATTCGACTATCTCCGCGGCGGCGTCACCACGCGGCGCAGCGAGTTTGAGTATGACGGCGTGCTGCAACTCACCTACGCCGACACCGATCAAAACGCCGTCGGCGCCGATCAAGTACAGGTTGATCTGCGCTTTCAAGGGCCACGCTATGAGCTGCAAGGGGAAACCGACTCCTTCTTGATGGCGAACCTCACCTGGCGCCGCAAGGTTGCCGATCGGCTCTACGGCGTGTTCTCCGTGCAAGACATCTTCGACAGCACAGACCGCATCAGCGAAACCCGCACCGATAGTTTTATCGAGCGCGTGGAGTTCGCCGGCCAAGGCACGCGCTTCCGGCTGGGCCTCACCTACCAATTCGGGTCCGGCCCACAGCGCCCGCCGCAAGATCAAGGCCCGCCCGGGGGCGGCGGCGGGCCGATGTAAAACTGCGGGCGCCGCTGGCGAGGCGTCGCCCGCGCCGCTATATCGCACGCAACGCCAAGGAGTGCGCGATGCCGCTGTTGATGTGCCCCAATTGCAATGCCTCGATGAATGAAGTGAAGCGCCACGATGTGGCGTTCGACATGTGCCCCACCTGCCGGGGCGTATGGCTCGATCGCGGCGAATTGGAAAAAATCATCGCCAGCGCGCATGGCGAGGCCTCCGCCCCCGCCGCCGCCGCGCAAGCCTATCAGCAGCGCCAGCCGCACCAGCCGCGCCAAGAAGATTACCGCCGCCGCGACGATGATGACGACTACTATCGGGACGATCGCGGCCGCCGCCGCAAACGCGGCGGCTTTGATCTGTTCGACATTTTCGACTAGCGCGCGCCGCCTACCAAAAAACAAACGGCCCGGGATTGCTCCCGGGCCGTTCGCGTTCTGGGGCGTTTCCTCCCGCCGTCCGGCTTATTCCGCCGGTTCAGCCTGCTCAAGCCGCGCGTCTTCCGCACGCTCGAGCGCGAGTTGCGCATCGCGCTCGACCGCGAGCTTCTGGTAGCGGCGCAGCTGGCCGCCCGTGCCCGCCGGGATCAAGCGCCCGACGATCACGTTTTCCTTCAGCCCTTCGAGCGTGTCGGACTTGCCGTAAGAGGCCGCTTCCGTGAGCACGCGCGTGGTTTCCTGGAACGACGCCGCCGAGATGAAGCTGCGGGTTTGCAGCGACGCCTTGGTGATGCCGAGCAGCATGGGCTGAGCCGTCGCCGGCTTGAGGCCAAGCTCGGCCACGCGCTTGTTCTCGTCTTCGAGATCGAGCGCTTCCACCGCTTCCCCTTTGAGGAATTCGGTGTCGCCGCCATCCATGATTTCGACCTTCTGCAGCATCTGGCGAACGATCACTTCGATGTGCTTGTCGTTAATCGGCACGCCTTGCAGGCGATAGACCTTCTGGATTTCCTCGACGAGGTAATTGGCCAGCGCTTCGACGCCAAGAATGGCGAGGATGTCCTGCGGGGCGGGGTTGCCATCCAGCAGGTAATCGCCCTTCTTCACGAAGTCGCCTTCCTGCACCGGAATGTGCTTGCCCTTCGGAATCATGTACTCGACCGCCTCAAGGCTCTCATCTTCCGGCACGACGCGGAGACGGCGCTTGTTCTTGTAGTCCTTGCCGAACTCAACGCGGCCATCGCCTTCGGAGATGATCGCGTGATCCTTCGGCCGGCGCGCTTCGAACAATTCCGCCACCCGCGGCAAGCCGCCGGTGATGTCGCGCGTCTTGGCGCCGCCCGTGGGCATGCGCGCCAAGTCCTGGCCGGGCGTCACGTCATCGCCATCGGCGATGAAGAGAATGGCGCCCACCGGCAGCGAGTACGATTTGGCGACATTGCCCTTCGCATCCAGGACCGCGATCGCGGGCTTGAGATCAGAGCCCTTCGTGGTTGAGCGCCAATCGATGATGACCTTCGAGGAGATGCCGGTGGCTTCATCGAATTCGTCACGCACGGAAACGCCTTCAACGATGTCCTCAAAGCGCACCTTGCCGGCTGTCTCGGTGAGGATCGGAGTGGCGTAGGGATCCCATTCGGAAATGCGATCGCCGCGCTTGATCTTGGACTTTTCGTCCACCTTGAGGCGGGCGCCGAAGGAGAGCTTGAAGCTTTGACGCTCCTTGCCTTCTTCATCGACAACGATGGCCTGCATGTTGCGGCTCATGACGATGAGCTCGCCCTGGGCCGTCGTCACCGTGTTGCGGTTTGCAAAGCGGATCGAGCCATCGTGCGCCGATTCCATCACCGATTGCTCGGCAACCTGGGCGGCGCCGCCGATGTGGAACGTGCGCATGGTAAGCTGGGTGCCCGGCTCGCCGATCGATTGCGCAGCGATGACGCCAACGGCTTCGCCGATATTGACCGGCGTGTTGCGCGCCAGATCGCGGCCATAGCACGCGCCGCAAACGCCCGTGCGGGTTTCGCAGGTGAGCACAGAGCGCACCTTCACCGCCTGCACGCCCGCTTTCTCGATCTCAAGCACGAGGTCTTCATCGATAAAGGCGCCGGCGGGCGCGACGATCTTGCCCGTGCCCGGCTCTTCCACATCCACCGCCGCGGTGCGGCCGAGGATGCGCGTGCCGAGGCTGACAACGATGTCCGCGCCGTCGATCACGGCCGTCATCTGGATGCCGTCCTGAGTGCCGCAATCGTCTTCGGTGATGATGCAATCTTGCGCGACGTCGACGAGGCGGCGCGTGAGATAGCCCGAGTTCGCGGTTTTCAGCGCCGTATCCGCGAGGCCCTTACGGGCGCCGTGGGTGGAGTTGAAGTATTCAAGAACCGAAAGGCCTTCCTTGAAGTTCGAGATGATCGGCGTCT
>DAORMO010000087.1:0-2304 GCA_035440585.1 Terricaulis sp.
GGCGGCCGCGATCCGGTGCTTCACCAGATCCCCGATCGAGACGATCCCGATCAGCGCGCCCGTCCCGTCCACCACCGGCAGATGCCGCACGCGCCGATCAGTCATGCGGGCCAGGCCCTCATCGATGCTTTCATCCATGTGCGCGGTGATGACGTTGCGCGTCATCGCGTCTGAAACGGCGGTTTCACCTAAAGCCGCGCAGCCGCGCCGGGCCACCTCGCGCACCAGATCCCGCTCGGAAAAAACGCCGGCGAGATCGCCATTATCATCGAAAACCACCAGCGCGCCCACGCGCCGCTCCACCAATTGTTTGGCCGCTTCTTCGAGCGTGGCCGCAGCGGGCAAAGTGTGCACCGCGGCGCCCTTCTCACGCAGCACCTGCGCGATCAGCATGCGTTCCTCCCGGGTCTTTCGCCGTATTTCCCGCGAGCATGCGCCCTCCTTTTCCGCGCTTCAAGCGCGAACGCCTGCGTGGCGCGCCGCCTTTCCGCGCGTTAAGCTTGCGCATGGCTTACAAAGACAAAATCGAGCGCGATCTCGATCGCTGGATCGCAGCGGGGCTGGTGGAGCCCGATAAGCGCAGCGCAATTTTAGCCACAGTGCCCGATGCGCGCCGGCTTGACGCAGCCACCGCGCTTGCCTGGGTTGGCGCGGTTTTGCTTGGCGTTGCGGTGATTTCCTTCATCGCGGCCAATTGGGATGGGCTGGCGCGCATTGCGCGCTTTGCGCTCGTGCTTGGCGCGTTCGCGGCATGCGCAGGGCTTGGCGCATGGGCGGCGTGGAAAGCGCGGCCGATGCTGTCGAACATGGCGCTCACGCTCGCTGCGTTTGTGTTCGCCGCAGCGATTGGGCTCACAGGCCAAATCTTCGACATCGCCGGCGAGCCGCGCATGGCGCTTTACATGGCGGGCCTTGCCGCCGCCGCGCTTGCGCTCGCAGGGCGATCAACCGGCGCCGCATGCGCCAGCGTCGCGCTGATCATGCTGGGCGATTTCACTGATCGGCAGTGGTTTTCGCACGGCGCCGGTTTGGTGTTTTCGATCTATGCGGGGCTGTTCGGCATCAACCTCGCCTATCGCTGGAATTCTTCCGCACTGGCGCACATAGGCGCGGCGGCGATGGTCTATGGCGGCGCGCTCACCATCGCTTCGCTCGACGACCCTGGCGCGGGTTGGCTATTGTTCAGTGCGATTTTGTTCGCCGCCGGCGCCGCCTATTCGCGTTCGCGCTTTGCGCCTCAAACACCCGTATTTCGGATCTTTTACGTCTGGTACGCCTGGGGCGCTTTGCTGTTCTTTGCGTGGGCCGGCTATCTGCCGTGGTTTGGCGCTGAAGACGGCGGCGGTGTTTTGCATCGCATTCTATGGCTGATCGCCTCTGGCGGCTTAATCGCGCTGGGGCGCTTTGATCGGCATCTCGTCGTCACAGCCATCGGGGTTTTGAGCTTGATTGCCGCCATTTCCGCGATGCTCAGCGATCTCGGGCTCGACCTGATGGCGAGCGCGGGCGTGTTTTTGCTCTGCGCGCTGATTGCGCTGATCGCCGGGTTCGTTCTGAAGCGGAGCAAGGCCGATGCTTAAGCCGCATGTGCGCATTCTCATCGTCGCCGCGCTGTGCGTGGCTGCTTTGATTGGGCTTGTGGTGCGCGAGGGCATGGCGCGCGCGGGCGGGCAAGAGGTGTTGCTGGCGATGCAGCCGGTGGATCCGCGCTCATTGCTGGGCGGGCATTACGTGATCGTATCGCTGCACGAAGACATCCCGCCTGGCGCGCCCTGCCCGGCGACGCTCGGCCAATCCACGCCCGCAGGCGCAAGCTCATCACTCCCGCGCACATGGCTCGCGCTCGCGCCGAACGGGCGCCATCACAGCGTCGCCGGCATGGCGCAAACGCGTGCGGATGCAGAAAAGCTTGGGCCCATCGTCGTGCGCGGCGCGGCCGCTTGCTTTGCGCCGGAGCTAGATCCGGCGGATCCGCAGCGCGCCGGCTTCATCACCACGATTATCGGCGTTGATCGCTTTCACATTGCGCAAGCGGAAGCCCTGCGCATCGAACGCCTGCTGCGCGATCAAAACACCGCCGACGCGCCACCCGTGTTCGCCATCGTCTCCATCGGAAAAGATGGCCGCGCGCGCTTAAGCGGGCTTGAGGCTGAAGGCGAGCGGCTGATGCTCGACTGGCGCTAATCCTCGATCTTCTGATTCATCGCTTCAGCCGGGCGCGCGCCTTGCGAACAGGGCCCGCCCACGGGCTTTGCCGGCACGCCCGCCACCGTGCAGCGCGCGGCCACATCGCTCAGCACCACT
>DAORMO010000087.1:2314-12438 GCA_035440585.1 Terricaulis sp.
GCGATGCGCGCATCTTCACCCACCTCGATATTGCCGAGCACGCTTGCGCCCGCGCCAATCATAACGCCGCGCCGGATCTTCGGATGCCGATCGCCACCGGTTTTGCCGGCGCCGCCCAACGTGACCGAGTGCAGCATCGAGACGTCATCCTCAACGATCGCCGTCTCGCCAATGACGATGCCGTGCGCATGGTCGATGAACACGCCCGCGCCGATTTTCGCCGCCGGATGAATATCGACGCTGAACAATTCCGAGACGCGGCTTTGCAGATGATACGCCAGCACATGCCGCTCCTCGCGCCAGAGCCAATGCGCCACGCGATAGGCTTGCAGCCCGCCATAGCCTTTGAAAAAGAGGAACGGCTGCAGATAGGTTTTGCAGGCCGGATCGCGCTCACGCACCACGCGCATGTCGCGCGCGGCCTGCACGCCCAGCTGCGGATCGCCGCGATAAGCTTCGCTGATCACCTCGCGCAATTGCAGCGCCGGCAGATCGCCATGGCCCAGCTTCTGCGCCAGGTGATACGCTAGCGCGTCCTCGATCCGGTCATGGTGCAATATCGCGGCATGGAGGTAAGAGGCGAGCAAAGGCTCCTCGGCGGCCGCCTGCATCGCTTCCACGCGCAGCTGCGCCCACACCCCGCCCGAAGCTTCAAAAATCCGCGTCGACGCCTCGGCCATCTTAATCTCCCTCCCCCAGCATCGCCCGCGCCAGCGCGGCCGGCAATTGCCCGGTGACAGCCATGTGGTGCGCCCGAAACAGCGCGGCAACCGTCATGGAGTCGCGAATTCGCCCATCGGCCGCACGCGCCAGCGCCTCAAGAAACGGCGCGCGGCGGCGGCTGAGCACCTCAGTGCCGTCCGGGTCTCCTTGCGCGCCGTCTGAGAGATCGAGCGCCAAAAACACCGTGCATTGCTCATCTGTCAGCGAATTGGAGAGGTCCATCTGCAGGATTGGCAGATAGATTGCGGCGGCAAGGCCCGTTTCCTCAGCCAGCTCACGCGCGGCGCAGGCACGCGGATCTTCACCAGGCTCGGCCCCGCCTTCGGGCATTTCCCAGGAATAGCGCCCCAGCGGGAACCGCCATTGCCCCACCAAATGCACCATGCCGTCCGCATCAATCGGCAACACGCCCACCGCATGGCGGCGGATGCGCACCACCGTGTAAACCCCCTCCGCGCCATCGGGATGAATCACCTCATGCCGATCGAGCCGGAACCAATCATTGGCGAAAGGCTGCGTCACCGCGCCCATCGTCCACGGATTGCCCTCATCTTCCCATTCATCTGCCATAGGGGCATCTCTTAGCCGCCAGCGCCCCGCTGCGCCATGCGCCTCACTTTACCGGATCCCGCTCATGCCGCTCACCGCTTCCGACATCCCCAGCCAGCCGCGCCTGAACGAGCCTGCGGCGGCGGCGCGCGAAAGCGCAGAGGCGCTTGCGCTGCTGTCGCAGCGGCGCTCAACCAAGGTGGCGCAATTGCAGGCGCCCGCGCCAAGCGGGGCTGATCTTGACGCGCTGATCGCGCTCGCCGCACGCGCGCCCGATCATGGCAAACTTGGGCCTTGGCGCTTTGTTGTGATCGAAGGCGAAGGCCGCGCGCGCGCAGGCGCTGCGCTTGAAGCCACCGCCGATGAAGAGCGCCGCGAAAGCGCGCGCATGCTGTTTGCGCGCGCGCCGCTGTGCGTGATGGTGGTGTCTTCGCCCAAACCCAGCGCCAAAGTGCCCGAGTGGGAGCAAATCCTCTCGGCGGGCGCGGTGTGTTACGGGCTGCTGATTGGCGCGCACGCCATGGGCTATGCGGGTTGCTGGCTCACCGAATGGCCCGCTTTCGATGCGCGCGCACGCGCCGCGCTTGGCCTTACAGATGAGGAACGCATTGCCGGCTTTGTGTATCTCGGCAGCGCGGCTGAGCCGCCGCTGGAGCGCGAACGCGCAGCGGCGGCTCAGCGCATCACGCGTTTTTAAAGCGCGCGGCTGATCGAGAACACCACGCGCCCGTCCGTCATCGCCGTGTTGACGAAGCCGTTCGTGACAATGGCGTCGCCGCTTTTCACGTCGGTGTCGTGATAGCGCAGATCGAGCGTAAAGCCGTGATAGGCGTAGCTCGCGCCGAGGTTCCAGGAATTGTACGTGTCTGAAGGCGAGCCCGGCAGCGGGCCGTCAAGATCGCTGATGCGATAGCTGCCATAAGCGGCCGAGAGCTCGAACGCATCGCTGATGCCGTAGGCGCCGTTCAGCTCGAGATACGTCGCTTCGCCAGTTTCACCGTAATTCTCCGGCGTATAATAAACACCGCCGCCGAGTGAGAGCTGCTCTGTCAGCGCGTAGCTGGCGCCGGCGCCCAGTTCAAAGAAATCAAACTCGGCCGTGTCGTCATCCGCGCCGGGATAGAAATAGCCGACAACGCCAAGATCGAGTGAAAGATCGCCAAAGCTGGGCGTGATGCCGCCATAGAGGTTGAGCTCCATGCTGGTGCCGCCAGAGCCGAGGCTCGATCCCCAGATCCCCGCGTAAAACAGATCGCCCGCATAATCCATGCTGCCTTGGATCGCCGCGTCTTCGCCCGAAAGCGAAAGCCCGCGGAACACGTAATCGCTGGTCAGCGTCACGTTCGCGGAAACTTGCGCGTGCGCGGCGCCGGCGACACTCACAGCCGCCCCGGCGATCATCGCCGCGCCGAAAAACTTCTTCATCGTGCATCCCCAAAGGTTGGTCGCATCAAGCGTGCGTTGCGCCGGTAAAGGCGCGGTTAACCTTAGTGAGGCGGGCATGGCGCTGGTGCGGCGCAGCGCATTACAAAGCCTTCAAACGCAAGAAGGCCGGCGCTCCCCCTCCGGGCGCCGGCCTTCAGTTCGCGTCCCCGCTTTAAGGCGGATCAGAACGAACGGCTGATCGTGAACGCGATCTCTTCGCCGAGGCCAAGGCCGTCAGTGTCGAAATAGCGCAGATCGAAACCGAGCCCGAACACCGAATAGGTGGCGCCGATATTCCAGGTGTCATACTCGCCCAACGTCGGGCCCTGATCGAAATTGCCGTACCCGCCCGAGACCGAGAACGCCTCAGTGATGGTGTAGCCGACCGTGGCTTCGATGAAGAGCGACTCATCGCCGGTGGCGAGGTAATCGTTCGAGGCGTAGAACCCAAGCCCAAGCGACAGCGGCTCGATCGGCGAATAGGAGGCCGAGGCCGCCAGTTCGATGAAATCGGAATCAGCCGTCGTGGACGGGTAATTGTAGAAGATGACGCCAAGATCGAATGAGACAGGCCCAAGCGAGGGCGTGATGCCGGCGTAAAAATCGAGCTCGGTCGAAGCGTCGATGCCAAAATCATCAACGCTCGAGGCCCAGGTGCCGACATAGAAAAAATCAGTCGCGTAATCGATGCCGCCCTGGATGGCGAAATCGCCGGTCGATTGGGTCACGCCGCGCCACACATAATTGCTTGTGAGCGCCACGTTGGCGGAGAGCTCCCCTTCCGCGCTGGCCACGCCCGTGGTGGCGACGGTGGCGGCGCTGGCCATGAGCGCGGCGCCAAGTAGTTTTTGGACTAGTTTCATTTCCCGTGTTTCCCCGCATTATGCCCTCAAGGGGCAAGGCCCGCGCCGAGGCGCGCAGCCGCTTTAACGGGCCGAAAATCACCCAGACTCATGCCGCGGCGGAGCGTTTTGCTGCGATGCAACAGCAGGAAAAGCGTTTGCGCCCGTTTCTTGGGCGCTCGGGAGAGCCGCCGCTGCAAGTTTGCGCAATATCCGCAACCAGCCTGTTCTTGGCCTAGTGTAGCAGCCGTGCACCGAACACCTGCTTTTCGCCAGAAAGGCGTCCTGCATACTTGTAAAGGTTGAAGAACTTGAACGAACCGTCATCTTTTCAGCATGCCGCTTGCTTCCGCGGCGCTGCCGCTTCATAGGCGCCCATATGAGCAGCGATCCCAAAGGCCTTACCCAACTCGGCAAAAGCGCCGCCATCCCCGCCTCACCCGATGAGGCCGTGCTGGAGCGCGCGCCCAACCCGCATGCGGGGACGCTTTATCTCGCGCGCTTCACCGCGCCGGAATTCACCTCGATCTGCCCCGTGACAGGCCAGCCCGATTTTGGCGTGCTCGTCATCGATTATGCGCCCAAGGATTGGATCGTGGAGAGCAAGAGCCTCAAGCTCTACCTCCAAAGCTTCCGCAATCACGGCGCCTTCCATGAAGATTGCACCGTAGGCGTCGCCAAGCAGATCGCCGCAACGATCGATCCCCTTTGGCTGCGCATCGGCGGCTATTGGAACCCGCGCGGCGGCATGCCGATCGACGTGTTCTGGCAAACCGGCGAGGCCCCAGCCGGCCTCTGGCTGCCCGACCAGGGCGTCGCCACCTATCGCGCGCGCGGTTAGCCGCGCTCACAAAATCAGAGGGGGGATGCAAATGCTGCGACAAACAATCATCGCACTCATGGCAGCGCTCGGCGCGGCGCTTTCTGCGACAGCGGCGTTCGCCCAAAGCCCGGCCGATACACTTATCACTGTCGATAATCCTGCGACCTATAGCCAAAGGCTGGCGGATGAGATCGCGCGCGACGGCGTTATCGCCACCGCGCCTATCCTCACGCGAATCTATGCGCTTCAGGCCGGCGTCGCTGACATACAACTCAACCCGCAACAATTGGCGCAGTTCACAACCATCCAGCAAATGATCGCCGGGCGACGCGCGACCGTGGTCCAACAGCTCGCCGACATCGCACTCGCCGATACGCTGCGCTCAATCTATTACTACCATTATTTCGGCAGGAACGTCTGGATTTATACGCGCCTGGATTTCGTCCGCGTCGGCGAGACGCAATGGGCGCTTTCTGCGCTCCTATGGAATTCCGACGCAAACGCGCTTGGCATTGAGCCCGGCGCGTTGCCGTATCGATCAGTTGAATAGCGCACGCGGTTAACCGCGGCGCGCTGCATCAATCTTAGCGACGTCGATCTTCTGCATGGTCATCATCGCCTCGAACGCGCGCCTCGCCTCTTCGCCGCCGGCGGCCATCGCCTCGGTGAGCGTGCGCGGGGTGATCTGCCAGCTAAGGCCCCACTTATCCTTGCACCAGCCGCATTGGCTTTCCTGCCCGCCATTGCCGACGATCGCGTTCCAATAGCGATCGGTTTCTTCTTGATCTTCGGTGGATATCTGGAACGAGAAGGCTTCGGTCTGCGGAAATTGCGGGCCGCCATTGAGCCCGATGCAGGGAATGCCGCAGACGGTGAATTCAACCACCAGCGCATCGCCCTGCTTACCATCAGGATAATCGCCCGGCGCGCGCTGCACGGCGCCGACGGAAGAGTTCGGGAAGGTCTCGGCGTAAAAGCGCGCGGCCGCTTCGGCGTCGCCCTTATACCAAAGGCAGATCGTGTTTTTGTTCATGGTTCGCTCCCTTCATGCCGCCATAGGACGTTCGCGAGGCCTGCGTCCCGACAGCGCCAAGTTTATTTAGAGCGATTTTTCCAATCGGCGACGGAACGCGGGCCCGCGCCTAACCCGGCCATTTCGGCGCGCGGCTGACCATGCCGGGCGTTTGCCGCCCCAGCACCGCGCCGATGAACTTGGCCGCCTCAACAGCGCGATCGAGATCAACGCCGGTGTCGAACCCCATGCGCGCAAACATATAGGCGAGATCCTCTGCCGGCACATTGCCGGCCGCGCCCGGCGCAAACGGGCAGCCGCCAATGCCGCCGAGCGAGCCATCCAGCACGCGCACGCCCTCTTCCACCGCCGCCACCGCATTGGCCAGCGCGGTGTTGCGCGTGTTGTGAAAATGCGCGCGCAATTGGATGCGCGCCGGGATCGCAGCTTTCACCGCGCGGAAGCGCTCATGCACATCGCTTGGCGCGCCAACGCCGATCGTATCGGCCAACGCGAGTTCAAAAATATCCTGGCCCGCGCAGCGTTCGGCCACGCGCGCCACCTGGCTCACCGCGACCTCGCCATCAAACGGGCAGCCGAACGCGGTGGAGATCGTCGCGCTCAAGCGTGCGCCGCCAGCTTTCGCGGCCGCGGCCACATCGGGCCACACGGCGAAGGTTTCCTCAACCGTGCCGCCATTGTTGCGGATCGAAAAACCATCAGAGGCGCAGAAGACGTAATTGATCTCCTTGGCGCCCGCGTCCAGCGCCCGCTCCACCCCGCGCAGATTGAGCGCAAGTGCGATGAAGGTGGCGTTGCTTTGCTGCGGCAGCCCCGCGAACACCTCCGGCCCATCGGCCATCTGCGGGACTTTTTTCGGATTGACGAAGCTGCCCGCCTCAAGCCGCGTAAAGCCGGCGGAGAGGATGTGATCGATCAGCGCAAGCTTGTGCGCGGTCGAAACCACTTCCGGCTCATTCTGCAACCCATCGCGCGGGCTGACTTCGACCAGTTCGAGCTTTTCCTTAGCCACGCTTTTCTCCGAACGAGGGGAAGGCCCAGCCATAATGTATGGCCCCCGCCCGCAGCGCGAAACCCGTCACCGCTCCAATTCCGCCCGCCCACCAGGGCGGGACTTTGAGCAGATAGAGCGCCACGAACGCGCCGGCCGCCAGGATCGCCGGGGTGATGGTCAGCTCCCGCTTCAGCAGCACCGAGGGCTGGCCGGCCAGCACATCGCGGATCACCCCGCCGAACGTCGCCGTCAGCGTGCCCATGGCGATCGCCACCAGCGGGTTCACGCCCAGCGAAAGCGCCTTGGCCGCGCCGATCACCGCGTAAATCGCCAGCCCCACCGCATCGAGCCAAATCAGCGCCTTGGAGCGCTCCACGTAAGCAGCCAAAAACCAGACGGCGATTGCGGCCCCCAGGCCAATGCCGAGATAGGTCGGATCGCTCACCCAAAACACGGGCGCGCCGATCAGCACGTCGCGCAACGTGCCACCGCCCACGCCCGTCACCACCGCGAAGAACCAGAAGGTGATGATGTCATGCTTATCGCGCGCGGCGGCCAGCGCCCCGGTCAGCGCGAACACCGCCACGCCCGCATAATCGAGCGCATGCGGCAGGACAGGAAGCGATTCAGGGAGCGATTCTGGCGACATCGCGCGAATTCATGCCTCGAATGGCCTGAATCAGTCCACCTTGGCGGTGACTGGATAAGGAGCTTGGCTGATGTTCTTCTCCGAAACCCTCGGGCCGCTGATGACGCCGCAATTGGCGATCGAAGCCCAGCACTTCCTTAGGCGCAAGCTTGAGGGCCAGCGCGAGATCTCGCCCGAGCGGCTGCGCGAGCTGGTTTCCGAATATCTCTACCTCGCCGGCGTGCGCGCCACGGCCGATTCGGTGATCGACTACATGGCCCGCCACGGCGTCATCACCTTCCAGGCGCAAACCGAAACCGGCGCAGCCCGCTTCGGCCTGGCGGCGTAGCGACGGAGCGGCGTTAGCCATCCGAAGCGGCGCGGTTGGAGGAGAGCCCGCCTACGCCAAGGCTCCGGAGGGCTTCCTGCGCTTCGCTTCGCGCCGCGAAGGCTGGTGCGAGCGGCGGGACTTGAACCCGCACCGCCTTGCGGCGAACGGATTTTAAGTCCGGTGCGTCTACCGATTTCGCCACGCTCGCACGCGGGGGAGATAAGGGGCTTGGGCGGCTTAGCGCAAGCTTCACAGCGCCGGCCCCGGCGCCTAGATGTCACCAATGGCCGCTTATGCGCATCCGCTTGATTGCCCCGCCTGGTTCGCGCTGAACGGGCCGCACGCGGCTTTGGCGCAGGGCGCAGCGCTGGCGCGGCGCTATGACGAAGCTGTCAGCCCGTTTGCGGCGGCGCGCGATGGCGGGGCCGAAGCCCTCGCCGCGCTCTGTGCGCTCACGCATGTAGGCGATGAAATGGCGCTGCTGCAGCGCGCCCCGCCTGCGCCGCCTGAAGGCGTTGCCCAGAGCATGAGCGCCCCTGGCGTGCAGATGGTGTGGGCGCGCCTGCCCGGCGGCGATGACATCGCATGTGAGCCGCTTGGCGAGGCCGACGCGCCCGAGATGCAGGCGCTGGCCGAGCTCACGCGCCCCGGCCCCTTCCGCGCCAAGACGCACACAATGGGCCGCTTCATCGGCGTCCGCGAAGGCGGCAAGCTGATCGCCATGGCCGGTGAGCGGATGAAGCTAGATGGCTTTGTCGAAATGAGCGCGGTGTGCACGCATCCCGATTTACGCGGGCGCGGACTTGCCGGCGCGCTGATGCGCGTCATCGGCGCGCGCATTGCGGCGGAAGGCGATACGCCCTTCCTGCACGCCTACGCCGCCAACGAAAGCGCGATCGCGCTTTATCGCAAGCTCGGTTTTGAACATCGCTGCGACGTCACGCTGGCGATCTGGACGCGCGCGCCAGCCTAAGCTTCGTCCGGCACGATTTCTGGCGCCGCGCCCTGCGCGCGCAGCAAATCCATCAGGTCAGCCCCCGCCTGTGCGAGCGCCGCTTCATCGGCGGTGCGCGCCACAAGATGCACGCCAAACCCGTCGGGCGTGAACCACGGATACGATCCAAACGAAACCTGCGGCGCAGCAGCTTCCAGAGCAGCAAGCCCTTGCGCAATCGCGCCTTCACGCACGCCCTGGGCGCGCACCGTCACCGCGCGCACCACCGCCCCGCCCTCGATCCGGTGCGCGATATCTTCCAGCATGCCGCGCATGATAGACGGCACGCCCGCCAGCACAAACACATTGCCCAGCATAAAGCCCGGCGCCTTTGAAACAGGGTTTGCGATCAACTCAGCGCCATCGGGGATGCGCGCCATACGCAGGCGCGCGTCATTGAGATTGGCCGCGCCTTTATAATGCGCCTCCAAAATCGCGCGCGCATCGTCGCGCACGCCGATAGGCGCGCCGAACGCAGCGGCCACCGCGTCTGCGGTTTTGTCATCGTGCGTGGGCCCGATCCCGCCGGTGGTGAAGAGATAATCGTATTTGGCGCGCAGCGCGTTCACCGCCGCGAAGATCTCTTCGGGCGCATCAGCCACCACCCGCGCCTCAGTCACCTGCACGCCCAGCGGCGCGAGAAATTTGGCGATCGCGCGCAGATTCACATCCTGGGTGCGGCCAGAAAGCAATTCATCGCCAATCATCAGCACTGCGGCTTTGACTTGTCGGAGCGTCATGGCGCCATGCTAGCAGAAAGCGAGAGGTGAAGGATGAGCGAAATCGATTATGTCGGCCCGTTGACGGAGCGCCAAGCGGGCAAGCTGCCAGATCATCTTGGCCTCGAATGGCTGGAAGCGCGGCACGGCTTTATCCGCGGCCGCTTCCTGGCGGCTGACCATCACATGGCGCCCAACGGCTTCCTGCACGCCGCCAGCGTGATCGCGCTCGCTGACAGCGCCTCCGGCTATGGCTGCTTCATCTCGCTGCCCGAGGGGGCGAGCGGCTTCACCACGGTGGAGCTCAAATCCAATTTCCTCGGCACCGCGCGCGTCGGCGAAGGGGTGAAAACCGAAGCCAAACTCGTGCACGGCGGCCGCTCCAGCCAAGTCTGGGACGCGGTGGTGACAAACGAAAACAGCGGAAAAGCGATGGCGCTTTTCCGCTGCACGCAAATGATCCTTTACCCGAAAGGGTAAGCGGCAAGATTACTTAATCTTGCCTTCGACGAACTCGACATGCTTCTTCGCAATCGGGTCGTACTTGTTGAACTTGAGCTTCTCGGTCTTCGTACGTGGGTTTTTCTTGGTCACGTAGAAATAGCCCGTGTCCGCGGTCGAGTTCAGACGGATCTTGATAACAGTCGGCTTAGCCATGGCGCGGGCCCGAAATTCTCAAAAGAGGGGTAAGAAAGAGCGCGGGAAAATACGGATCGCGGCGGGGAAGTCAACCGGCTCCGCTCAACCCAGGCGATCCATCACATGCGCCCCGCGCACAAAGCGCAGGAAGGGGGGCTTGCGCGCCTCCCCCTCCAGCCGCGCGCGGACCTCCTTAATCACAAACCGGGTGATCGAAGGCAGATCCAAGCTCTCGGCCTCATCGAGGCTAAACCACCGAATATGCAGCAATTCTTCCCCCGCGACGGGGCAATCATCGCACAGCACCTGCTCAGCGTCGGCCATGAAAAACCGGGCGTCAAAGCGCCGCTCCCGGTAAGGCGGGGTGATGGCCCGGGCGATATAGCTGAGCTTGGAGAGATCAGGCCCAGCCCCATCCCCTAGG